>JAEZLD010000183.1 GCA_023415335.1 Bacillota bacterium | reverse complement strand
CACATTGGAAAGGTTTGCAATACAGCAGGAATAGTTTATAAAAGAAGGTGACTGGTAAAACTTACTAGCCACCTTAATTTTATTCCTCTTCCATAACCTCTATTTCAAGATAATCGAAATCAATCTTCTCTATGAAGTTGTCCTGTTTAAACGAGGTTTTTTTTCGGGCATTATAATCCTTGAGATTTTTGGGCAGCCAGTAGGGCCGCTGTATATCAAAGCTATAGCATAGCTCGGTCATGCATTTTTTCAGCTGCTGCTGGTATTCAATATCCTCGCTGCAAGCAACCTCCATATGCTTTACAATATGATGGTCTTTAATTATTTTACCCCAAAGCCTTATCATAAGCACCATTCCTTTTTTAATGTATTGTCAGCTGCCATAAATGACGTAGTTTAAGTATATCAGAATAAAAAAAATTTGCAAAGCATGCTTGTATAAACTAATAGTATTAGGTTACTATAAACATGAGCCATTGGGAGGGGCATACATGGAAATTATAATTACCCGTCCAGCAAAGGACGCTATAAGGGAAATTGCAGCGAAAAATAGTATAGAGCCTCAGGTAAGAATATATGCACAGCAGGCTACCTGCTGCAGGGCGAAGTTTGCAATTGCCTTTGACGACCCTACAATTAACGATGAGGTGACCTATGCAGACGATGTTGCACTTATAACCGACAAGGAGTATATGCCTAAATATGCTAAGGTGCTTCTTATAGATTACTGTAAAGATGGATTTACTATAGAGGCATATGTTAAGCCTGAGAAAAGCTGTGAAAAGTCATCTGATAAGGGCTGTGGCAGCTGCGGGGGCTGCAGTGGCTGCAGCCATAAATAAGGGGCTTGACAAAATAAACATATTTGATATCATTAATATTAAGATTTTTTCTTGCCTGTTAAGAATTTTATCTCATATGGTAGGATTCTTAATAATAAGAGATATGTTTGCAATGAGGAGAAGGAGTAACTGTTAAACCCATACTTAGCGAGCCGGTGGTGGTGTGAGACCGGTTATGGGAAACAGCGAAGGGAGTCTCTGAGCAGGACCTTAAAGAGGGCTTTTAAGCCAATAAGGGTGGAACCGCGGAAGTAAACCTTTCGTCCCTTGAGTGGGATGAGGGGTTTTTTTATTTTTATAAATTAAAGGAGGTATTTTTATGGCAACAGAGAAAAGTATGGAAAAGGTAGTTGCTCTGTGTAAGGGCAGAGGTTTTATATTCCCAGGATCTGAAATATACGGAGGATTGGCCAATACCTGGGATTATGGTCCTTTAGGAGTTGAATTTAAAAACAATGTGAAAAAAGCATGGTGGAAGAAGTTTGTACAGGAATCCCCTTATAATGTGGGTGTGGATTGTGCAATACTCATGAACCCAGAGGTATGGGTGGCATCAGGCCATGTAGGAGGCTTCAGCGACCCTCTTATGGATTGCAAGGCATGCAAGACCAGATACAGGGCTGACAAACTTATAGAGGATCATATGAGGGATAATGGAGAGGAAAATCCATTAGTAGATGGCTGGAGCAATGATAAGATGATGGAATACATTGAAAGCAACAATGTAAAGTGCCCACAGTGCGGTGCTCATAACTTTACTGATATAAGGCAGTTTAATCTTATGTTTAAGACCTATCAGGGAGTTACTGAGGATTCCAAGGCACAGGTGTTCTTAAGGCCTGAAACGGCTCAGGGAATTTTCGTTAACTTTAAAAACGTTCTCAGGACTACCAGAAAGAAGCTTCCTTTTGGAATCGGCCAGATAGGTAAATCCTTTAGAAATGAAATAACTCCTGGTAACTTTACATTTAGGACCAGGGAGTTTGAGCAGATGGAGCTGGAATTCTTCTGCAAGCCTGGTGAGGATATGGAATGGTTTAAGTACTGGAAGGAATACTGCAAAAACTTCCTGCTTTCACTTGGCATGAATGAAGAATACATGAGGCTCAGGGACCATGAGAAGGAAGAGCTGTCCCACTATAGCAATGCTACTACAGATATAGAGTACCTGTTCCCATTTGGATGGGGAGAGCTTTGGGGAATTGCTGACAGAACGGACTTTGATTTAAAGCAGCATATTAACCACTCCGGACAGGACCTTGTATATACAGATCCTCAGACAGGAGAAAAAATAGTTCCATATTGTATAGAGCCTTCAGTTGGTGCAGACAGGGTTGCATTAGCCTTCCTGGTTGATGCATATGATGAAGAGGTTTTAGACGAGAAGGATACAAGAACCGTTTTAAGGCTCCATCCGGCACTGGCACCTATAAAGGCAGCTGTACTTCCCCTCTCAAAGAAACTATCTGAAGGAGCAATGGAGGTTTATTCCATGCTTGCAAAGAAGTTTGTTGTGGATTATGATGAGGCAGGAAGCATAGGAAAGAGGTATAGAAGAGAGGATGAAATAGGCACTCCTTTCTGTATAACTTATGACTTCCAGTCCCAGGAGGATAACTGTGTAACAGTCAGGGACAGGGATACAATGGAGCAGGTAAGAATGCCTATTGATAAGCTTACTGCTTATATAGAAGAAAAGCTTGAATTTTAGCTGGAGGAGTATGTAATGGAAGCTAGCAGCATTGTATTAATGGAGAAGGTAAACGGTATACTGGAAAAAGAGCTGGGAAGCTATGAGATATCGGAAGGACTCCAGTGTGTGTATAAGGCATATGTGGAAGCTGATACTGTTTATATGTATCTGACCACCGAAGGAGATGTTGACGACCAGCAGTATACTGAGCTGTTTGAAGGCTATGATATTGAAAGAATGGAGCGGCTAGGCATTAAGGTAACAGAAGACGATGAGGAGTATAATCCAGTATGGCAGCTGGCATTTCCGTTTATTGAAGAGCACCAGCTTATGGAGAAAAGGTTAAATGAAATACTCATCCTTCATATAAGCATGCTGCAGTCTATTATTGGATAAGAAGGGGCTTTTGCCCCTTTTTTCATGGCATTTAATTGTCATAAAGAATACACAAAAAAGTTATAAAATAATTGCATAAATCTGTTATAATATAAATGGCAGTAATAAGAAATTGTATCATAATAGCCTATGCTTAACTATGCATGAAGGGAGCATTTAGATTGGACATAACAAATAATATTATGGTCTGTGTTACCCAGCAAAAAACGTGTGAAAGATTGATAAACAGGGGTGAGGCGTTAAAGCATAAATATAATGGGGATTTATATGTAATACATGCGGCCAAAGAAGGAACCAATTTCCTTGGAAACCAACATGAATCTGATGCATTGGAATACCTGTATGACATTTCAAAAAACGCTGATGCAGAGATGACAGTGTTAAGGTCTAAGGATGTACCTGAGACACTCTTGGAATTTGCAAAGGCTAGGGATATAAAGCATATTGTAATGGGAGAGACGCCATCTGCCAATAAGGAAAACGATATTGCTGGCATACTGCAGAAGAATATGCCGGAGTGTATATTCTACATAGTTCCGTCAAACCAATAAATGTAAGCTGGCTGCTTCTACATATAGTGGAAGTAGTCAGCTTGATTTTGTATATATAGCTATATGGTGAAAAATCATAATAAAGTGAGAAATACATGAATAAAAAGAGTAAACAAGCAAATAATAAAGAAAAGATAATAAAATGATGACTATAAATAATTGCAAAAATATTCTGACTATAGTATGCTATATATACATACAAAATATAAATGGGGTGATTGCAATGATTCAAGTATTAACCGGAGAAAAAGGATCCGGCAAGACCAAGAAAATGGTATCTCTTGCAAATGACTTAGTATCACAATCCAATGGCCATGTAGTCTATGTCAGCAACAACTCAGAAGCTATGTTTGAACTCAATTCCTATGTCCGTCTGATTGACGTATCCCAGTTCCCCATTACGAACGACGAAATGTTCGCCGGTTTTCTCTACGGCATAATTTCACAAGATTATGATATTGATACAATTTTTATTGACAATCTTAATACCATTCTTAAGGAAAGGGCAGAGTCTATTGAGAATGTATTTGATGCTGCCAGAGACATAAGTACTGGAAATAATGTTAATTTTTATTTTGGGCTAAGAAGTGCTGCTAATAATATGAAGCAGCCTGAGGTTGAATATATCGCTGTATAACATAAGATGGAGGAGTGTTCCTCCATCTGCTTTTTTGCATAAAGCAATATACTGATAAAAAGAGAGCCTGTTCTGTTTAAAATAGAACAGGCCTTTTGTTTGTTCTTTTTATTAGCAACAGGTTCCGATACTGGAGACAGAGAGAGGCCTTGCGTTCATTATGCCTGGCATAGCTGTGACATTGATGAAAAGTCCTCTATAAGGTGGTCTGTAATTTTAGAAAGCTCCTGGTATGAGCAGGAACCATGAGGGTCAAAAACCCCAATTACCTGCATGCCTGCAGCCTTGGCACCACCGACAGACACCAGGGAATCTTCAAATACCAGGCATTTTTCAGGTGGAATATGGAGCCTTTTTGCAGTTTCAAGGAAAACATCTGGATAGGCCTTGCTTCTGGGCACCTCACAGGCTGTGGTAATAGCATCAAAATACTCAAGTATTCCATTTTGTTGTAGAACAGCTTTTGTCTGTTCTATATAATTGCTGGTAGCAATGCCTATTTTATATCCATTATCCTTAAGATATTCAAGAAACTCCTTTACACCTTTCTTAATACTAATTACAGAGGAATAATAATGTATAGCCATATGGTTCCATTCCTGCTTGATTTCGTCAACTGTATCTTCAAGCTGGAATCTGTCCTTAAAGTACAATGCGGTCTCAGTATAGCTGAGCCCCTGGATATCCCTTTGAAGATCTTCTGGAAGGGAATGTCCTTTGTTTTTTAAGTATTCTATATCAAGTTGTTTCCATACCCACATGGAGTCAATAAGCGTTCCATCAAGGTCAAATATGACAGCTTCAATATTCTTAAGCATAAAAATTCCTCCTGCCTAATGTTGTGTTATATACTATGGATTAGTATATAACAAGGATACTATATTTGAGTATTAAAATCAAAACAATATGAGTATTGTGAAAAACAATACGATACCCCCGTAACGTATATTGACAAAGCGGGCTTACTATAATATATTGTAAATATAAAGATGCAATTGATATAAAACCAGGAGGTTGATTATATGAAAAAGAAGGTTATCATCATAGGAGGAGTGGCTGGAGGAGCCAGTGCGGCAGCCAGGCTTAGAAGGCTTGACGAGGAATGTGAAATAATAATAATGGAACGTGGAGAGTATATATCCTTTGCAAACTGTGGACTTCCATATTACACAGGGGGAGTCATAAAGGACAGGGACAGATTATTGGTACAGACCGAATCTGGCATGGAAGAAAGGTTTAATATAGATGTAAGAACAAAAACAGAGGTAATTGCAATAAAAAGTCAGGAAAAAGCTGTACAGGTGAAGGATGAAAACGGAGGGTACACTGAGAGATATGATTATCTGATACTCTCTCCTGGGGCATATCCATTTGTTCCAAAGCTAGAAGGCGTTAAAAGAGAGGGACTTTATACATTGAGGAATATGAAGGATGTGGACAGGATAAAAGAGGCTGTTTCGAGAAACCCGCAGAGTACTGCAGCTATAATAGGCGGAGGCTATGTGGGTATAGAAATGGCAGAAAACCTTAAGCATATAGGTATGAATGTTGTGCTGGTTGAGGCTGCTGACCAGATTTTGGCTCCTTTAGATAAAGAAATGTCAGCAATGATTGAAAAAAACATTGAGGAAAACGGTGTAAATATAATAAAAGGAGATCCTTTGGATAGGTTTGAAGGAGAAAGTGGCAGGAAGGTTGTGCTTAAAAGCGGTAAAAGCTTTGATGCAGAGCTTGTTATATTAGCTATAGGAGTCAGACCTGAAACAGAGCTTGCAATGAAAGCTGGTTTAGACATTGGAAAAAGGGGTGGTATTTTAGTTGACAGCCATATGAGAACCTCTGATCCATATATATATGCAGTGGGGGACGCCATAGAGGTTAAGGACTTAATAACAGGAAATGAAAGCCTGTTTGCACTTGCCGG
Source organism: Bacillota bacterium (assembly GCA_023415335.1). Taxonomy (GTDB): domain Bacteria; phylum Bacillota; class Clostridia; order Clostridiales; family Caloramatoraceae; genus JAEZLD01. The sequence goes on along the minus strand of JAEZLD010000183.1, from coordinate 24,620 downwards.
GCCTGCCAACAAGCAGGGCAGGATAGCTGCAGACAACATTGCCGGAAGAAAAAGCGAATATAATGGAGCGCTAGGCACATCAATATTAAAGGCATTTGATATGACAGCTGCAGCTACCGGATGCAATGAAAAGACTTTAAAAAGGGAGAATATTGCTTATGAGAAATCATATACCCATTCTCTCTCCCATGCAGGATATTATCCGGGAGCATCTATGATAACCCTTAAGCTTATATTCTCAAAGGAGGATGGAAAGCTTCTGGGAGCACAAGCTGTTGGAAGGGAAGGCGTAGATAAAAGGATAGATGTACTGGCAACTGCAATAAAGGCTGGAATGACTGTATATGAGCTAGAAGAGCTTGATTTGGCATATGCACCACCTTATTCATCAGCAAAGGATCCTGTAAATATGGCAGGGTATACAGCATCAAATATTCTTAAGGGGGATGTTCAGGTAATTCATTGGAATGAAGTAGACAGCCTGGACAGAAACGAATATATCATTCTTGATGTAAGGACTCCCATAGAACATGAAGGGGGACATATAGCTGGAGCAGTCAATATTCCTCTTGATGAGCTCAGAAAAAGGATAGATGAAATACCTAAGGACAAGAAAGCTTTTGTATACTGTAAGGTAGGCTTGAGAGGATATATTGCCTGCAGGATACTTTCACAAAACGGAATAAAGTGCTTTAACCTTAGTGGAGGGTTTGACCTATATAAGTCTGCTAACTATATGCCCACTGAAGGCATAAAGCTGGATGAGCAGATGATGAAGGTAGAGGAGGTAAAGGAGAAGACATCCCCGGATTCAGTGGTAATAGATGCCACAGGACTTCAATGTCCAGGGCCCATAATGAAGGTGTACAATGAGATGGCAAAGCTTAAGGAGGGAGAAAGACTTCAGGTAATGGCCTCAGATCCGGCTTTTTCAAAGGATATAGAAGCCTGGTGCAGAACTACAGGAAATACCCTGGAAGGAATAGAGAAAAATTGCTGTGGAGTTACGGCATATCTGTCAAAGGGAACCCTCCCAATCAAGGCCTCGGTAACTCCCAGTCAAGCTTTTACCAGACCAGAAGGAAAGACAATGGTAGTATTCAGCGGAGACTTAGACAAGGCTATTGCAGCCTTTATAATAGCAAATGGGGCTGCTTCTATGGGGAAACCAGTAACCATGTTCTTTACCTTCTGGGGGCTTAATATACTGAGAAAGCAGGAGTCGGTTAAGGTGAAAAAGTCCTTTATAGAAAGGATGTTCGGATTTATGATGCCCAGAGGAAGCAGAAGGCTAAAGCTGTCTAAGATGAATATGGCAGGTGCCGGGTCTCGTATGATAAGAGGAATAATGAGTAAAAAGAATATATCCTCACTTGAAGAACTTATTATACAAGCACAAAATAGTGGTGTTAAGCTTGTGGCCTGCTCAATGTCCATGGATGTTATGGGAATTAAACCTGAGGAGCTTATGGATGGAGTTGAAATAGGAGGCGTGGCAACGTATTTAGGGGAAACTGAGGAGGCAAATACAAACCTGTTTATATAGGACGTTATTAAGATAAGATATAATAAGTATTGTAGGGATCGGACGCTGTGCCGACCCCTATTTATAATAGACAATTACATTTTTGCTTTGTTTTGTTAAATTTATTTCGGTTGCTATAATGGGATATAAAAGGTAAAATTAAAATATTGGGGTTACTAAGAGTATATATTATTTGATTATAAAATTTGTTATAAAATAGATAATGAGTGATTTTAAAATAGGATGTGATATATTGGCTTTATTTGCAATTTCAGACCCCCATCTTTCCCTTAGTTCTAATAAGCCTATGGATGTGTTTGGAGAAATGTGGACTGACCATCATTTAAAGCTTCAGCATAATTGGAACCAGAAGGTAGGACCGGGGGATACTGTACTCGTGGCCGGCGATATATCCTGGGCAATGAAGCTGGAGGAGGCTATGGCGGACCTGGACTTTATACATAGTTTAAATGGGAAGAAGGTTTTCATAAAGGGTAATCATGATTACTGGTGGGGTGCTATTACCAGGCTTAATAGGCTATACGATGACATGGTGTTTCTGCAGAATACCTTTTATCCCTATAAGGATTATGGAATATGTGGTACAAGGGGATGGGCTTCAATTGATGGTACAGAAGAGCACGATGAGAAGATTTATAAAAGGGAACTTATGAGACTGGAGGCATCTATTAAGAGTGCCTTGAAGGAAGGCTATAAAAAGCTCATAATAATGATGCACTACCCTCCAGTGACACGAATAAGCAGGAGCGGTGAGTTCCTGGAGCTTTTAGAAGGTTATAATGTGGAACTGCTTATATATGGCCATGTACATTATGATGCAAAAGAAATTTGTATAAATGGAATCTACAACAATATTAAATATATATGCACATCTGCAGACATCATAGGGTTTGATCCTATAAGGCTTCTATAGCTTACAAAAGGTAGATTATGGGTTAAGGGGTGGAAAGCATGGATGCACTGAGTCAGATAATTATACTATTTGGGGTTATGTTTATTGGTTTTTATGCGGGACACAAGGGGATAATTACCCCGGCCACCAGAAAAGGACTATCAGAGCTGCTTTTAAGGGTAACATTACCCTTTATGGTAATCTCATCTTTTAACTTTAAGTTTTCTATGGACATGCTCCTGAATGGAGGAAAGATATTATTTTGTTCCTTCATAATCCAAGGATTGCTTGTTATAATAAGCGGATTTTTATTCTATAAGTATTCCCGCGAGAAAAAGGCTGTTTTAAGGTTTATAACTGCTTTTTCTAACTGTGGCTTTATGGGATATCCTATCATAAAAAGCATATTTGGCAGTGAAGGTGTATTTTATACCTCCATATATAACATTGGGTTCAATGTGCTTGTATGGACTGCCGGAGTAATGTTCTTTACTGACCTCAGCGAAAAGGGGAGTATAAAAAAAATACTCCTGAATCCCTGCATTGTAGCGGTTTTTATTGGTATAGTGATTTTTATATTAAGAATTCCTATTCCCGAAACCCTGTGGAGTATTTTTGACCTTGCAGGTGGAGTTACTACACCGTTGTCAATGATGATAATAGGTGCTATGCTGTCTGAGATGAAGCTTAGCAGTATAGTGTCAGGCGTCGAGCTTTATTATATATCCTTCATAAGGCTTATTGCTGCACCTTTATTGGTGCTTGTTGCATTTAAGCTGCTTCATTTGGATGGAATAATATATGACATATGCTTCATTGTAACCGCCATGCCCGGTCCTGTAAATGCTGCTATAATCAGTGATAAATACGGGGGAGATAGTGTGCTTGCATCCAAATGTGTGTTTACTACTACTGTATTTTCAGCCATAACTATACCCTTGATACTTATGCTATTATAAAAAGCGCCGTGCCCTGTTTCATAGGGTACGGCGCTAGCTTACTCAAGACCTCTAAGCTTTTTTATTTCCTCAAGGCAGAGTGAAGTAGCCTTTTCATGAGGGATACCAAGCAGTGTAAGTGTTTCATATATCCTTTCACTGGATTCACCCTCCAGCTCTATATAAGGCTCTGGGAAGTATGCCTTGTCCCATACATCTATTTCTATAAGAGTGTCGTTAAACATATAGCTTTCACGCTGTTTATTCTTCTTCCCTAAGAATTGTAGCCCCAGTGCTTCAAGAAATGAAGAGCAGGCACCAAAGCTGCTTACCTCAGTTTCATGCTCCTCGCAGCTTTTCACCGTATCCTGGGAGAGAAGTTTTTTTATACAAAGTATATTTTTTATGCTTCCGTCAAGAAGGCTTTTTACCTTTCTTATTCTTACATAGCCCTTTATATGAGACATGTTTTCCGGAAGGGAATAGATGTAGTTTTCCTGCTGCTCCATCTTTACAGGGCTGCAGCCAAAGGATTTTAAGGTTTTCCTTACCTCATCAGTATCAACATCTAATACCTTTACCTCTATTTCATTCATATATATCCTCCTGAGCCTATTGCATAAGCAGATTTTTATTTATTATATCACAAGGTTAGAGTATTATGGGAAATAATCAATAAATCCCTTTATAAATTGGGAAAATTAATGTAAAATAACCATATCACCAGGAAAGGATACCATATATGTTTGGATATGTAACTCCGGAAAAGGCAGAATTAAAGATAAAAGAGTATGAAGTATTTAAAGCTTATTATTGTGGACTTTGCAGAAGTATAGGAAGAAGGTCTTCCGTGTCAAGGGTAGGGCTGACCTATGACATGACCTTTCTTTCGATACTGCTTTCAGCTATATATTCAGAGAAAATGGAAGTCCAGAAGGGATTCTGTTCACTAAAAATGAGAAAAATAGGAATAATAACTGAGGATTCATGCATTGGCTACACAGCAGATATGAACATACTTTTATGTAATAGAAAACTAATGGACAATTACAGGGACGATAAGAAGCTTATTTATCTTGCTGGAGCGGCTCTTGTAAAGAACAAAAAATCATGTGGCTGTTTGGAGGATAGGCTTCAGACGATAGATAACTGCCTTGGCAAAATTAACACTCTGGAGCGGGAAGGCTGCAGCAATATTGACGAAATAAGCCATTACTTTGCAAATCTTACAGGGGAGATATTTACATTCAGGGACGATAATAATGGTAAAATACTTAGAAATATGGGTTACAATCTAGGAAAATGGATATACATAATAGATGCATTTGATGACATTGAAAGAGATATAAAAAGTGGAAGCTACAATGCGATTTTAAAGAATTATGGTTATAAAGGACAGGAGATTGGAAGCTTTAAGAAGGAAATTATAGAAAATGTGAAATTCACGCTCATTAGATGTCTTCAGCAGATGTCAGTTGCCTATGAACTTTTAAGTTTAAAAAGGAACAAGGGGCTGCTGGATAATATTATATACCTGGGCCTAGAGCAAAAGACTAGAAATGTTTTGGAAGGAGCACATTTAAATGAACAATCCGTATGAAGTTCTTGGAATTAAAGAGGGTGCCTCTGAGGAGGAAATAAAACAGGCATATAGGGAAATGGTTAAAAAATACCACCCTGACAAGTTTGTGGATAATCCACTGCAGGGATTGGCTGAGGAAAAGATGAGAGAAATAAATGAAGCCTATGATTATCTTATAAAGAATTACAATAAAGGAGGCAGCAGGAGCTATACAGGTTCAAACACCTATTCAAATGGTGGAGACTACAGCTCTGGAACCTCTAACGTAAATAGATATCAAAGGGTAAGAGAGAGCATAAATCGTAATGATTTGGGAGGTGCAGAAGCACAGCTTAATGCCATACCATCTATGGATGCAGAATGGTTCTATCTGAGGGGAGTTATAAATATGAAAAAGGGATGGTATAGCGGTGCCTATAGGGATATACAGGAGGCAGTAAACCGGGACCCATCTAACTACGAATACAGGGAAACCTTGAACAGGCTTAATAATTCCAATAACAGTTATAGGGATTATTCATATAAAAGCAGAGGGGGAAGCTCCGATGACCTTTGCACTACCTGTGCCTGCCTGCTCTGCTCTGACCAGCTGTGCGAATGCATGGGGAGTGATTTGATTGGCTGCTGCTAGAAGAAGCTCAAGGGCAGGGGATGTAACCCTTGGAGGTATAACGGTTGCTCTTATTATACTTTCTTTATATGGGGCGTCAGTTATAAGGAACAACACTGTTTTCTTTATTGTGCTTTCAAATTATATTTCTGCTATTCCATACATCAGGGGAAGAATCAGAACTGGAGTTGAAGCATATGCAGCAGTGATAGTTCTTGCAATATTTGTTGTTTCTGATAAAATATACATAATAATATATGCAGTCACAGGAATATATCCTTTAATAAAGCTTTTATGCGAGAGTAAATCAATGGCGGTAGAATTTATACTTAAGTATTTGTATTATAATGTATCTATGGTAACTCTATTGCTGATATACGATTTCTTACTTAATACTAAGTTTATAAGCCTTATATGGCCTGTTAGCCTAAAGACAGTGGGAGTAATTGCTGCTGCGGAGATTTTTTTTCTGATATATGACTTGATCTTCAGCAGGGTTATTAATTATATTAAAAATAAATTAATGGGGGGAATAGTTTAATGGCAACAGTAATGGGTCTGGCAGTAGAAACGAGAAGCAGGAAGGCACCTGAGGTTCAAGAGATTTTGACCAGGCATGGATGTATAATCAAAACAAGATTAGGACTTCATGAGGTGTCTGAGGATAACTGCTCTCAGGAGGGAATAATAATACTTATGCTTTCAGGAAATAGAGAGGAAATAAAAGCACTTGAGGATGATCTGGGCAAGGTAGAAGGTGTCAGAGTTAACATGATGACAGTATAGAATATGTATAATTATAGCCACGTGCGGAAATAAATTGTGCATGTGGCTATAATTATATTAAAAACCAATTTAGAAATGATTTATATTGTGATATATTATAGAATATGAGATAATTATTCGGTACGGGAATGTATTATATAATATAATTCAGTGAAATGGATGGATGATAAATGAAAAAGACAAGAAAAAGTGGCGAGCATGTTAAAAAAAGAAAAGGACTTAAAATAGCATTATGGTTAGGAATACCTCTAATGGTAATCGCCGGTATATTGGTTGGGGTATATTCTTATATAAATGGCAGTATATATGTGCCTGGAGAGTCAGGAGGCATATTTGACTCTGAGAAGGATAAGGAAAAGGCAGAATATGAGGAACAGCAGGGTATATTTAATATACTATTGGTTGGACTGGATGGTAGAAATGGCATAGATGACGGCTCAAGGACAGATTCAATCATACTAGCCACAATAAACACAGATACAAAAAGTATAAAGCTTACCTCATTTATGAGGGATATGTATGTAAAGATACCTAATTATGGCCAAAACAAGATCAATGCTGCTTTTGCATACGGAGGGGCAGACCTTCTTATTAAAACACTGAACAGCAATTTTAATCTGAATATACAACATTATGTTTCCATAGACTTTTCTGCTTTCCGGGACGTGGTGGATGTCCTTGGAGGAGTAGATGTGGAGGTAAAGGAATACGAATTAGATGAGATAAACTATTATATAAGGGAAGCTGATTGGACGAACAAAAATCCGGATTTGCTAAGTAAGGCAGGCTACCAGCATCTTAGCGGAGCACAGGCACTTTCATACTGTAGGATAAGAAAGGTCGGTAACAATGATTATGAAAGAACGGAAAGACAGAGGAGGGTACTTTCACTTCTTATACAGAAGGCGAGAAGTACAAGTATGACCAAGCTGCCTGAACTGTTTAAAACACTTATTCCTTACATTAAAACAAATGTACCAACCACCAAGCTTATGAATGTTGCCTATACAGCATATAGGTTTGGGGATACTGATATTGATAACCTAAGGATACCTGCATCAGGGTTGTTTAAGGAAACATATGTCCATGAGATGGCAGTTCTTATTCCCCAGGTGGAGAAAAATGCACTTTTGCTCCAGGACTTTATGTATTCCCGCAAAGCAGATGCAGGCTCTTCGGTTCCTGAGTATATGGCAAACAACTTCCATAAGAATGATCAGGCCATAGATAGAAGAGGCAGCTATGCCTATCCAGAAGTGTCGGTTCCTACATCAACTCCTACACCTAAGGTTACTGTAACACCAAAGCCTACCAACGAGACTACACCTACTCCTACAAAGGAACCTACGAATAAACCAACAACAACACCTACTGATAAGCCACCAACAACACCAACAACACCACCAACACCAACACCAACACCAACACCAACAACAGAGCCAACAACAGAGGCACCAACAAAAACACCAACACCAGAGTCATAAGATAAAAGGCCTTCCGCAAGGAAGGTTTTTTTAAATTATATTTTTAAGGGACATCCTTTCCATAATGGGTATATGCCCAATATAATGCCTTAAGGAAGCTAATGAAGCCAGGCTGTCGACCTCATCGTTTAGGTCTATATAAATTAATGCAGATTTTAGGGAGATGGATATGTTATCAATTTCGTGATGGTTTATTACCATACCCCATACTTTCTCTTTCTTTTCCCAAGCTTCATCTATATCGTTCATTTTAGCATAAGCCTCATCCCAGCTTCCCTTATCCACAAAGCCGTCTATTTCATCTAGCATTGAGATAAGCTGATCAGAGGTTTTCTGCAGATAATGCCTTACAAGAAATGCACTGGCAAAGATTATTAAAAGGGCAAGGAATGCCACAGCAAGTATATTAATTCTCTTTTTCTTCATTGTCAGACCTCCTTTGCACGAAGAAGTTGCCCTGAGAATCAAGCATACCAATGAATACATCCTCTATACTTCCAATATGGTTTTTATTGAGGTTTTTATGCAGCCAATTCATATCCTTCCCGGATTTTTTCAGCGAGGCCTCATCAAGCTGACCATCAAGGATCAGTCCTATGGGAAGCTGTTCCTCCGGGGTTTTAATCTTAAGATCTCCTTTTGTTACAGAAGACTTATCTGATTTGGGAATGATACTTATTTTACCGCTGGTTTCCATAATTGCATATTCTATATCGGAAATGTTCAGGTAACCCAGCATCCTCAGCTCCTCCATAAGGTCATCAATATTAAACCTCTGTTTTTTCAGCTCCTCATATCTGACCTTTCCATCTTTAATAAGAATACTGGGAGTACCACATATTATTTTTCTTAAGGATCTGAACTTCAGGGTGATGAAGGATATTATAATTTCAAGGGACATAAGTGTAAGTATGGGGATTATTCCATGTATCAATGGGATTCCAGTATCCTGCATAGGAACTGCGGCCAGCTCTGAAAGCATTATTGCGATTACAAGCTCAAAGGGTTGCAGCTCACCGATCTGCCTTTTACCCATTATTCTCATTACAAGAACCACAAATGTATAAAGAATAAGGGTTCTTAAAAAAACAATCATATTTCCACCTCTAATCAAAGATAGCAGATCATTTAAGGAAAGTATTATTTCGGTTTATGGAAAAATACCATTATTTCTGCCTAATATATATTCTTTCACAAAACCTTAATTGTATTACTTGGAGAGCTGTATTCTTGTAGGCAAATGGGTCCCTTGGAGGAATATTGTTACAACTAATAAAGGTTTAATGAATTCTTTTACTCTTGTACTAACTACATGATAAGGTTATAATTTCAGTAAGCATAATGAGTGAAAGGAAACGGAACCATGAACAGGCTTAAAATAGAGAAGTTTGAAATGAAATATGGATATTATCTTCCTTCAGAATATAAATCATTTTTATATAAATATGGTGGGGATTCCCAGTTTGGCAGCTGTAGATTTGAGTATGCTGATGGAATTGTCAGTAATATACTTCGCCAGCCAGGGGAAATGGATTTTCACCTCGTTCCATTTGGTGATATTGGAAATGGAGATTATTACTGTTTTTATAGATATGGTGTTGGCGAGTCAGATTATTATATAGGAATATGGCTGAACGAAACCAAAAACTTTGTGGTGCTTGCCTCCAATTTTAAAAGCTTCATGTATAAATGCATGCTGGATGATTACCTTTCAACTCTTGGTGTTGATGAGAACAACAATGATACTGATATAGCTGCAGGTATAAGTGAAAGTCTGGAAAGATGTGAGGTGCTTTCCCGTGAATATGGTTTTGACCTTGATATGGTAAGGAAAATGGCCAATGACAAGGACTATCACAACCTTATGATAAAGTATGATCCTAATGCAGTCCAGAGCCTGTGCTATATTGGAAAAAAGCTTTTAAGCCATGGGGATGAAAAAGGCAATGACTATCTCAAAAGGGTTATGAAGATTTTTCCACAGTACACAGCTGCTTACTATATTTATGGAAGGCCAAAGCTAGGATTTCTCCTGAAGCCTGGAAAAGAGCTTATACAAGCGATCAGGTCCTCTTTAGTTACAACAGGCTACAGTTATTGGGAAGAAGACTATCTTGAGATACCTGAGGATGTGCATAGAGAAGTACTTCTGTATGTAGATAGTCTGTTGGAAAACGAAGAGGGATTTTTAGAGAAGAATCTTTACTCGGGAAGAGATCCATACGATGCTGATTTTAGGCTTGAGTGTGCAAGACAGTGGGCTAAGAATGGGAATATATCAAAAGCAATAGGTGAGTATAGCAATGCTTTGTTCTGTTGTGAGGATAGTGGAGCATATAAGGAAGTGTTAAACTGTGCCCTTAAGGATGTTAAGGACGCGGGCATATATTATCTTGAAGAAATCATACAACATGACGTCAGGCTGTTAAGATAGAAGAAGAGCGATTCATTCATATTTTAGATACCTTGATGACTATAATATTAGAAGGCGTATTAACGGCAAATGGGGGGGTATATTATGGAAAATACTATAAAAATAAGTATAAATGGAAATTATAAAGGAAAGTTTAATGCAGGACTATCCATAGTGCAGCTTTTAGGCGCAGGTAAAGATATGGGAGAGGCTCTTGTTGCACTTGTAAACGGCAGACCAGAGGAACTTACAAGTCTGGTGCATGAGGATTGCGATATAGTGCCACTGAATATTAGCGACCCATTTGGAGCCAGAGTATATGCAAGAAGCCTCATATTTGTGCTTGTAAGAGCGGTAAGCGAGCTTTTCCCAGGAAGCAGGGTAACCATAGAACACGCATTAGGCAAAGGACTCTATGGTGAGCTTTACCATAATAGGGAGCTATCAAATCAGGATATTGACCTAATAAAGAAACGCATGAAGGAAATTATTGAAGCTGATGCTACAATAGAGAAGCATACCTATTCAAAGGAAGAAGCGTCAAAAATCTTTGCAGCACAGGGCATGAAGAGCAAGCTAAGGCTGATCAGATATATACCAGAGGATACAGTTAACCTGTACAAATGTGGGAGTATATACGATTATTTTTATGGTCTTATGCTTCCGTCTACTGGTTACCTAAATCTATTTGATCTTATGCTGTACAGCCCTGGATTTATATTAAGATACCCTAATAATGAAAGTCCTTTTATTATACAGGAATTTAAGCCTCTGCCAAAGCTCTCAAGAGTTTTCAGGGAGTCCGAGGAGTGGGCAAAAATACTGGATGTGGTAGACATAGGTTCACTTAATGAAAAAGTCGATAATGGGGAAATTAAAGACTTCATACTTGTGGCGGAAGCCCTCCATGAGAAGAAAATAGCCAATATAGCGGATAAAATATATGAAAGTAAGGATAGAATAAAGATAGTCCTTATAGCAGGGCCATCCTCCTCTGGCAAAACAACCTTTTCCAAAAGATTGTCAGTACAGCTTAGGGTTCTTGGATTACGACCTCAGCCAATTTCTCTTGACGATTATTTTCTGGAAAGGGATAAAACACCAAAAACAGAGGATGGAAAATTTGATTTTGAAAGTGTGAAAGCGTTGGACCTGGAGCTGTTTAACAGTCACCTTAGCAGACTGCTTGAAGGCGAAGAGGTTGAGCTTCCAAGGTACAACTTTGTTACTGGAAAAAGGGAGACAAGTGGCAAAAGGTTCAGGATGGATGAGAATTCAGTTCTTGTCATAGAGGGAATACATGGACTTAATGAGCTGCTCACTAGTTCTATACCAAGGGAAAATAAATATAAAATATATATCAGTGCCCTTACCCAGCTAAACATAGATGACCATAACAGGATACCTACCACAGACGTAAGGGTTTTAAGACGCATAGTCAGGGACAACATGAGCAGGGGAAGGGATGCTGAAACCACACTCCTTACATGGCCCATGGTAAGGGAAGGAGAGGAGAAGTATATATTTCCATTCCAGGAAGAAGCAGATATCATGTTTAACTCCACCCTTGATTATGAAATGTGCGTTTTAAAGAGTCATGCTGAGACGCTTATAAGCCATATAGGCCAGGATAGCCAGGTTTATGTGGAAGCCAAGAGGCTTCAAATATTCCTGAGCTACTTCAAGACCGCTTCAGATGAGCTTGTTCCTCATAATTCTATAATAAGAGAATTTATAGGAGGAAGTTATTTTTTCGATAACTAAGACTTTGTTCCTACAAATATAGATTAAATAATGGAACATATTGCTGTATTAAAAGATAGTGTTTAATAAAGAAGGAAGGGAACAATTATTAGCAACCGCAGGAACATATTAGAAAAATGTATAAAAATCCTTCTGGGAAGTACTATAGGTGCATTGGCAATTAACATATTTATAACACCTCATAGTCTTATAAGTGGGGGAGTTGGAGGAATAGCACTTATAATACAATACCTAACTGGAATATCATCAGGAGTATTTATTTTTTTACTGAATATACCTATTTTTATTATAGGAATGAAACGTGTAGACAAGAATTTTATAATACTTAGCTTTGCAGGAATGATGTCGTTATCTGTAATGCTTATATTAACAAAGAACATAGGAAGCCACTTTTATGTAAAGGATACTCTGTTATCCTCCATATATGCAGGTGTTTTTAACGGACTGGGAATAGGTACAGTTCTTAGTGCCAGAGGCTCCATGGGTGGTACAGATATACTGGCAGTAGCATTAAAACGTAAGACAGGTACTAATATTTCAACATTAAACTTTGGAATGAATCTTGTGGTTGTATCCATTGGAGCCATAGTTACAAAGAACTTTCAGGTAGCACTGTATACACTTATTGCAATGTATATTTCTTCAACGGTAATGGACAGGGTAATACAGGGTATTGAAAGGAAAAAGCTTCTGCTTATTGTAACCTCCAGAGAACAAGAGGTAAGCAGAGCTATTATGGATGAAATTGGGAGAGGGGTAACCTTCCTTTATGGAGAAGGAGCCTATACAGGAGATAAAAAGAGAATACTTTATTGTATAGTTACATCAAAGCAGCTTGTAAAGGTAAAGCATATCGTAGAGGAAGCAGATGACTCTTGTTTTATGTCAATAATAGAAACCGGAGAGGTAGAGGGGAGAGGCTTCAAGAAGCCGGTATTTTGATTTTGGGTAGGGTGATAGAATGGATTATGGAATTTTTGATATTATAGGGCCTGTAATGATAGGTCCATCCAGCTCCCATACGGCTGGAGCAGCAAGACTTGGAAAGATAGCTGCACAGATAGCAGGAGGAAGCTTCTGTAAGGTAGAGTTCCTGCTGTACGGTTCGTTTGCAAAAACCTACAGAGGACATGGAACGGATAAAGCTCTTGTAGCAGGTGTGATGGGTATGTCCCCTGACGATGAGCATTTAAGAGATTCCCTTTACATTGCCGAAAAGAAAGGACTTCAGGTCGAGTTTATTGAGGGTGGTGTTGGTGATGTACATCCCAATACAGTAAGATTTACGTTTTTTAATGACAATGGTACCCAGGTTACTGTTATGGGCTCCTCTATCGGAGGAGGAAATATATCTATTATAGAAATTGATGGAGACTCAGTGGAGTTTTCAGGACAATATCCAACAATCCTTGTGGAGCATTGGGATAGAAAAGGAATGATAAGCAGGATTTCCTCTGTGCTTGCTGATGCACAGATAAACATAGCCACAATGAAGGTAAACAGGAGCAGCCGAGGGGAGGCTGCTTCCATGATTATAGAAACTGATAGCCATATAACTGAAGATATAGTAAACAAGCTAAAGAAAATAGATGAAGTGACGAAGGTAAGGGCAATACAACCTGTATAAGGGAGGGAACAGCTTTGTATAAAAGTGCGGAAATGCTATTAAGTATCACTCAAGCAGATGGATGCAGAATATGCGATGTGGTTCTTAAGTGTGAAGAAAGAACTAGTGGAAATACCCGTAAGGAAATTTTTGAAAGAATGGACAAGGTGCTTCATGTAATGCTGGAGGCATCAAACAAGGGATTGAAGGAAAGTGTAATGTCGGTAAGCGGCATGAGCGGAGGCAGTGCCAAGCTTTTATATGACAGGATTAAGGACGGGCATTCAATATGTGGAGGAATAATTCCTATTGCTATGGCAAGAGCTCTATCATGCTCAGAGATTAATGCGTCTATGGGGAAAATAGTTGCAGCTCCAACTGCAGGCTCCTGTGGTATACTCCCTGCTGTTATAATAACCTGGGGAGAAGCGCTTGGTTGTGACAGGGAATCAATGATATATGGACTGCTTACGGCATCGGGAGTAGGGCAGATAATCGGAAGGAATGCAACAATGGCTGGAGCAGAGGGAGGCTGCCAGGCAGAGTGTGGCTCTGCAGCAGCAATGGCGGCAGCAGCAGCTGTTGAGATGGCTGGAGGAACCCCTCAGATGGCTTTTTCTGCAGGAGCAATAGCCTTGCAGAATGTAATGGGCCTGGTATGCGACCCTATTGCTGGTTTGGTGGAGGTTCCTTGTGCAAACAGGAATGCATCAGGGGCAGTGAATGCAATCACTTCAGCTGAAATGGCACTCTCCGGTATTAAAAGCTTTGTACCTTTTGACCAGGTCGTTGCATCAATGTACCGGGTAGGAAAAGCAATGCCTGAGTCATTGAGAGAAACAGCTATGGGTGGGATTGCTGCTAGTCCAATAGGTGAGGAAATGAAGAATAAATATTGGAATACAGTAAACAATATGAAATAAGTATTGACTTTTGCATAATATGATAATAAAATAATGTAAAAGTAAAACATGATGATCAGGAAAAGTAAATTGTACTGAGCATACAGAGAAGAGTCTCAAGGTTGAGAGGACTCCATGTAATGTACACTTGAAGTGCCCCTGTGAATGTAGAATCGAAATTACAGTAGATTTTTACGGCTTCCCCCGTTATAGGGATACAGCATTATTGTGCTGGAAAACGAGCTGGGTACAAGTACCCAAGCAGAGTGGAACCGCGGTTTAGCCACTGCCTCTGTATATGGAGGTAGTGGCTTTTTTATATTTGTCTTTAGTTTGATTTACTAGAAAAGGAGTGATAGCATGTTTAAAAAAATTAAAGCAGAACTGGACAATGTACTGGAAAAAGACCCTGCGGCAACTGGGATATTTGAAGTTATGTTTCTTTATCCTGGGTTTAAGGCCATTATTAACTATAGAATAGCCCACTTTCTGTATGAAAGAGGATTAAGGTTTTTAGGTAAGCTTATATCATATTATAGCAGGAAAAAAACAGGAATTGAGATTCATCCTGCCGCCAAAATAGGAAGACTGTTTTTTATAGACCATGGTATGGGAGTAGTAATTGGTGAAACAACGGAAATAGGAAACAATGTTACCCTATATCAGGGAGTAACACTGGGTGGTACCGGAAAGGATACAGGAAAAAGACATCCTACCATAGGAGACAATGTAGTAATAGGAGCAGGTGCTAAAATACTGGGACCTATAAGCGTTGGCAACAATGTTAAGGTTGGTGCAGACTCAGTAGTCCTTAAGGATGTGCCTTCTGGAGTTACTGTTGTAGGAGTGCCTGCAAGAGTAGTTATTCCCCGTGAAACAATAGTAATTAACACTATTTCAGAAAAGGCAATGTAGAAAAGAAGCCTGGCAGTGAACCTGTCAGGCTTCTTTTATCTAGTGCTTCACCATGTTGTATATTTCCTGTGCAGAAAGGCCTTCCGCATTTATTACAGGAGAGGAGGTAGAGGTGGTATTGTTACCAAGAAAGTTTATGCTTCCACCTGATACTATTATAGCCGCATAATTGTTTCCTGATAACTTCTCTGCCTGATTTTCATCAATTTCATCAACTGTGTAGCCTTCTTTAGTAAAAAGCTCCTTTACATTGCTTAAATCCTTTTCTATTGCTACTTTCTTATTCATTGCTGAGCCTCCATCTGCTAATATATTATTATTATCATATATATTTTGTATTCATAAACAAAGTTTTATACTATAATAGTATTAAGTTTGATTACTATGGGAGAGATTTGTTTGAAGCAGATTGAAATACAGAGGTATGCTAAATCCATAGGCATAGAGGCAATAGGCTTTTGCGATGCTGACTTTAGCCAGACATTTATAGAAAGGCTTAAAGAAAGAAAAAGGCTAAACTGCCTGTCTGGATTTGAAGAGCAGGATGAAAATGTCAGAGTAAATGTAGGCAGCCTGCTTGAAAATGCCAGCACCATAATATCAATAGCACTGCCATATAAAACATCAGAGCCCAATAAGGCATATCCATATATGTCCAAATCATCTATGGGAATTGATTATCACAAGGTTATTAAGGAAAAGCTGAACCTGCTGGCAGATTTTATTAGTAAGAAATATGGTGGAAAAAGCATTGTTCTTTGTGATACATCTCCGCTTCACGACAGGGAGATTGCATATAAGTGTGGAATAGGGTTTTATGGTAAAAATAATAATATAATAAATCCTTTGTATGGTTCCTTTATTTTCTTAGGAGAGCTTGTCACAGACATATATATTGAAAGAAGTATAAGTATGGAGAGCAGATGCGGGGATTGTAGCCTTTGCATAAAAGCATGTCCGTCTAAAGCCCTTGAGAAGCCTTTTTTCTTAAATGCTCAGAGGTGTCTGTCATATGTTACACAAAAGAAGGAACAGCTTACTCCTGAAGAAATAAGTCTTGCAGGTTGTAGGGTATATGGCTGTGATACCTGCCAGGATGTTTGTCCATATAATAGAAAAGCCGGGGAGTGTGGAATAAAGGAATTTTCGGAACCTGTTTATGACCCTATGAATATGCTTTATCAGTCAAATAAGGAATTTATGAACACCTTTGGCATGACCTCCTCAGGATGGAGAGGCAGAAAGGTACTTACAAGGAATCTAATAAATTCCATGGGAAACAGTGGAGATAAAAAATATATAGAAGTACTTCAGGAGCTTAGAGAAAAAAGGCCTGAGCTTAAATATTATATAGATATAGCTATAGATAAGTTAATGCAGAAATAAACAAATTTGTTAAATCATAAAATTCAAATATACAATTTAGTATGATATAATGTCATTATTCGGAAGTTATTATATTAAAAGCAGGTGAAGAAAGTATTGAACTATAGCATCATATTGGAAAAGCTTGAGCATGAATATAAGGATATGGGATGTGCACTGAATTTTTCGTCCCCCTTTGAGCTTCTTGTGGCTACCATGCTTTCAGCGCAGACTACAGATATAACAGTAAACAAGGCTACAGACAAGCTGTTTAAGGTTTATAGAACTCCATGGGATTTTGCAGCATTAAGCACCCAAGAGCTAGAACCCTATGTAAAAACCTGCGGGTTTTATAAAACAAAGGCAGCAAATATTATTAGCACCAGCAGGATTCTTTTAGAGAGGTTTAATGGAAAGGTGCCTGATACCATTGAGGAACTCACTTCCCTTCCTGGGGTTGGAAGAAAGACTGCCAATGTGGTTATGTCCAATGCCTTTGGTAAGGATGCCATAGCTGTAGATACCCATGTGTTCAGGGTATCCAACAGGATTGGGCTTGCTGAAGCGAAGGATGTGGAAGCAACTGAGAAACAGCTTATGGAAAATGTTCCTAAAAACATGTGGTCCATGGCTCACCATTGGCTTATATGGCATGGAAGAAAGATATGCAGTGCAAGAAAACCAAACTGCGGGGAATGTTTTTTAAGGGATGAATGCAGATATTATAACAATTTAAACAAATAAAGTTCATATCCTATTGTATAAGCTGATATCATAACTAACATTTTTGAATGGAGGATGGAGATGAAAAAAATCATAATTATTGGACTAACAGCGCTGGTAGTCCTGATAGGGGGCATTTTCTCTGGAGTATATGTTTACGCGGTATCGTCACAGAAGGATACTATACTTAAGGGCATATATATAAATGAAATATATGTAGGAGAAATGACAAAATCTGAAGCGGCTGATACTATTGAAAAGTCAGTTAACCAGGGTGTGGTAAACAAGTCTATTGTAGCAGCATATGAAAACAAAAGCTATACAATACCTTATTCACAGCTCAATGCTCATTATGATGTGGAAAAGGCTGTGGAGGAAGCCTTCAGCTATGGAAAAAATGGTAATATGATTAAGAAATTTTCTGCTAAATGGAGGATGAGGACTGATACATATAATATAGAAATGGAATTTGTAGCAGACACTGAACCTCTGAAGCAGGAAGTAACCAGAATAGCATCGGATATAAACTACGACCCGGTAGATGCCACCATGAGCATAAGCAATGGAAAGATACGCTTTACAGATGAAAAATCCGGATTGAAGGTTGATGAGGATAACCTGCATTCCTTACTGCAGCAGGCTGTAAGACCTGACGACGTAGAGGAAAAGGTAGACATTCCTGTACAGAAGGTAGAGCCTGCAGTAAAAAGGGCTGATTTAAATCAAAACTATCAGGAGCTGTCATCCTATACAACTAAATTTAACCCTGACTCCGTAAACAGGACAATTAATGTCAGGCTTGCAACAAATGCAATAAATAATACTGTCGTAATGCCTGGAGCCATCTATTCTATGAACAAAGCCATTGGACCAAGGACTGAGGCTAAGGGGTATAAAGAGGCCCATGTAATAGTAGGAACTACAACTACTGATGCCCTTGCAGGTGGTATATGCCAGGTTACAACAACTGTATATAATGCAGCCTTAATGGCTGGCATGGAAATTGTAGATAGGTCAGCCCATAGCATTGCGGTAGCCTATGCTCCTATTGGAATGGATGCAACCATATCAGGCAATTATATTGATTTTAAATTTAGAAATAACAGTAAATATCCCATATATATATCATCAAGCACCGGAAGCAATACATTAACTGTAAAGGTGTATGGTGTAAATGAGCATCCTGGCAGGGAAATAAAGATAAGCTCTGAAGTAACGGAAACCATTAAGCCAAAGACGGAGTATATACAAGATAGTACATTAGCCGAGGGTAAGACTGAGGTGAAGCAGGAGGGTGTTACAGGCTATAGATCCATAACCTATAAGAAGACATACCAGAATGGAAGCCTTGTATCTACAGAGGTACTTTCAAAGGATTACTATAAGTATGCTAACACTATTATAAGAGTTGGTACTAAAAAGACAGGAGCGACACCTACACCTACTACTCCTAAACCTACAGTGACTCCGGAACCTACAGTGACTCCGGAACCAACACCTGCTCCAGAGGAGACACCTACTCCGGAAACAACTGCTCAACCATAAAGACAAGATTAAAAATAGTAGCAACTAGAAAGACTGACAGGCAGTGCTTGTCAGTCTTTTTGCATACATTATTGTCCTACTATATAATATAGTAATAATATGTAAAACATGGTATAATTAAGGCATTCGATTTAAGGAGGTACAGTGGTTTGGTAAAAAATCAGATTCTTCAGAACATTGTTTCAAATGTAGAAAAGGTAATTGTGGGGAAAAGGGATGTTTTAGAAAGAGTGCTCGTGTGTCTGATTTCAGGAGGTCATCTGCTTATTGAGGATATACCTGGAACAGGGAAAACTCTAATGGTACAATCTATTGCAAAGTCAATAAATTGCAGCTTTAGGAGGATACAGTTTACACCCGATCTGCTTCCATCAGATATAACGGGAATATCAGTATATAATCAAAAGCTCGGAGAATTTGAGTTCAAGCAGGGCCCTGTAATGAGCAACATGATTCTCGCTGACGAAATTAACAGGACCTCTCCTAAAACACAATCCAGCCTTTTGGAGGTAATGTCTGAAAACCAGGTTACCTGTGACGGAACTACTTATAGAGTGAAAAGTCCGTTCATGGTTTTTGCAACACAAAATCCAGTGGAGTATGAAGGGACCTTCCCACTTCCTGAGGCACAGCTTGACAGGTTTATGATGAAAATAAATATGGGGTATCCATCAGAGGAAAATGAACTCCTTATGATGCATATATATAAGAATGATAGCCCTATGAACAGTATAGGGCCTGTAGCTGAACCTGAGGACATTGAAGAAATAAAAAATAATGTAAAGAACATATATATAGATGAAAAGCTTGAAAAATATATATTAAGTATTATAAGAGAAACAAGGGAAAGAGAGGAGTTTTTACTTGGTGCCAGCCCAAGGGCAACACTTGGACTTTATCGTGCTTCCCAGAGCAGGGCTTTCATGTATGGAAGGGAGTATTCTATACCCGATGATGTTAAAGCCGTTGTGAAACAAGTGGTGTGTCACAGAACAATATTAAAGCCTGAATGGAAGCTTAAGGGTATAACCTCTGAGGAGATTGTTGATGACATAGTGAAGAAGCTTCCTATTCCAGGGATGGGGAAATATGCGTAAGGGGAAATGGGGTCTGATTCTTCTGGCAGCAGCAGCCTATGCCAATGCTTATATAATGCAAGGCAGAATTCCATTTATTATATTTTATACGCTGCTTCTAAGTATTCTTGTATCCTATCTTACCTGCCGTTCATCTGTACGTAAGATATCAGGCTTCCAAAGAATAAAACAGTACAAATTTGAAACAGGTGAAGATATTAAAATAGAAACGGTAATTGATAATGATTCTATTTTTATAATTCCCTATTTAGAGCTTAAGGACAAGACCTTTGAAGTTTATGGAGAAGGGACTGACTTTTCTGTTTTGACGATAGGCCCCTGGAAGAGAAAAAGAGAGGTAAGGGACATTACTATAAAGTACAGAGGAGTATATAGTCTTGGGCCAATAGAGCTTTTGATACAGGATGCTTTGAGAATCTTTACATGGACAAGAAAAATAGAAAGTGGAAAAAGCTTTAAGGTGTATCCAAAGCTATATAATATTGAAAGGCTGGAGCTTAAGGCCTTACAGTCCTTTGGGTCCATATCCAACCGTCAGTTGGCTTTCGAAGATAGTACCAGCATCAGTGACATAAGGAAGTATGCTCCGGGAGATAGTATAAAAAGAGTCCATTGGAAGCTGTCTGCTAAAAATAACAGGCTTTATGTAAAAAATTTTGAGAAGGCTGGCAGTACAGCTGTATATCTTTATCTTGACCTCTATAAAAATGCATATACAGGGGAATATGCCCATGATTTAGAGGAGAGGGCGGTGGAATCAGCCTGCTCTATTTCCTTTTATCTTATGAAAAAAGCTATACCTATAGAGATATATATGACAAATTTCAATATAAGCTCTGTTAAAGGAGGAGACATAGGCTGCTTTACCAGGGTGATGGACTTGATGTGCCAGGCAAAGCCAAATGGAGACAGGGTAATGGAGGACGTGATTGAAAAGAGGCTAGACCTTATGAACAGAGGAGCCTCAATTGTTATTATTACTAGCATAATATCATCGAAAGCAGCCGCATTATACATAGGTATGAGGGAAAATGGATATGACCTTAACATAATATATATTAATGATGGGAAGCTATCAGATGAAAAAAGAAGAATGTTGGAATCATGCGGCATAAAGCTTTTTATGATAAAGCATGACTCCCAGATAGGGAGGTGTTTCAGTTGAAGAAAAAGCTCCCTTTTATAGATGCAGCTGTATATGCTGTGCTGATAATATGTATGGTATTCATCTGTAGCATATCCTCTGTACAATTCTGGTATGATGGTACAATCAATAATTATTTACTATTTGCTGTCATATTTCTTACAACTGTATTCTGTTTTGCTGTTCATTATACCAAATATGCACTTTTTGCATTAGTTCTGCCTTTCCTTCTGCCAAGGCCCTTATATATTTTAAGTATGGTCAAAGGTATAATAAGTGGGTTGCCTGATTTTATACAGGACATATACAATAATGGATACATTTCTTCTCAATACAGTACCTTTATTACAGATATAGCAGTTATCTGTGTGGTATTTTTAGTCCTGGCTTGTTATTATATTGGGGTTGTGAAGAAAAGATCCATGGTGCTTATAATAACAGGGGCTGCTATGTATACAACCTATTTTTATTATTCTGAGAAGAAAATGGAGCTTAGCTGCAGCTTTTTTATGGTCTGTGGCATTATGCTTTATGCATTTAATAACTATATAAGGAAAAAGAAATATGTAAGCCAGGATAAAGGGGTGAAGTCAGGTAAATATGCACTAGGGTGGCTGCCCTCTGTGCTTATAATTATGATTATTTCCATGTTCCTTTCTCCATTCATGCCAAACCCTGTAAGGTCTAAATCAATATCAAGGCTTGAAAAATTTATAATTAAGCTAACAGAAGGAATCGATGGTCCAGGTATTGGAACTGGTAAGGGAACAGGGGTGTTCAGCATATCTTCCACAGGCTTTCAGGAAAGTTCTGGAAGACTTGGAGGGCCTGTAAGGCTTAATGACTCAGTGGCATTTATAGTGAAATCAGATGACAGGATAAATGGAATGCATATGAGGGGAGTAATAAAAGACCACTATACAGGGGATGTGTGGAATTCTAATGATATAAATGATAGATATGATGCTGATAAACCACTGGGTTTTGACCCGTTAATGAGTACCAGCTCCACTCAGAAGAATGTTACTATCACGTATAAGGTTAAAGGTATAAGAACCATATTCAATGCATTATATCCTGTTTCCATAAGTACAAGGCAAGATACTTTATACGGGGATAACAATATGCAGCTACTGAGTTCAAAGGATATTGAGAAGGATGAGAGCTATAGCGTAGCCATAAAGGAATATTCTTGGACAAGAAATAGCCTTATTAATGCAAGTGTTAAGGATGAAAACCAGGAATCAAAGCAATATCTTTCGCTGCCCAGTAATATATCCCAAAGGGTATATCAGCTTGCTGATACCATAACAAATGGTTATGATATGCCCTATTTAAAGGCCTCTGCTATTGAGAAGTATCTTAAGAATAATTTTCCTTATTCTCTTGACACATCAGAGCTTCCAGAAAATGCGGAGTTTGTAGACTACTTCCTATTTGAGGAAAAGAAAGGCTCATGTACCTATTATGCAACTGCCATGGCAGTAATGTGCAGGATTGAAGGAATACCCTCAAGATATGTAGAGGGCTTTGTAGTGCCAGCAGGAAGTACAAAGGAAGGGCTTAATGTGCGGAACTCAGATGCTCATGCTTGGGTAGAGCTGTATTTTGATGATTTAGGATGGATTGTCTTTGATCCTACACCAGGGCATGCTTCTGGAGCTTTGGATCCTGATTCACCTAATGGACAGGAAGAAGAGCCCACACCAGAAATTACTCCTGAAGAGGGCGGAGAAACTACTCCGCAGCCTACTAAGCCCCAGGGGGAAAATCAAACTCCTGGAGATACCCCTATAGGACAAGATGAAAATGGCAGTAATAGAGTACCTCTAATACTATGGGCTGCTATTGGGCTGTTATCCTTAGTAATTTTCCTGAGTATGTTTATGATTGTGTATTATTCTAATGCCAGTAGAAGGCTTTATTATGAATTCTTTAAGCTGACAAGGTATGGAAAGGCTTTGGGTATAGCATATAAACCAGGACAGTCGGTTAGAGAGTATATTTTAAATCTGGAGAACAACTTGGATGTAAAGCTGAATAAGTTTCTGGAGTTTTATGAGAAAAATCAGTACTTTAAACCACAAACAACAGCTGGTGGCCTAGATAAGGAATCAGTAAACAGCCTTCATAATTATGTTTCTGATAAGAAGGGAAGGTTAATAGCTTTGCGTATTCAAATCTCAAATCCATTTGTTTATATATTTAAGAGGATGTGAGAATAATATTGATTATCGGGAGATGAGAGCATGATAATCAATTTTGGATACGTGGCAATTTCTTTGGAGGTGAAGGATTGTTCCCCAAACAGGACAGTGACTCTAAAGAGCCTTAAAAAGCTAGACATAAGCCAATGGGAGAATAAGCTTTACACAGTTTCAAGGGAGAATCTTAACAATACCGTCAGATTGCTCAGGTATAACAAGGCTTATGGCATTAAGCTATATAGGCTTACCTCAAAGCTTGTACCCTTATGTACCCATGAGGAGCTAAAGGGATGGAAGTGGAAGGAGAAGCTTAGTGATGAATTCAAAAGAGTGGGAGACTGTGTAAAAGAAACAGGCATAAGGGTAAGTACCCACCCTGACCACTTTACGCTCCTTAACAGCCCTAGAAGGGAGGTTATTGAATCCTCCATAAGGGATCTTGATTACCACTGTACCATGTATGAGCTAATGGGACTTGGATTTGAGTACAAAATGGTTCTTCATATAGGAGGAGTATATAACAGTAAGGAGGAATCTGTTAAAAGGTTTTGTGATAATTTTAGAAATCTTGATGATAGAATAAAAAACAGAATTATACTGGAAAATGATGATAAGCTGTATAATGCCTCAGAGGTGCTGGACATATGCAGAAGGGTAGGAGTACCAATGGTACTTGATATACACCATGATAGGTGTAACCCTTCCCCCTTAAAAATAGGTGAAATAATACAAGATATATTTGGAACGTGGAAGGGTGAGCCATATCCTCCTAAAATACACCTTTCAAGTCCTAAATCTGAAAAGGATCAAAGGAGCCATCATGATTATATAGATCCCAGCTTCTTTATGGAGTTTTTAGGAGAAGTTGCGGAAAAAGTGGGAGATTTTGATGTGATGGTAGAGGCTAAGATGAAGGACAAAGCAGTGTATAAGCTTATGGATGATCTAAAAGCTTACACCAACATAACACAATGTGGTGATGCCAGTATTTGCATCTAAAATGTACAAAAAAATCTGAAATGATTATTGACACGAAACCATCCCCGTATTATACTATAAGAGTGCTCGGTGAGACGGTAAAAGTGAGTAACAAAGGGCACT
>JAEZLD010000177.1 GCA_023415335.1 Bacillota bacterium | reverse complement strand
AAAGTATTCTGCAAGGCTTATATGTGCCAGGTCAAACATTTGTGAAAGGCTCGGTACATATATGACTACTGTTACCAGCACTAAGGATAATGCCATTGCTCCCCATAGAAGAATGTTCTGCCCCTTTATTTTAAATATGGAACCCCTTTGGGAACGCATATTCATGGAGTGGAATATTTCCATCATGCTCATGGTAAGAAATGCCATAGTCATTCCATCCTGGCTTTCAGCAATTTCCCATAAGCCTGACTCCATATAGTGGCCAATAAAGTATGCTGCAAGCACAAGTACTGTTGAGAGTATTCCCTGATAGGCTACGTCAACCCCAAGTCCTCCTGAGAATATGCCATCTGTGGCCTTTCTGGGCTGGCGCTCCATTATGTCCTTATCTCCCTTTTCAACGCCTAGTGCAAGTGCAGGGAAGGCATCAGTAATAAGATTTATCCATAGCAGATGGACTGGTTTCAGTATTGTAAATCCCATAACTGTGGCAAAGAATATACTTAGAACCTCACTTAGGTTGGAGGCCAGAAGGAACTGTATTGCACGCCTTATGTTGTCGTATATCCTTCTGCCTTCCTCTACAGCCTTTACGATTGTTGCAAAGTTGTCATCTGCCAGTACCATGTCTGCAACGTTTTTAGTAACATCAGTTCCGGTAATTCCCATTCCTATACCTATATCTGCATTCTTTATTGAAGGAGCATCGTTAACTCCATCACCTGTCATTGCAGTTATTTTAGATAGTGAACGCCATGCGTTTACTATCCTTACCTTATGCTCCGGCTGAACCCTGGCATACACAGAGAATCTGGTGACGCATTCCTTAAGCTCCTCATCTGACAGCTTATCAAGCATGGCACCTGTAGCAGCCTGTGTGGAATCTGTTATAATGCCAAGCTCCTTGGCAATGGCAACGGCTGTATCGAAGTGGTCTCCTGTAATCATAATCGGACGTATGCCGGCAAGAGTACATTCCTCTATGGCGGCTTTAACTTCAGGCCTAACAGGGTCAATCATACCGCATAGGCCAACAAAGGTAAGATTCTGCTCCAGGGCCTTAGGTGAGCAATCTGATGGCATTTCATCATGCTGCCTGCAGGCTAAGGCCAGCACCCTTAGTGCGTTTCCTGCCATACGTTTATTGTCTGATATTATTTCAGCTTTCTTCTTTTCAGTCATTGGAAGGGTCTTTCCATCCTCCATGTAGCTTGTACAGAGGGAAAGTAGCACGTCAGGGGCACCCTTTGTGTATTGTACAAAGCTTTCCCTGGTTTTGTGTACTGTGCTCATCATCTTTCTTGATGAATCAAATGGAGCCTCTCCTACACGGGGATACAGAACCTTTAGGTTGTCCTTACTTATTCCAAGCTTGGAAGCATAGTTTACCAGAGCGCACTCAGTAGGCTCTCCTTGAGCTGTACCATCACCTGTAAGCTCTGCATCAGAGCAAAGGGCCATTCCTGAGGCCAGCAGGTCCTCCTGTCCGTAGTGGTCAGTTACTGTCATTTTATTCTGTGTCAGGGTGCCTGTTTTATCTGAGCATATAACCTGGGTACATCCAAGGGTCTCTACAGCTGTGAGCCTTCTTATGACGGCATTACGCTTGGCCATCCTGGTTACGCCCATGGACAGAACTATTGTAACTACTGCTACGAGACCTTCAGGAATGGCGGCTACTGCCAGGCTGACAGCAAGTATAAACATGTTAAGCACAAGAGCTCCTGTAAGGCCGGTTCCTGATATGAGGCTCCTTATTATGCTGAACAGGAATATGAAGACACAAATGCCTAAAACTGCCTTGGTTAGTACTTTGCTGAGCTGTGCCAGCTTTATCTGCAGTGGGGTATCACCCTCCTGAGCATTAGATATGGCATCTGCTATCTTTCCTATTTCAGTATCCATTGCCGTGGCAGTAACAACAGCTGTTCCACGGCCATATACAATGATGCTGCCAGAGAAAACCATGTTGGTTCTGTCACCCAGAGGAACGTTTTCAGCTTCCTGAAGAGCCTCAGAGATTTTATTTACTGGAACTGATTCTCCTGTTAAAGCTGATTCCTCTGACTGCATGCTCATGCTTTCAATAATTCTGGCGTCTGCAGGAATGGCGTCCCCTGCCTCAAGGATTATAACATCTCCCACAACCAGGTCCTCGCTGTGGACTATGGCTATTTGCCCGTCGCGGTATACCTTTGAGGTGGCAGCCGACATTTCCTTCAGCGCTTCTATTGCCTTTTCTGCCTTGCTTTCCTGCAGGACACCCAGTACGCCATTAACTATTACTACAAATAGTATAATGAATACATCGGCAAAGGATTCATTTCCAATTACAGCTGTAATAGCAGATATGGCTGCTGCAGCTAAAAGGATGATAATCATAGGGTCTGCCAGCTGGGACATGAACCGCTTTATAAGGCTATCCTTTTCAGGTTCCTTAAGCTTGTTCTTTCCATTTGAGGACAACCTTCGTTCAGCTTCCTCGCTTGTAAGTCCATCTGAAGAGGAGCCAAGGGCCTTTAATACTTCTTCTGAGCTTTGAAAATAGTGCTTCATGTGCTTTTTCCTCTCTTAAATAAATTTGATTAATGGTGACTATGGATATAAAAAAACAGGCATAGCAGTTTGCTATACCTGTCAGATTCCTCTTAACCTCACAGGACCAGCTAACTGCTTCCTGTGAGTCTCATTATTTAAGGCAACCCGGACCATAAAGTCGTGATGACGAATTGCCACGTTAACACGCTAATTACTCCCTCACTAAAAGAATGATAACATAAATTTTGTATCCAGGCAATATTATAAAAAAAATTTAAATATTGAAGGAGATGGCTTTTGAAGTGGGTTATAAAAGGGGGTCATAATGAATTTTAACATCAGGTGTTTAAAAGTGCTCTGGTTTAGGTCATAATGTATATATGGGCTTGTTTAAGTCTTTATATATTATCCGAGTTGGGAGTTGTAAGCCTTGGTTGAAATGGATGGAATAATAGATCATATAGTATATAAGAATGATGAAAATGGCTATGTTGTGGCAAAGCTTAAAGCCAGCAAGGATATAGTTGCCATAGTAGGCTATATACCCTTTTTAAAGGAAGGACAGCAGGTAAAAATACAGGGTGAGTGGACTGTACACCAGACCTTTGGCCAGCAGATAAAGGTAGACAGCTGTGAGGAGGTTGTTCCTTCAACCACAGAAGGAATTGAAAAATACCTGGCGTCAGGACTTATAACAGGTATAGGTCCTGTTACTGCTAAAAAGATAGTGGAGAAATTTGGCACAGATGCACTGGATATAATAGAAATGAACCCTGAAAGGCTTACGGAAATAGAGGGTATTGGCAGTAAGAAGGCTGCCTCTATAGCTGAATCTGCCAGGGAGAAGAGGGAGCTCCAAAAGGTCATGGTGTTCCTGCAGAGCCATGGAATAAGCACAAACTATGGTATAAAGATATATAAAAAGTATGGCAATGAGGCTATAAAGCTTGTAAAGGAGAATCCCTACAGGCTTTGTGAGGAAATATCAGGCATAGGCTTCAAGACCTCTGATAAAATATCCAGAAGCCTTGGAATGGATATGGCCTCACCCTTCAGAACAATGGCAGGAGTTAAATACATACTTACTGCTGCAACTGGAAATGGACATACCTACCTTCCAAAGCTTACCCTTATGGATGAGGCTGTAAAGCTTCTAAATGTGCAGGCAGATATGGTAGACAATGCCATAGTCACCCTTGCAACCCAAAAGCAGCTGGTACCTGAACAGGTGGAGGATGAGGTGGTTATATATCTGGCGTCTTTGTATTTTTCAGAGCTAGGAGTGGCAAGAAAGCTTGTAGAGCTGTCTATTAATGGACCAAAGACAGAGATAAAGGACATAGATAAGGAAATAGAGACTTACGAAAAAACTAATCATATAGAACTGGCCGATGAGCAGAAAAAGGCTATATGCGAGGCTGTAAAAAACGGTGTATGCGTAATAACCGGAGGACCTGGAACAGGTAAAACCACTATAATAAAGTGTATCATAGATATTTTTGAGAATAATCATATGAACATAGTGCTGGCTGCCCCCACTGGAAGGGCTGCTAAAAGGATTACTGAGACCACCGGCTGGGAAGCTAAGACAATACACAGGCTTTTGGAGATGGGGTATATGCCGGATGAGAATCAGCCTATATTCGCAAGGGATGAATCCAACCCTATAGAAGCAGATGCTGTGATTATAGATGAGGCTTCTATGGTGGACATCATAATAATGAACAGTCTGCTTAAGGCCATACCGGTGAACACAAAGCTTATAATGGTAGGAGACGTGGACCAGCTTCCATCAGTAGGACCTGGAAACGTTCTTAAGGATATAATTCAAAGCGGCGCAGTTGGGGTTGTCAGGCTGACCAGAATATTCAGGCAGTCGGATAAAAGCCTTATAGCAGTCAATGCCCACCATATAAATAGGGGCGATATGCCTATACTAAACGATAGGGAAAAGGATTTCTTTTTCATTCAGAACAACAATCCACAGGATGTGGTGTACGAGGTTCAGCAGCTGGTGGATAAGAGGCTGCCACAGTTTAAGGATGGGTATGACTCAAGAAGGGACATACAGGTGCTGTCTCCCATGAGAAAGGGAGAAACGGGGGTATATAATCTAAATTCCAGCCTTCAGGCTATACTAAACCCACCTTCCCCTGAAAAGGAAGAAAAGCAGTCCGGAGACGTGGTGCTTAGACAGGGAGACAAGGTTATGCAGATTAAGAACAACTATAACATTGACTGGACCAGGGTTTCTGGAGAGGGAGAGCTTGAGGGAACCGGGGTGTTTAATGGTGATATGGGAATAATAGACACTATAGATAAGGAGAACCGCATACTTTCAGTTATATTTGATGAGGAAAAGAGGGTATGGTATGATTTTTCCAGCTTAGATGAGTTGGAGCTTGCTTATGCAGTTACTATACACAAAAGCCAGGGCAGTGAATTCCCTGTGGTAATCATACCAATAACCTATGGACCTCCCATGCTTATGACCAGGAACCTTATATATACAGGAGTAACCAGGGCTAAGAAGCTGGTGGTTATAGTGGGCTCAAGGCAGGCACTTATGGGAATGATAAAGAACAACACCATAACCAGAAGATATTCAGGACTGAAGAGCCATATAGAAAGCATAATAAAGGTTATGAAGTAAACAATGGAAAATTGTTTTGATTTTTTAAGGCTTTGCTGGGAAAGCCTTTTGGATATTATCTTTCCAGCACCCTCCAGCTGTTCAGCCTGTGGGAGGCTGCTTAAGGAATATAATGAGGTTTTGCTCTGTCCGTACTGTCAGGAAGAGCTAAACAGGCTTCCCGGTGCATATATGGAGGCATCGGAGTTTTTATCCACAGGGACTCATAAGGAAAGCATTTCGGATGGCTTTGACTATATAGGGGCACCATATCTCTATGAAGGGTCTGCCAGGAACATGGTAAGGGCCCTTAAGTATAAGGGCAGGACCTATGCAGCCAGGTCTATGGCCCAGCTTATGTCAAGGGAGCTTAAAAAAATAGGTCTAAAGAGTGATATTATAGTTCCCGTACCTGCCTATGGTGAAAAGGAAAAAAAGAGAGGCTACAATCAGGCAGAGCTTATTGCAAGGGAACTTTCCAGTATTATGGGTATCCCAATGAGAAAGGCTCTCATAAAGAATAGAAATACTCCTTCACAGGTATCCTTATCTGAAAAGGAAAGGTGGGAAAATGTAAGAGGTGCTTATGCCCTGGAGGGAAATGTTAAAGGACTTTCAATACTTCTTGTGGATGATGTAATTACCACAGGGGCTACCATGTATTTTTCATCTCACCAGCTCAAAAGAGGAGGAGCCCTTAATGTTATATCCTTTTCGTTTACTATGACATTACAAAATAAGTAATATATGAATATGCAGATTATTAATATTCACATTTGTTCGGTCGGTATAATTTTAATCTACAAATAATTCACATAGTTTTATAATATAAATCTTGAGATATCAACTTATACACAGTTTTATACACATTATCCACAGAAGGTTATGAACTTATTCACATGAGAACATATAGGCATATTTTAAGTTATAAAATCAAAAAAGTGCTTTTATATGCACATTAGGCAGAAAATGGTAAATACTTATGAATAAGTTGTCAAAATATTTAAACAATTTTCTTAACGTTATTGCAGAAATAATGTTAAGGGTATAAAATAGAATTATAACAAATAGACATAGTTTATATTCCTTATAAACTTGACGTAGTCAAATTACTTAATAGAAAGGGGAAATAAATATGAAGGTTAAGATTACTGGAAAGAATATCGATTTAACAGAGGCGCTTAAGAACACAATAGATAAGAAGATTGGTAAGCTTGACAAATACCTTAATGCCTCCCTTGAGGCGCATGTAACTCTTAGTGTTCAGAAAAACAGGCAGATTATAGAGGTTACCATTCCATTTAATGGGGTTATTCTGAGAGGCGAGGAAGCATCAGACAACATGTATGTTTCCATTGATAATGTTATAGATAAGCTGGAGAGACAGATTATAAGGTATAAGACCAAGCTTGAAAGAAGGATACACGGAGACAGCGTAAGGTTTGCAGCTATACCTGAGGAAGAGGATTATGAGGATGGCAAGCTGGTAAAGGTAAAGAAGTTTGCTGTTAAACCAATGGATGCCGAAGAGGCAGTGCTGCAGATGGATCTTTTAGGACACAACTTCTACGTATTCAGAAATGCTGACAACAATGAGGTTAACGTAGTATACAAAAGAAAGGACGGAAACTACGGTCTTATAGAGCCTGAATTCTAAAAATAGAACATAATGCTATAGCTATAGCTTAAGGGCGGCTTTCCTAGGAAGGCTGCTCTTTTAATGTGTATTACAATGATAGGAATATTATATTTTTGTTAATTGGTAATTAAAAGTGTATTTTTATCCTCTTTCTGTTACAATAGTAGGATGAGAGCCATATTGATTGATTGCATCATATTTGCATGATATAATCATTCTGGCACCTATGAGGAGGTTGAATAAATGAGCATTCTTGAAAAGATTTTTGGTAACTACAGTGAAAAGGAAATAAAAAGAATAATTCCTATAGTTGATAAAATAGAGTCCTTAGACAGCACCATGCAGGCAATGTCTGATGAGGAGTTGAAGGCCAAAACTCCAGAGTTTAAGGAAAGGCTTCAGAAGGGCGAAACCTTAGATGACATTCTCCCTGAGGCTTTTGCAGTATGCCGAGAGGCAGCTGTAAGGGTTTTAGGTATGAAGCATTTCAGGGTTCAGCTTATTGGAGGAATTGTGCTTCACCAGGGCAGAATATCCGAGATGAAAACAGGTGAAGGAAAAACATTGGTTGCTACCCTTCCAACATACCTGAATGCCTTAACTGGAAAGGGAGTTCATGTTGTTACAGTCAACGATTATCTGGCAAAGCGTGACCGTGACTGGATGGGGCAGATATATGAATTTCTTGGGCTAACAGTTGGGGTTATACTCCATAGTCTGACTCCTCAGGAAAGGCGTGACGCGTACAACTGCGATATCACCTATGGAACCAATAACGAGTATGGATTTGATTACCTTAGGGATAACATGGTTATATACAAGGAAGAGATGGTACAGAGGGAGCTTAACTATGCCATTGTGGATGAGGTGGACTCCATACTTATCGATGAGGCCAGGACACCCCTTATAATATCAGGAGCAGGGGATAAATCCACACAGCTTTATCAGGTGGCAGACACCTTTGTAAAGATGCTGCGCCCTGAAGAGGATTTTGAGGCAGATGAAAAGGATCGTGCTGTAACCCTTACAGAGTCAGGAGTTTCAAGGGCAGAGAAGTTCTTTGGCCTTGAAAACTATGGAGACTCTGAGAACATGGAGATACAGCACCATGTAATCCAGGCACTTAAGGCTCATAGCCTTATGAAAAGGGATATTGACTACGTGGTAAAGGATGGAGAGGTAATAATCGTCGATGAGTTCACAGGCAGACTTATGCTTGGAAGAAGGTACAGCGATGGACTCCATCAGGCAATAGAGGCAAAGGAAGGCGTTAAGGTTGAGAGGGAGTCTAAAACCCTTGCTACAATAACCTTCCAAAACTACTTCAGGCTTTATCAGAAGCTGGCTGGTATGACTGGTACAGCTCTTACTGAGGAGAATGAATTCAGGGAGATATATGGCCTTGATGTTATCGTAATCCCTACCAATAAGCCTATGATCAGGGAAGATATGCCTGATATTGTATATAAGACTGAAAAGGCTAAGTTTGATGCAATCGTGTCTGATATAGTAGAGCACCACAGTAATGGGCAGCCTGTACTGGTTGGTACAATAAGCATTGAGAAGTCAGAGGAACTTAGCGACCTGCTGAAGAAAAAGGGCGTACCTCATCAGGTACTGAATGCAAAGTACCATGAAAAGGAAGCCGAAATAATATCCCATGCAGGAGAAAAGGGAATGGTTACCATAGCCACAAACATGGCAGGCCGTGGAACCGATATAAAGCTTGGTGAAGGTGTTGTGGATGCAGGCGGCCTTATGATAATAGGCAGTGAAAGGCATGAATCCAGGCGTATTGATAACCAGCTGAGAGGCCGTTCAGGCCGTCAGGGAGACCCTGGTGCTTCCAGGTTCTATATATCCCTTGAGGATGACCTTATGAGGCTCTTTGGTTCGGATAGACTGTCTAACGTTGTTGATAGGCTAGGCCTTCCAGATGACGAGCCTATTGAAAGCAAGATGGTTTCAAGCGCTATAGAGCAGGCCCAGAAAAAGGTAGAGGGAAATAACTTTGACATCAGAAAGACTCTTCTTCAATATGATAACGTTATGAATAAGCAGAGAGAGCTTATATACAACGAAAGAAGAGAAGTGCTTGATGGTGAGAGCATGAGGGACAATATCGTATCCATGCTTAAGGATGTTGTTGAAACTGCTGTTAAGGCACATGTTTCAGATGACAGGCACAAAGAGGACTGGGACATCAAGGGGCTTATAAAGTATATGGATGATATACTGAACCAGAGATACTCCTTCAAGGAGGAGGAGTTGTCCAGCCTTGGTGCAGATGAGATTTCCGCAAGAATACTTGATAGGGCAATGGATATATATGCCGAGAAGGAGAAGGAATTCCCTGAGGAGCATATAAGAGAGATTGAAAGAGTAGTTATGCTGAGAACCGTGGATACCAGATGGATGGAACATATAGACGCCATGGATCAGCTTAAGCACGGAATTGGATTAAGGGCCTATAAGAATATGGACCCTGTACAGGAATATCAGATTGAAGGTATGAACATGTTCGACGAGATGATATACAACATCAAGGAGAACACTGTTAAGATGATGTTCAGAGTAAGAGCAGAAAGAAAGGTTGAAAGAGAAAGGGTTGCTGAGCCAACCTCAACCAATATGGATGATTCCGTGAAGAAGGAGCCTATAAGAAAGAACAAGAAGGCGGGCAGAAATGACCCATGTCCTTGCGGTTCAGGTAAAAAATATAAGAACTGCTGCGGCAGGAATGCATAGCTAGTAAAGGAAGGAAGGTGATGGTAAGCGTGAATCTGCAATTTGAGGAATATTACGCAGCCATTAAACCAATGAGGGTGATTTTAGAGGAAATGGGGAATTCACTTTGACATCCCCAGCATTAAGAAGGAGATAGAGATACTAGAGGGCAAGATGCAGGAGGCAGAATTCTGGAATGACCAGGAAAGTGCCCAGCAGGTGCTCCAGAAGACAAAGCTCCTGAAGGAGAAGGCTTCAAGATTTGAAGGACTTTGCTCCAAGGTAGATGATCTTGAGGTGCTTATAGAGCTTTCAGATGCTGAGGATGACTTCTCAACCCTGGAGGAGATATCCTCAGAAAGAAAGGAAATTGAGGAGAAGCTGGAGCAGCTGAGAATCGAAACCCTGCTTTCAGGGGAGTATGACAGAAACAATGCTATACTTACCATACATGCAGGGGCAGGGGGAACCGAGTCCTGTGACTGGGTATCCATGCTGCTGAGGATGTATGTCAGGTGGGCTGAGAGAAAAGGCTATACTGTGGAGACCGTAGACTACCTGCCAGGTGATGAAGCAGGAATAAAAAGTGTTACCATAGAGGTTACAGGAGAATATGCCTATGGATACCTTAAGGCAGAAAAGGGAGTCCACAGACTGGTAAGAATTTCGCCCTTTGATGCTGCGGGAAAGCGTCACACCTCCTTTGCAGCCATAGAGGTGCTTCCTGAGATTACAGATGAACAGGATATTGAGATAAGGCCTGAGGACTTGAAGGTTGATACCTACCGTGCTGGAGGGGCAGGAGGACAGTATGTAAACAAAACGGAATCTGCCATCAGGATAACCCATCTGCCAACAGGGATAGTGGTGCAGTGCCAGACTGAACGCTCCCAGCATTCCAACAGGGAAACAGGCATGAAGATGCTTAAGGCAAAGCTCATAGACATGAAGGAGAGGGAGCATAAGGAAAGGATAGAGGACCTTACGGGAGACCAGAAGGAGATAGGCTGGGGAAGCCAGATAAGGTCATATGTATTCCAGCCCTACACAATGGTTAAGGACCACAGAACAGGCGTGGAGGTAGGAAACATCCAGTCTGTTATGGATGGGAATATAGATAGCTTTATAAACGGATTTCTAAAGGATCAGGCGAAATAACAAAAGACCTACGCTTAGCGTAGGTCTTTTGACATTCAGAGTTAAACATTTAGAATTTGTAAAAGATATATGAAGTACTATAGATTACAAAATCTATGTGATATAATTCCTATTAATGTTAGGACTTTTCTTGATTATATATAGTAGTATATTAGAAGGTACCTATTTGGAAAGGAGAGCTATAATATAAATGCTCAAGCTTAAAAATATAATTAAGGACTATACAGCAGGGGATACCGTGGTTAAGGCACTTAAAGGTATAGACCTGGAGTTTAGGAAGAATGAATTTGTGTCCATATTAGGACAGTCAGGCTGTGGCAAGACCACCCTCCTTAATATCATCGGAGGGCTTGATGGTTATACCAGTGGTGACCTGTTA
The DNA here is from genome assembly GCA_023415335.1 of Bacillota bacterium. Taxonomy (GTDB): domain Bacteria; phylum Bacillota; class Clostridia; order Clostridiales; family Caloramatoraceae; genus JAEZLD01. The sequence continues at coordinate 18,582 of JAEZLD010000177.1, read as the reverse complement.
ATAAACAATAAATCCACCAAGGATTTTACTGACAACGACTGGGACTCCTACCGTAACCATTCCATAGGCTTTGTATTTCAAAACTATAACCTTATACCTCATCAGACGGTTTTATCCAATGTAGAGCTGGCGCTTACTCTGTCCGGGATATCCAGAGGTGAGCGAAGGGAAAGGGCCGTTAAGGCGCTTGAAAGCGTTGGTCTGGGAGACCAGCTTCATAAGAAGCCTAACCAGATGTCAGGGGGACAGATGCAGCGTGTGGCAATTGCAAGGTCACTGGTAAACAACCCTGATATACTTCTTGCAGATGAGCCTACGGGAGCACTGGATAGTGAAACAAGTGTTCAGATAATGGAAATACTCAAGGAGATTTCAAAGGATAGGCTTATAATAATGGTCACCCACAATCCGGAGCTGGCTGAAACATACTCCAGCCGTATTATAAGGCTTAGGGATGGATTGGTTATTGGCGACTCTAATCCATATGAGTCAGCTGAGGAAGCTATAGCTCCAGCTCTGGGAAAAAAGAAGGAAAAAAAGGTGAAGAAGCCTGCCATGTCCTTTAAGACGGCACTAGGCCTGTCACTTAACAACCTTATGACCAAAAGAGGACGTACAATTTTAACCAGCTTTGCAGGTTCTATTGGAATAATAGGCATTGCCCTTATACTTTCAGTTTCCACAGGAGTTCAGAATTACATAGACAGTGTGCAGCAGGACACACTCTCTGCTTATCCCATTACAATTGAAGCAGAGGCTATGGATACCTCTGCTCTTCTTGAAACCTTGACAGGCAAAAAGGAAAAGGAGCTGGAGCATGAGAGGGATGGAATTTATTCAAGCTCAGCCGTGTATGAGCTAATAAATGCCATGAACAGTACAGGAACAAGTAAGAATAATCTGAAGGCCTTTAAGGAATACCTGGAGAATGACAGCAATGAACTGAGCAAGTATATAAGTGCAACCCAGTATTCCTACAACCTGGATTTGAATGTATATACAAAGGATAAGGATGGAAGTGTAGTTAAGTCAGATATAAGTGAATTGATGGAAAAGCTTTATGGTGATGCAGGTTATAGCAGCAGCACCTCAGGACGTTTTTCCTCTAGCTTCGGTTCCATGAAGGTATGGGAGGAAATGCTTCCCGGAACTGATGGGAGCCTTACAAGCAGCGTTTTGGATGAACAGTATGATATGCTTTACGGGTCCTGGCCTACAGCTTACAATGAGCTGGTGCTTATTGTAGACAAGAACAATGAAGTCAGCGACTTATGCCTTTATGCTCTGGGCCTTAAATCCTCAGATGATATGCAGGATATTGTTGAGTCAGCCATGAATGGTGAGCAGGTTGCACTTGATACCCAGAAATGGTCCTATGAAGACATATGCAGTATGACATACAAGCTGGTTCCTTCCTCAAGCTACTACCAGTATGAATCCTCAACAGGAAAATACACAGATTTAAGTAAGACCGAAACCGGACTTAACTATCTTTATGATAATGGAATAGAGCTTAAGGTTTCAGGAATAGTCAGGCCTAATGAGGATGCTTCTGCTTCAATGATGAGTGGAGCAATAGGCTATACCAGTGCACTTACCCAGTATGTTATAGACCAGGCTAATAAGAGTGATGTTGTAAAGGCGCAGCTTACGGATAAGGATAAGGATATATTCACAGGACTTCCATTTCCGGCAGATGATGAAAAGGAGCCATCAAGCAGCGAGAAGGCAGAGGCAATAAAGCAGTACTTTGCAACCCTATCCACATCTGAAAAGGCCTCCATGTATACCTCCATTGCATCCCAGCCAACTGACGAATATGTTAACAGCGTGGTATCAAAATCCATGCAGGGCATGACAAGAGCAGACGTTGAAAAGTCAATGATGGAATCTGCACAGGAATCCACAGGCATGGATCAGAAAAAGCTGCAGGATTATATTGATTCAATGGATGATGAAACCCTTTTTGCATATGTGGAAAAGCTTATGGGAGAAAAGGTTAAGGAACAATATGCAAAGGGAATGGAAGGCAAGCTTAGTGCCATGACTGCTGACCAGCTGGCAGCAGCATTAGATGCAGCAATACCATCCTACACAGAGAATCAGCTTTCAAAGCTTTATGATGAATATATGCCTGATTCCTATTCCAAGGCTACCCTTGAGGACAATCTCAAGAAACTGGGATATGTGGATATGGCAAGCCCTTCAGCTATCAATATATATGCCAGCACCTTTGAGAACAAGGATGCTATAGCAGATGGTATAAAGGCATATAATGATTCCGTAGCTGAGGAGGATAAAATAACCTATACTGATTACGTTGCACTGCTTATGTCAAGCATTACAACTATTATAAATGCCATATCCTATGTGCTTATTGCGTTTGTGGCAATATCTTTGGTGGTTTCATCCATAATGATAGGGATTATAACCTACATCTCAGTTCTGGAGAGAACCAAGGAAATAGGCATACTTAGGGCTATGGGTGCCTCTAAGAAGGATATATCAAGAGTTTTCAATGCTGAAACTATTATAGTAGGCTTTGCAGCAGGCATTATAGGTATAGGAATAACACTGGCCCTGAATGTTGTTATAAACATAATACTTCACAAGCTTACCGGTATACAATCCCTTAACGCATCCCTACCTGTAATGGGAGGAGCAATACTTGTAATCATCAGCATGGTGCTTACCTTTATTGCAGGTCTCATTCCTTCCTCCATTGCAGCTAAGAAGGACCCGGTTATTGCACTCAGGACAGAATAAAGCCTTTAGCAAGATTCCATAAAGAAGTTACTCCCCTCTGAAAGAAAGGATTCTTTTCAGGGGGGAGTTTTGTATAGCCACCCATCAACAATTGGAAGACATATTCCTTATCCTGCTGCTCCCATTGTCTGCACAGCCTTTTGTATTATTGCCGTTCCTTCTTCCTTCGTGAGGATAAAATGTATACCTGAAGAAGCACTGCTCCAACTGCAATAGCTAAAGCAGCCAGGTTTAATTCTGAATTCCCCGTAGAGGACGACAATGGTGCAGATACAGCCGTTTCGTCTAATGTATCCTCCACAATAACCTTCCCATCATAGGCTAGATAATTATCTAAAACTGCTGCCACATCTTTAAAATGTTTAAGGCTTATGTTTTCTATGGTGTCCTTAGGAGTGTGTATCTTTTCTACGTCATCATGTATGAGAGTTAAGGCGTTTATACCTGCTGCATTGAAGGAGGCATGGTCGCTGTTAGCTTCATAAAGCATGTTGGTTTCCACCATAAGTGATTTTGCAATGCCAGCTATCTGACTTGAGAAGGTAGTCCTGGAATCACAGCACAGGAGGCTTAGTGGAAGATCCTTGGCTGAGCCTACCATATCGAAGTTAATACATTCTGCCTGTGATATGTCCATTGGAGGATGCTTGACGAAATAGGATGAACCTACGAGGCCTTCTTCCTCCGCATTAAAGGCCGCAAATATAATCGTTCTCTGAGTACTTCCGGATTTCTTGACTGCATTTATGCACTCCAGCAGCATAGCAACCCCGGAGGCGTTATCCAGTGCCCCAGGGTAAATGGTTCCGTCTGCATCAAAGCCCACATGGTCAAAGTGTGCTGAGAGAACCAGTGGTGGGAGGGATTTGTCCCATCCTTCCAGTACTCCAATTACGTTAGACACAGCCTTGTTCTCAATATTTAAGGAACTTTTCATTTCAAACACATATCTATTTTTGGAGTATTCCTTAAGCTGAGGCAGAATATTTCTATTTACATTTATTTTTACAATTCCATGGGAAGGAAGCATCTGGAGCTTATAGGGGCTTCTGAATCTGAAGTCTCCCTGTGAAGGAACTATGACACCTTTTACTCCATAGTCCATAAGCCTGTTATCTTCATTATATGTATAGAGGCTCTCTCCTGTATCGGGGGATTCCTCAAGATATATTGGAGAGCTTGAGTATATATCTGATGAGAGGGTACCCTTTACTGTTCCTGCACAGGAGGAGCCTGCTGTGAGCTCTTTAAAGTCGGTTCCATATTCATATTCCTTTATCAGGTTCCCCTTCAGGTCATACACCTTGAAGCTGCACCCCCCTCCAACAATAGGGACTGTTACCTGGAAGGACTGCATATATGTGCCTTCATCTCCTGCAGGCTTAAGCCCGCTTTCTTTAAAGTATTGTTTTATGTATTCAGCAGCCATGGTATTACCCTTATCTCCTGCCAGTCTTCCCCTGTACTTTTCCTGGCAGAGCTCCTTTGTGATGCTGTATACGTTGTCAAGGTTAAAGTTATCTCCTGCATAGGCATATGTGTTTAAAAGCAGGATGAAGGCAAATATAAATGCCAGACATTTTTTTATACTCATAATACCACCTCCATTGCTTATTATTAACATTTAGGAGGGTTCTCTATTCTATTGCTTTTTAACAGGCAATGAGGTAAAGTAATAATGTATAGTAAAACTGGTAAATAATATATGTGACACCGTTTTATTATACTTATTAAACTTTCATGAGGTGTTATTTTATGGACGACCTGCCCGGTAAAAAACATGCTTTAAAAACTGAATAATGCTCTGACCGGGCCCCTTCTGAGACCTGATCGGAGTCCAGAAGGGAGAGATGTGACATGATTAAAATCTACAAATCGCAGGAAACAAGCCTGGAGGAGACTAACGAGATAGAAAGTGGCTGCTGGGTAAACCTTACCAATCCAACAGAGAGCGAGCTGGAGGAAGTAGCACAGGCCACAGGACTTCTTATGGATTTTTTAAAGGCGCCCCTTGATGAGGAGGAAAGCTCCAGACTTGAAATCGAGGATGACCAGACATTCATAATTGTTGATATCCCGGTTATTGATACTGAGAGAAAATCAGTTCAATATTACACCATACCTCTTGGTATAATACTAAATGAGAATATTATCGTAACTATATGCCTGAGGGAAAACAGGGCAATAGAAGACTTTATACTAAGGAAGGTTAAGACATTCTATACCTTCAAAAAGTCCCGTTTCATACTTCAGATACTCTATAGAATTGCTACCTATTATCTCCTATACCTGAAACAGATTGATAAAACAAGCCATATAATTGAAGCCAAGCTTCATAAATCCATGAAGAACAAAGAGCTTATACAGCTGCTTTCGCTGGAGAAAAGCCTTGTATACTTTTCTACATCCTTGAAAGCAAATGAAATAACCCTTGAGAAGATGCTGAAGCTGGATATTATACAGAAATATCCTGAGGACCAGGATGTGCTGGAGGATGTAATAATAGAAAACAAGCAGGCTATAGAGATGGCAAATATTTACAGCAACATATTAAGCGGAACCATGGATGCATTTGCCTCAATTATATCAAACAACCTGAATATAGTAATGAAGCTTCTGGCATCAATTACAATTGTAATGGCCATACCTACCATGATTTCCGGATTCTTTGGAATGAATGTACAGGTTCCTTTTGCCGGCAATCCCTATGGCTTTGGTATAATAGTAGCTATAGCGGCAGTAGTTTCGTTTATTTCAGTTTGGATTCTTGCAAAGAAGGATATGTTCTAACAACTTTATGTTTTTCATTTTTGGGGGGGGAAATATGCCTGAGATTTATATGGCACTGATATTTTTTTTAATGTTTTTGGTGATATATAGAAATGTGCAGTATATTAGGCTAAAGAGACTTCATGATAGAACTAATAAAATAAATGAAATAATGATGAACGTATCACAGGAAATAGATAGCTTTAAGGACGTAGAGGACTTGTATAGACAGCTACTAAAGCATACAATAAGGCTTATAAATGCAGCCGAAGCAGGAAGCGTGCTTATTTATGACCCGGATAACGACCACATGAGATATGAGGCAGCTTATGGCTATAACATTGAGGAGCTGAGGAAGATACATTTAAAAAAGGACGAGCTTTTTCTGTTTAAATGTACAGAGCTGAAAGCTCCTTATATAATTAAAAACCCTGAAGGCTTTGACATTGCCAGCATACATGAAAGCAATTATAAAAAACTAAAGCAGGCGGATGCACTTAATATAAAGGTGACCCTATGTGCCCCCTTATATATTGATGATAAGTTTTATGGAATAATAAATGTGGATAACTGTCATGATGAGGATGCCTTTACAAAGGAAGACATCTATTATATACAGTATATATGCAAACAGCTTCAAATAGCTATTAAAAATGTACGGCTTATGAATGACCTGATACTAGCCCTCAGATTTGATAAGCTTACGGGTATATATAACAGAAGATATTTTGAAGAGCTTATGGCATTAGAAATGGACAGGGCTGCCAGATACGGCTCCAGCTTCTGTTTGGTTATGACGGATATGGATAATTTTAAGACTATAAATGATACATATGGACACCTGGTCGGCGACCAGGTGCTGCAGTATTTTGCTGAGACAGTAACAAAGCTTATAAGGTCAAGCGATATTGTAGCCAGGTATGCAGGGGATGAGTTTATAATGGTATTTTACCATTCAACCTATGAGGATACCCTTTCAAAGATTAATTCAATAAGAAATTATCTTGATAATAATCCTTACAATGGGGAAGTACTGGTAAAATTCAGCGCAGGAATATGCTGCTATGAAGCTGATATGTCTCTGGATAATATCATTACTAGTGCTGACAATGAAATGTACAAGCAGAAAAGGGAAGGCAAGGAAGAAAAAACACTTTAAAGAAGAATGATATGGAGAAGTCTGGTTAATAATAATCAGGCTTTTTTATGTGTTTATGACAAAGAGAATAAATATAACACAATCAAGTATACTTGCAAACTGACTCTTGCATATTTACAAGAAGCTCTCAAATGTATATAAATTGATATAATGAAATTATTATACATAAATATGTTAATGGTTACCATGTAAGTGTTAAGGATGTCTGGTATATGGACGATATTATGAAGGAGAGCCTTAAGAAACATCAAATATCTAATATATGAATTAAAAATATTTTAATAGGTATAATTTAAAATAAAACATTGATTCTACGATAGTATAAAAATGATGTAGAATATGGTAATTGAAACCTCTAAATTATTTATTGTAGGAAAGGGTGTCATGTTAAGGGTTACAAGTGGCAGTTAATAGTGCAATTTACAAAGCTGGAGCAGCAATTTTAATGAACTGGAGAGATAGATAAAACAACTTTTAAATTATACATAATATGACACGTATTATTGTTAATTATTGCGTAGTTTTAATAAAAAGGATATTATTATAAATAGAAAGTTAAATAATTGTAATAAAAATACCAGGAGGATGGAAAATGACTGATATTATAAAATGCCTGGCGCAGGAGCTTAATATAAAGGAATGGCAGGTTAAAAGCACTGTTGATCTTATAGATGCAGGAAATACTATCCCGTTTATAGCAAGATATCGGAAGGAGGCTACAGGAGAGCTTAGTGATACGGATTTAAGAAATCTGTATGAAAGACTTACATACTTAAGAAACCTGAATGGTAAGAAGGAAGAAGTAAAAAGGCTAATAGGAGAGCAGGGAAAACTGACAGAAGAACTGGGTAAAAAGATTGAGAGTGCACTTACAATAACGGAGGTTGATGACATATACAGGCCTTTCAGACCAAAGAAAAGAACCAGGGCTACTATTGCAAAGGAAAAGGGTCTTGAGCCCCTTGCACAGCTTATTTTTTCCCAGGTGCTTGAAGGCAGCCTTATAACTGAGGCTGAAAGGTATATAAAGGAAGATGGTGCCTCTAATGCAGAGGAGGCTATTGCCGGTGCACTGGACATAATAGCCGAGGATATATCAGACAATGCAGATTACAGGAAACAGATAAGGGCTATGTGCTATAAAGAGGGAATTATTGTATGCAAGGGTCTGAAGGAGGAGACCTCACCCTATGAAATGTACTATACCTATAGCGAGTCTGTAAACAGGATTGTACCTCACAGGATACTTGCAATTAATAGAGGAGAAAAAGAGGAATTCCTATCAGTTAAGCTGGAGCCTCCTGTAGAGGGGATTGTTAGCTATCTTGAACAGTCTGTAATTAAAAGACAAGGTGAAGAGACCCAATACCTTAAGAATGCAATCAGGGATGGGTACACGAGGCTTATTGCTCCATCAGTTGAAAGGGAGATTAGAAACCAGCTGACAGAAAGGGCTGAGGAACAGGCAATAAAGGTATTTTCATCAAACCTTAAAAGCCTTCTGCTGCAGGCTCCTATAAAGGGCAAGGTTATAATGGGCTTTGACCCAGGCTTCAGGACAGGGTGTAAGATTGCAGTAGTAGATGATACTGGCAAGCTTCTGGATACTGCTACTGTATACTCTACGGCACCTCAGAATGATATTACAAACAGCAGCAGAGTACTAAAGAACCTTATTACAAAACATAAGGTGGATATCATATCTCTTGGTAATGGAACAGCGTCAAGGGAATCAGAGATGTTTTTGTCTGAGCTTATATCTGAGGTGGAGAAGGAAAGTGGAAGAAGGCTTTATTATGTTATTGTCAGCGAGGCTGGAGCCTCTGTATATTCTGCATCAGAGCTGGGAGCAAAGGAATTTCCTGATATAAATGTTTCCTTAAGAGGAGCAGTATCAATTGCCAGAAGGCTTCAGGATCCAATGGCTGAGCTTGTAAAGATAGACCCTAAGTCAATCGGTGTAGGACAGTATCAGCATGATGTTTCCCAAAAGAAACTGGATGAAGCGCTAACAGGTGTTGTGGAGGATGGAGTTAATTCTGTAGGTGTAGACCTTAATACAGCCTCAGCATCACTTTTATCATATATATCAGGTATTAACTCCTCTATAGCAAAAAACATAGTGGAATACAGGGAGGAGAACGGCAGCTTTAGGGATAGAAAACAGATACTTAAGGTAAAGAGACTTGGTGAAAAGGCCTATGTACAGTGTGCTGGCTTCCTGAAAATACCTGAAAGCAGCAATGTGCTGGATAATACCTCTGTACATCCGGAATCCTATGATGCCGCTATTTCCATGCTTGATAAGCTGGGACTCAGCCTGGAGGATGTAAAGGCAAGAAAGCTCCAGGATATAGACACAAGAGTAGAAGGCTATGGCATAGAAAAGCTGGCAAAGGAGCTTGAAACCGGAGTGCCGACTCTTAAGGATATAATAAAGGAGCTTAAAAAGCCTGGCAGAGACCCAAGGGAGGATTTGCCACAACCTATCCTTATGTCAGGTGTAATGGAGCTAGAGCATCTTAAGCCGGGTATGGTACTTAAGGGTACAGTCAGGAATGTGGCAGACTTCGGAGCCTTTGTAGACATAGGAGTGCATCAGGATGGACTTGTTCACATATCTGAAATCAGCAACAGATACATTAAGCATCCATTAGAAGTGTTAAAGGTAGGGGACATAGTTTCTGTTAAAATACTTGATGTAGATATGAAGAGAAAAAGAATTTCACTTTCCATAAAGCAGGCATAGGAGGATATCCCATGATATTAATAAAAAATGGCAGAGTGCTGACCATGGTAGGTGAGCCCATTGAAAATGGACAGGTTCTTGTAGAAAACGGGAAGATAACGGCAGTAGGAGAAAACCTTAAGGCTCCTGAGGGCTGCAGGGTTTTAGATGCAGGCGGAGGGTATATAATGCCTGGAATAATTGATGCTCATTGCCATGCAGGACTGGTGGAGGACGGCATAGGCTTTGAGGGTATGGATGAGAATGAAGCTACTGACCCTGTAACACCCCAGCTGCGTGCCATAGATGCAATAAATCCTCATGATCGGAGCCTGAGGGAAGCCTATGAAAGTGGTATCACATGCATATGTACTGGACCAGGAAGCGCAAATGTTATCGGAGGAACCTTTGTGGTAATAAAGACAAAGGGAGAAAGAGTCGATAACATGATCGTAAAGGATCCTGCGGCCATGAAGATTGCTTTTGGAGAGAATCCTAAAAGGGTGTATAGCTCTAAGAAGCAGTCACCCAGTACTAGAATGGCAACTGCAGCCATACTCAGGGAAAATCTTTTTAAAGCAGTTGAGTATAGAAATTCAAAGCTTAAGGCAGAAGAAGAGGGCAAGGATGCCCCCTCCTTTAATTTTAAGCTGGAGAGCTTAATACCGGTTTTAGAACATAAGATACCTCTCAAGGCACATGCCCACAGGACAGATGATATATTTACAGCTATACGCATAGCTAGGGAATTTAACCTTGATATTACCCTGGACCACTGCACTGAAGGACACCTGATAGCAGAAGAGCTTGCAAAGGAGGGTCTGCCTGCTATTGTAGGTCCATCCTTTGGACACAGGACAAAGATAGAGGTACAGGAAAAGTCCTTTGAAACAGCAGGAGTTTTAGTCAGGGCAGGAATGAAAATTGCACTTATGACTGACCATCCAGTTATACCGCTTAATTACCTTCCTATGTGTGCAGGCTATGCAGTAAAGGCTGGTTTAGATGAGAAAGCCGCCTTTGAGGCTATAACCAAAAACCCTGCTGAGATACTTGGTATTGCAGATAGGGTAGGTACCCTTGAAAAGGGAAAGGATGCGGATATAGCTGTATTTGATGGGAATCCCCTGGAAATAAAGAGTAGGGCAAAGTATGTGCTTATAAATGGAGAAATAGTTTTTGAGGCATAGACAATTAATTTATCACATACGAGGAAAAGCAATGGGTTACTAATTAAATTAATCATAATCGACTTATTGTAAGGGTGTGAATGTTAAAGATGAACAGTGAACTGTATGAAAAGGCTATAGAGTCACAGTTTATGAATGGTATAGATAGCGTGGAGGAAACCAGAAGGAAGCTGGAGTATTACTTTAATGGAAGGTATAAGAAAATCTTCTATATAAAAGGAGAAACTATCTGCAGGGAAGGAGAGCTGGAAAACAATATATTTTTCCTGGATAGAGGAAAGGTTATTGTTGTCAGAAAGGATGCAAACAATAACGAGTACTCTGGAGGGTACTTTATGCCAGGGGAATTTTTTGGGTTTGCTTCTATTGTTTCAGAACCAGAGGAGATGAGCTTCCGCTCTCTTAACAATTGCAATGTATATGTCATAAGCTCTAGTGCAGTGATGGAGCTTATGGAAAGGAATGAGGAATCAAGACGATTTATCACTAATATACTGGTGAATACTATACGCATAAGGACTTCAAGGCAGGGAAACCTTATAATGGGAGGATGCAGGGCTGCCTTTGTAAACTTTATACTGGAACATATGGAGGGCTTTTGTAAGGTTGATGATGAAGACAACATAGTTGTATCCTTGGATGTTAACCTTATAGATATTGCCCAGATACTCAATATGACCAGGGAAACCCTATCGCGGATAGTGTCAGAAATGAAGAGACAGGGAATAATAGATACAAAGAGAAGGTATATTAAAATAATGGATATGGAAAGGTTTATGGCCTAGACCTATCTTTCATTAAGGTATTATGAGCCCAAGCTTGGAATCCCCCTTGCGAGGGCTTTTGTAGTTTGAGAAAAAAACTAGCTCATAAGTATAATATTACAAAATATCCTTTTATAATGAGAAGTTTGGGGTTAAAATATATATTATGAAAATTATAAGGCTGGTGCAGATATGAAGGTAATAGTAAATAATGAGGGTGAGACCTATAGATTAGGAAAATACATAGGAGAAAGACTCCCTAAAGGGGCAGTGCTTTCATTAAATGGAGATTTAGGGGCAGGCAAGACTCATATGACAAAGGGGATAGCGGAAGGAATGGGCATCAAGGATTATATTACAAGCCCTAGCTTTACTATATTAAACACCTACAATGGAGAGGTGCCCCTATATCACTTTGATGTGTACAGAATTGAGGACATAAGAGAAATGTATGAAATAGGCTTTGATGAGTATCTTTATGGGGATGGAGTATGTGTTATTGAATGGGGAAACATGGTAACTGAGCTGCTCCCAGAGGATGCTATAAAGCTATTTATAGTAAAGCTGGAGGATGATGTAAGGGAGATAGACATCCTTAATCTGCCCTTCCAGCTGGGTGAGGAGTGGAGATAATGAGAATATTAGGAATTGATTCCTCCTGCAGCGCTGCAACTGTGGCTATACTCAATGATGGCATGCTGGAGATGGAGATATTTCTTAATCATAAGCTGCAGCATTCTGTGGTGCTGTTCCCTATGATAGAGGATATGATGAACAGGCTTGAAATAGCCATAGATGATATTGATGCCATTGCAGTATCGGGAGGACCTGGCTCCTTTACAGGGCTTAGGATAGGAGTTGCTTCGGCTAAGGGTATTGCCCAAGGTGGTAACAAGGAGTTTATAGGGGTATCAAGCCTTGATGCCATGGCCTTCCAGCAGGTAGGCTTTGACGGTACAATATGCCCTATTATGGATGCACTAAGGGATAATGTATATGCTGCATTTTATAAGGGAAGACCGGGGGAGCCTGAGAGAAAGAGTGATTATATGGCTCTTCATATTGACGAACTTCTCGATAAGCTTTCATCTGGGGGGGAGAGGGTTATATTCTGCGGGGATGCCCTGCCGCTACATAAAGCCAGGATAAAGGAATGTCTAGGAGACAGGGCTTTCTTTGCCCCTTCCAACTCTTCTCTGCCAAGAGCTTCCTCAATAGCTGAGCTTGCTATGCTAAGGCTGAGCAGAGGGGAAAAGGATGACATACACACCTTCAGTCCCATATACATAAGAAAATCCCAGGCTGAAAGGGAGTATGAGAGAAAGCATGGTGGCTCTGGTGAGTGATATAGCTGTTAGAAGGATGACTCTGAAGGACATAGACAGGATTGCAGAAATAGAAAAACAATCCTTTCATACACCATGGACAATTGAAAACTTTAAGTATGAGCTTACTGAGAACAGATGTGCCGTATATTTCGTAGGAGAGGTTAATGGAGTTATAGCAGGCTATGGAGGCATGTGGAAGATGATAGATGAGGGTCACATAACTAACATAGCGGTTGATCCCATATACAGGTGCCAGGGTGTAGGGAATGCCATATTAGAGGCATTAATAGAATATTCAAAGGGAAACCAGATAACAGGTATGACCCTGGAGGTAAGAACCAAAAACCTTCCTGCCCACAGTTTATATAGTAAGCATGGTTTTAAGGATGAGGCTATAAGAAGGGGATACTATACAAACCCCGATGATGATGCAATCATAATGTGGAAAAATGATATCTATTAGATAATTCTTGTGAACTCCTGTAGAAAAAAGCAAAAGAATATAGTACAATTTATACCATAGTTATATTAGTCTAATGGGGGGGCGATTGACATGCTGATCAGACCATTAATGCTTCCAAGAGAACAGCTTACCACAGTTACTCTTGATGACAGTCTCGAAACTGCTTTAGATATGATAAATAGCAAAAACTTTTTATCGATTCCAGTGGTACAGGACGGACTCTTCGTTGGAATGATTTCCAAGGGAGAGATTTATGAGGATTATTTTATTGTAGGAGGGGACAAGCAGAGGTATGTCAAGGAGACCAGAGTAAGGACCCTTATAAGAGCTGGCATCCCAACGCTTCTGCCAGATGACGAAATAGAAAAAGCTGCACGTACTCTTGAGTTGTATGGTATGCCGTTTGTAGCAGTTGTGGACGAGCAGGAGAATTTCCTTGGTATTATAACCCATTACACAATTTTTAAGGAATTTTCCGAGATAATGGGAATAGATAAGGGAAAAAGGCTGTCAATACATATAAAGAACATTCCTGGACAGGTGGCCAGGGTATCTGAGATACTTGCCAGAAATAAGGCCGATTTAATAAGCTTTGTGGTTGCAGATTCCACAAAGGGAGAAGATATAAAACAGATAGTTGCCAGAGTATATTGTTTTGCTATGCCTCAGCTTATGGAGGATTTGAGCAGGTCTGGCTATGAGGTGGAGGAATAAGGAAAAGCACAGCAGTTGGACTGCTGTGCTTTTTTGGGGGATTTATGCCAAGGGAAGCTGTCTCATTTAGATTATTGCCTCATATAGCAGCTAATATACAATCAAAAAATATAAAATTACAGAATATGCCTATCAATATTTAACCTAATAAGAATACCTCCGCATAATATATAGAATGGATGTTAATTTTGTTTATGGGAGGGGCTGTGTGTGGATAATACGAAAATACAAGCAGGTACACTAATGAGGGTTTATGTACAGGCTGGATCTGAGATAAGGCTATCAGGAATAATAGGTATAGTGCCGGAGCAGGATACCACTCTTGTGGTTAAGGTGCCATTTTTCCTTAAGGGGAGCCCCCAGGTGGGAGATTTCCTAAAGAGCATAATGAATGCAGGAGGGAAGGTAGAGGTACTCAAGGAGTAAGGATGCATGGACAAAATACCTGTTATAGGTTTTAACTTTAATTAATGTCTAGGGGCAGGAATAGACCTCCCGTTGAAGTGAATGAGGTTCAAGTGAGGAACCGGCAATAGCAGTTTACTATTCTCCTACGGGAAATTTACAGGGCTCATTATGTGCTGAAATAATTATTATAAAAATGGTAACAAAATCAGTCTATAACCCATAGGATATATAAGGGAAAGGAACAAAGGATATCCAAGGTAATAACTAACCCTAACGTTTGCACTTGACACCTCCTACCCCGGACCGACAATCCGGGGTTTTTGATTGCTTAAATATAAGTTAAGAAATCTGGTGAGGAATAAGTATTAACATATATAGTACGCATATGTTAAAATTAAAAAATAATCCAACATATAAGTTATAAAGGGGAATAATGTAATGAAGCGTTACATAGGAATTTTATAGTTTTTTTATTTATTGCATTATTTATAATTGCTGGGGAGTGGTCTCATGCGGAACGTTTATGTAATACTTATGTGTATAGTAGCATATATACTGTTATTAATGGTGTTTATGCATTATAGGGCTAGTGAGAAGAAAGTTCTTATGGTGCTCAATGGTGAAAATTCAATACCTGTTGGAAGGCTATGCAGATATAAAAGGAAGGCTAAAAGGTTTAGAATTTCAAAAATCCTTTGTGGCTTTATACTTGCAGTATTTATTATGTGCAGCTCAGGAATAATTCTTATAAGGATTGGGACATTTCCAAGGATTCAGAGGATGGTGGTTACTTCAGCCATGACAACCTTATCCCACAAATATATTGCCTACTTAATTGCAGAGCCTGGAACAGTAGTGAAAATAATGGCTGACAATACAGTAGAAGAGACCCAGGAGGTTAGTAACAGCGGGCTTGTAAATATCAGCAATGTAACTGATCAGGTAGATAAAAATGAGTTCAAGGATGAAGAAGCATCTCTTGTAAGGGTTGAGAAGATTATCGGGGAAGGCTACAAAGGTTATATGATGATTATAAGCGACCCCTCAAGGGTGTCTCTGGCGGTGCCGTCAACTCTAGGAAGCCAAGGACAGAGAATAGACAAGATTGTTGAGGAAAACAATGCTGTTGCGGGAATGAATGCAGGAGGCTTTGCAGATGCGGAAGGAAAGGGCAATGGAGGAGTTCCTACAGGAATTATAATAAAGGATGGGAAGCTTGTTTTTAGACAGGAAGGATTGTCCGAGTTTAACATCATAGGCTTTAATAGTGACAACATACTGGTAATAGGAAAGTATACATTAGACCAGATAAAGAAGCTTAATATCAGGGATGCGGTTTCATTTAAGCCCTTTCTTATTGTAAATGGCAATCCTGTTAAAATATATGGTGATGGAGGATGGGGTATCGCCCCCAGAACAGTAATTGGCCAGAAGGCGGATGGAACAGTGCTTTTTCTGGTTATAGATGGGAGGCAGCCTGTTTATTCGATAGGTGCTACCATAAAGGACATACAGGAGATAATGATTAGATATGGAGCAATAAATGCTGCTAACCTTGATGGGGGCTCTTCAACAGTTATGTATTATGAAGGCAAAATTGTGAACAAGCCTTGCTCCAAGGGAGGGGACAGATACCTTCCGTCAGCGTTTATAGTTAAATAGACAGTATATTTGTTTGTACCGGCTCTGAGCTATATAGTCAGAGCTGCTTTTATTTTTTGCAGGTGGACAGTTCTAAGCTGTTAACCCTGTAGGCATGTCTATCCTATTGAATAACAAGGGAGCGTTCTCAACTTTTCCGCTTTTGCTACATCCTCTGTTGCGGAATAGCATTATAACCCATCCTTAAGAATATATATATTTATGAAACACCAATATTTTGAAAGGAGCTACACTTGGAGGCGGAAAGACGTATAAATACACTTCTTACCTTTACTATAAGGCTGTTGTTTTTTGTACTTTTGATAATGGTGGGGATAAATTTATGCATGCTTCTTGGCATATCGCTGCCGGATAAGAGCCACATAAGCAGTATGGCGACTGTTTTCCTGAGTATTGTGCTTGAGGCCCTTCCCTTTATACTTATAGGATCTTTAGCAGCCTCGCTTATACAGATATTCATTTCCGAGGAGTGGATTGCCAGGGTTATACCGGCTAACAGATTTTTAGGACTTCTGGCGGCAGGTCTTCTAGGTCTTTTCATCCCGGTTTGTGAGTGCGCCATAATACCCATTGCAAGGGGACTTATAAGAAAAGGGGTTCCTGCAGGCATTGCCGTTACATTCATGCTTGCGGCTCCTATTGTAAACCCGGTTGTACTGGTATCAACTTACTATGCCTTTGGAGGAACCCTTACCATGGTGTTGCTTAGGGCTGGGGCTGGCCTTGCAGGGGCACTTATAATAGGGCTTATTATAGACCTGGTATATGGGAAAACCAGTCCGATAAAAGCTGGAGGAGGTTATGTACATAGCCATGAGCATAACCATGAATGCCATGAGGGCTGCTGCCACAATCACCAGGAGGAGTCCAGATTTGTTGAAATAATAGAGCACACCACAGAGGAGTTTTATGATGTGGGTAAGTTCCTCATACTAGGTGCATTTATATCCACGCTGCTTCAAAGTGCCATTCCAAGGCAGTATCTTATGAATGCAGGGGGCAGCAGCTTTCTTTCCATTGCTGTTATGATGGCCTTTGCATATACGGTCTCCTTATGCTCCGAGGCTGATGCCTTTGTTGCAAGTACCTTTGCTGGACAGTTTACTACAGGGTCTATTGTTGCTTTTCTTATACTGGGACCTATGATAGACATTAAAAATACCTTAATGCTTAGGTCATCCTTTAAGAAGGGCTTCTCAGCCATACTGGTGGCTCTCATATTCATAGTATGCTTTGTAATATCAGCTGTTGTGGGCTTTGTTGCAAGGGGGGCTGGAATATGAGAAGAATAAATAAAAACCATGCAGTGTGGTTCATAATACTTCTTATGCTTTCCTTCTACATATTTTATCTCTGTATTACAGGAACACTGGAAAGGTTTGTACATCCCCGTATGTTCACATACATATATGTTGCACTTGGTGTTCTAATGGTAATGGCAGCATTTCAGGCAACCCGAATTCCTGAGGGAGGAGGGGAGCGTATTAAGAGGGGGTACGTGGTTTTTCTACTGCCCTTAGTGTGTGGAATGCTGTTTCATCCTGGAAGCTTAAACGAGGATATAAGTAAAAGCAAGGGTGTTGTCATAAGCCCAAATCAGGCTGATTTGGAATATGGAGGGCAGTCCTATGTTGAGGGGGCTGTTATAAATGGCATTATAACTCTTACAGAAAACAACTTTACTAAGGTGCTGTACAGTATATGGAGCAACCCTGATCAATATGTTGGCAGAAAAATAGCCGTGACAGGCTTCACATATAAGAACGAAGCTATGGCTGCTAACCAGCTTATAATATCAAGAATGGTTATAAACTGCTGTGCAGCTGATACTATCTTGGTAGGCCTGGCAGCACAATTAAACGGAGAAAACAAAATACACCAGAATGATTGGATAAAGGTTATGGGAACAATAGCTATGATGAGGTGCATCAATCCATTAACCTCAGAGGAGGAAACCGTTCCCGGTATAATGGTAGAGAGCCTTGAGAATATAGAAAAACCTGAAAATCCATACGTATATCCTTAAAAGTGCGAGGTACAAATGAGAAGGAAAAGCATAACAATTAATGTATCAAACCTGATGGAGATTGCCTTAACTATATTTTCAATAGTATTTGGAGCTATATGCTTTACTAAGGGTGATAAATATGGTCTTCTTCAGGCAGCATTAATATTAGGTTTGGTGATTATACTAAGATTACTGTGTAGAATATGGAGAAGACTGGAGGATTCAGGGCTAAGGGTGTGGATTGTGTTTTTCATAATAATGACAAAGGTCCTGGGCAGCAGCCTTGGGTTTTATACCCTGGTGCCATACTGGGATAAGCTTGAACACTTTATTTCAGGCTTTCTGGTGGTATCAGTGGGAAGTATACTATATGACAGGCTCTCACAAGAAAAAAGCGTGAAATTCAATAAAAGTCTTAAAGGCTGGTTCTTATTTTTCTTTGCAGGAGCGGCGGCACTTTGGTGGGAGGTATTTGAGTTTTCTATGGATAACTGGTTCGGAATGCATTGTCAGGGAGGACTTTCCGATACTATGTGGGATGGGATAATGGGGACCCTTGGTGGAGGGATGATGGTAATATATATGTTTATTAGGAGAGAATAGAGAAAAATGAAGAACGAGGA
>JAEZLD010000060.1 GCA_023415335.1 Bacillota bacterium | reverse complement strand
CTAGACATGGGAGAATATGAAGGATAAAATATAAATGATAGTCTTTACAGAGAATTATACAGAAAAAATGGAGGTGGGCCTTTATGCTACAAACTGAACATCAAAAGAAGAGTGTTCTAATGAAGACAGTTACAGTACTCATAATAATAGAGGCTGTATTAAGTATAATAGTAGGTATCATGGCTTTAGCACTTGGGGTTATTCCAGGTAAATATATAGCGGTTCTTGTGGCAGTCCTTGCAATCCCTATTGTGCTGGTAGTTGTGGCAAGGAAATGGACAACAGGACGAATTCTGGGATGCGTGCTATCTGCAATAATGATAGTGCTGCTTACACTAGGTGGGTTTTATATATATAAGACAGGAAGTGCCCTTGGAAGCATAACAGACTCGAAATTTGAGAAGTTTGGAGTTAATGCCTATGTGCTTAAGGGTGACTCAGCGAAGACTATTGAAGACGCTAAGAATTATACATTTGGTATATTGAAGAGCTTGGACAGGAGCAATACGGATGCTACAATAGATAAAATAAACAAGGAGCTGGGTGTCGAAATCAAAACCAAGGAGTACAGTGGAGTGTTTGAGCTTATAGATGCCCTTATGGACAAGAAGGTACAGGCTATAATAGTAAACCAGGGGTGTATAAACATAACTGCAGACTCTGAGGGTTATGAGAATACGGAAAGCAAGATTAGTATAATATACAGCAATGAGATTAAAAAAGATGTGGAAAAGCCAAGTAGCAGTACAAAGGATGAAAAAAAGGGAATTACTAAAAGATGCTTCGTTGTATATCTCAGTGGCATAGACACCAGAGGTTCTACCATAATAAATACCAGAAGTGATGTTAACATACTCATGGTAGTTAACCCTATGGAAAAGAAGATACTTCTGGTAAATACTCCCAGGGATTTCTATGTTCCACTGTCCATATCTAATGGTGTAAGAGATAAGCTGACCCATGCAGGAATATATGGAACAGAGGTTTCCATGGATACCATGGAGATGCTTTATGATGTTAATATTGATTATTATGTGAAGGTTAATTTTTCTAGCTTTGTGAAAATCATAGATGCCTTAGGAGGAGTAGAGGTAAACTCTGACTATAGCTTTACTTCTTTGGAGGGATTCAAATACAGTAAGGGCGTTAATAAACTGAATGGCACTAAGGCATTGTCCTTTGCCAGGGAGCGTTATGCTTTCTCTGATGGGGACAGGCAGAGGGGGAAAAATCAGATGGCTGTAATCAGCGCTGTAATAGATAAGGCAACATCACCATCTATTCTGAAGAACTATGCCTCCCTTATGGATAGCATAAAGGGATTTATGCAGACAAGCCTAAGCTCTAGGGAAATAGGAGACCTGGTTCAGATGCAGCTTAATGACATGGCCAGCTGGGAGATTTCATCTGTCAGTGTTGATGGAACAGGTGACTCAAAGACAACCTACTCTAACCCAGGGTTCAAGGCATATGTTATGATTCCTGATCAGACTACAATAGATGCTGCAAAGAATGAGATAAATACTGTAATGGGAAAGTAATAAATATAAACCATTTGTATTTTAACGAACCAAACCCATTTTGTTAGATAAAGCAAAGTCTAACGAAATGGGTTTGGTTTTTAATTAGGACTAGCTTATATATTACATATAATGTAAAATTATCATATGGTTTACTTTCGACTGGGGTGATGGGATGAAAAAGTACAAAACAGGGCTGATGGTATTAAGCGCTGTCTTTGGCCTGGCTTTATTTATGCTGGTTTATGGAGCTGTTTATGACAGGGAGGCAACTGCTAAGCAGGATTACGGGCTGCCTGGAGAATACATAGCTCTCAGCGTGGGCTGCAGTGAAAACTGGGAAGATATAACCGGAATAAGCGACAAGGTGCTAGATGTAATCAAGGGGAACGAGGACATAATAGCACTTTTTGATTCTCCAAATAACAACGCCATATACCTTTATGACCCGTCAGGGTATTATTCAGGGGATGGAATCCTGGGGAATTACTTTTCCTGGGAAGACTTCCTTAAAAGTGATGGAGGCAGCGCACTGATATATGAAGGCTCCGCATACAGCCTTATGGAGGAGGATGGAAGTGTTTATGCCCTTAATAAGGATATAAACGTCATAGGAACCTACTCCAGGGAGTATCCTCTCTATAAGTATGGAAACAAAAGGACAGTTATCAGCGATTTCAGCTTTTCTGATGAAACATCGGGTAAGTTATATCTGGCAAACTGCGACCAGGAGATGGAAGAGAAGGTTAGAGAGGTTTTCTTAAAAAACGGATGGTATGCAGAAAATATGAAGGACAAACATTATTATTACTATGATGACAGGGCTGAGAGTGCTAATTTACTGCCACCACTTATTACACTTTGCATTATGGCTTTAGCAATAGCAGTAAATGTATCCTCATCAGCTTTTAAGGCTGGCATATGCTTTGCAGGGGGTATAAGGCGGGGCATTATCCCTATTGCAGCCGGCTGCAGCATAGTAGCTGCCTTAGGCTTAGGTGTTATAAAAGTGGTTGCAGGGGAAGTGCTTTTGAATGCAGTCATTATATCCCTTGGAGCAAGTCTTGGACTAATGCTTATATTGATTAGTATAGGGTGGATAGTATCATGCCTCCATGCTAAGGGAGGGCTTTTAAAGAGAACAAGGCTTTACAAGGGATACCCCAGTGATAAGGCTTCCATTGTTGGGCTGATGCTGTTAGTATGTATAAC
>JAEZLD010000040.1 GCA_023415335.1 Bacillota bacterium | reverse complement strand
ATTACGTTATTCTAAATATATCCCTATACATGTAAGGGGATTATTATTTTAACTCTCTTTTGGCTTTTGTTTTGGTTAAAAATGCATTAATATATAGATTGAAGAAGCAATAAAAGAATGGAGGTTTATTATGTACAATCAAGAAGCACTAGAATTGTTAGATTTCATACATCATTCACCGTCAGCCTTCCATGCTGTCTGCCATGTAAAGGACATCCTAGATAAGGAAGGATTTAGGGAACTTAAGGAAGAGGAACGCTGGCTTCTGGAGAAGGGTAAGGGATATTATACTGTAAGAAACAATTCTGCAGTTATAGCCTTCAGAACCGGCACCTTGGCACCACAGGAAGCAGGCTTTAAGCTTATAGGTGCTCATACAGATTCACCAACCTTCAGAATAAAACCGAATTCAGAGATGGTAGCAGAGGGCTGCTATTTAAAGCTGAATACGGAGGTATACGGAGGACCAATACTTAATACATGGTTCGACAGGCCTCTTGGAATAGCAGGAAGGGTAATACTTAAGAGCAGTGATGTTCTAAGGCCAGAGACCAGGCTTGTAAATATTGCAAGGCCACTGGTTATAATACCAAATCTGGCAATACATATGAACAGGGATGTAAACAAAGGAGTAGAGATAAACAGACAGAGGGATGTTCTTCCTCTTGTAGCAATGGTTAATGACGTTCTTGAGAAGGATAACTATCTTGTAAAGCTTATAGCAGAGGAACTGGCTTCAGACATAGATAGCATACTGGATTTTGATTTGTTCCTTTATGAATATGAAAAGGGCTGCTTAACAGGAGCCAGTGAAGAGTTTATATCTGCATCCAGATTGGATGACCTGGCCATGGTGCAGGCAGGAGTGAAGGCTCTTATAAGTGCCAGACCTTCTAAGGAAACACAGGTCATGGTCTGTTACGATAACGAGGAGGTTGGAAGTGCTACAAAGCAGGGAGCAGATTCACAGCTGTTATCTAACATATTGGAGAGGATAACCGGAAGCATGGGAGGAAACCGTGAGGATTTCTTCAGGGCTCTGTCTAAATCCTTCCTTATTTCCGCAGATCTGGCTCATGCTGTACATCCCAACAACACTGATAAGCATGATCCAACCAACAGGCCTGTAATAAACAAGGGACCTGTAATAAAGATATCTGCCAGCCAGAGATATACCACGGACAGCGATGCCTCCTCGGTATATGAGCAGATATGCAAAAAAGCGCAGGTGCCTGTACAGAAATTTGTAAATAGGTCAGATATGGCAGGTGGTTCCACAATAGGGCCGATATCCTCAACACATCTTGATATCCGCTCGGTGGATATGGGAACTCCTGTGCTTGCTATGCACTCTATAAGAGAGCTTGGAGGAGTGATGGACCATTACTATGTAATTAAGTCCTTTGAGGAGTTCTATAATCTTTAATTGAATAAAATAAAAGCATTATCTTGTGGAGAAGGCTCTCCGGGATAATGCTTTTATTATGGGGGTAAAATTCATATTGTCAGGTGGTTGACTGGTTATTAAGTGTTTTTACATGGTGCAGGGTATCCTTACTAAGCACATTTGCTCTTTTAATAAGAAAGCCACGCAGCTGTTTTTTGTGATGACACAGCTTTTCCTCACAGCATGCACAGGTAAGGCTTTGGTTTGTAGCCTCAGAAAAACGCTCTGGGTGGAGGTGGAATACAAGCTCCCATTTAATAAGCAAAGCCAGTGAAATTCCCAGAAGGCTCCATGCAAATATGTCCTTTACAAATATTAGAGGGGTAAACATCATGGCATAGTCCCAATTGTAAATGCGGCAGCTGCCGCAGCACTTATTTTTCATAATCCATGTCTGGAAGGGGCAGAAAAATAGAATGCATATCATATCACAGACCGAATATGCCAACGAGATAAGTATCAGTATTCCCGTATCAATAACATTCAGATAATATAACAAGCCTATTATAGAATTCAGACAAATCCAAGAGGCCGCAACAGCAAGTGTAGTCTTCCATGAATTACGCTTTATTACCTCGATGCTGCCACCTTCTTTTGGTATATAGTTTTCGGCAAACTGTTTTTCACAACCCATGCTTTCCAGCTTTGACGGGAAGAAACGAGACATCATTTCAACCGTAAATACAAGCCAGATGAGAGCATAAAAGGGGGTGTAGCGTGTACTGCTGCTAAATATGTCGGAATTAGATTTAATTCTTACAACAATATAGATAATTGTTGCTGTTAAGAATAGAAGTGAGCGGCAGCATAGCTTTATATAATGAAAAAACGATATAATGGATAAATTTAAAATTCTTCTATGTTTTGGCATGTCTTGCCACAATCCTCCTGTGGTTTCTTGGTAATTTTATGAGTTTAGCTTTAGCCATGTTGATGTATTATAGCTACTTTAACTTTATTTATCATTATAGCACCAAATTACATCATTAATTTTAATATTTCAGAAATATTTTTACTTTAGCTGGTTACATTGACAACCAAAAGAGGGAAAATTAAGATGAAAGTAGTGCATAATTAATTTATAGGATGCATATTTCGAATATTTAAATGTGGATGGAGGAACGGAAATGATCTCTGAAAAGATGAAGGTATTGGTTAATGGAGGGTCGGCTATCCGTGCTATGTTTGAAGAAGGAAACAAATTAAGAGCAATATACGGTGATGACAAGGTATATGATTTCAGCCTTGGCAATCCAAATCTTCCGGCACCGAAGGCTGTAAATGATGCTATTATTGATATTATAAATAATGATGATCCTGTGATAGTACACGGGTATATGAACAATGCAGGCTTCCCTGATGTAAGGAAGGCTATTGCAGATTCTATAAACAGACGCTTTGATACTAGGTTTAATGAAAACAACATAATAATGACCGTAGGTGCTGCCAGCGGGCTTAACATTATATTGAAGACTATACTAAATCCTGGGGATGAGGTAGTAACCTTTGCACCATATTTTGTAGAGTACAGGAACTATGTACAGAACTACGATGGCAAACTGGTTGTTGTATCACCTGATACTGAAACCTTCCAGCCAAACCTTAAGGAGTTTGAGAGCAAGATAACAGACAGGACCCGTGCAGTTATAATAAATTCTCCCCATAATCCAACAGGAGTTGTTTATTCTGAGGATACTATAAACGGACTTGCAGATATACTTTCCAGAAAAGAAAAGGAATACGGGTATCCAATAGTCCTTATATCTGATGAGCCCTATCGCGAGCTAGTATATGATGATATAGAAGTGCCATATATTACGAAGTATTATAAGAATGCTGTGGTTGGCTACTCCTACAGCAAATCACTTTCGCTGCCTGGAGAGCGTGTAGGTTATGTAGTGATACCCGATGAGCTGGATGGTAAACAGGAGTTCTTTGCAGCAGCCTCTATTGCAAACCGTGTAATAGGCTCAGTAAACGCGCCATCCCTTATGCAGAAGGTTATTGCCAGATGTGTGGATGAGAAGGTGGATTTAGATTTTTACAGGAAAAACAGGGATGCCTTATACAATGGACTGACTGAGTGCGGATTTAACTGTACAAAGCCCCAGGGAGCCTTCTACCTTTGGGTTAAGTCACCTGTAGAGGATGAGAAGCAGTTCTGTGAAGCAGCAAAGCAGTATAACATACTTATAGTACCTGGTAGCTCCTTTGCATGCCCAGGCTATGTAAGGCTTGCCTACTGTGTATCCTATGAAACAATAATGAATTCACTGCCTGGCTTTAAAAAGCTTGCTGAGGATTATTTGAAATAAAAGAGTTAATATTGGGGTAAAAGTAAAACAGAACCATACCCGGGAGTTATTTTTATGTAACTCCCTTTAAAATGCAAAACTACTAATATATGTTTTGAATAACACAAATATGATACACAATATAGGATAATTTAATAATAGAAATGATATTAATTGCAATAATTGATAAATTACCTATATGCTATAATCAATATTTCGTGTTATAATTTATTAGGGGTGGCTATTTAACCAGCATAATTACCAGTTTAAAGAAAAGAATCATATAACCTGAATATTTGCTCAGAGGTGCTTCTTTAAAGTTAAAAATTAACTTTTAACCGAGCTTGGTTGACAAGGATTCGTGGAAGCATTATTGTTTTATTGTAGGAAGTTTTAAATAAAATTAATATAAATACATGGAGGGTTACTAAGATGAATTATAATCGTACTTTCAACTTTTCAGCAGGTCCAGCTATGATGCCTGAGCCAGTACTTGAGGAAATTCGTGATGAGATGATGAACTATAAGGGTTCAGGAATGTGTGTCATGGAAATGTCACATCGTTCTAAGGTTTATCAGACAATTATAGACGAGGCTGAACAGGACCTTAGGGATCTTATGAATATCCCAGACAACTACAAGGTGCTTTTCATTCAGGGTGGTGCAACACTTCAGTTTGCAATGGTTCCAATGAACCTTATGAAAAACGGCAAGGCATGCTATGTTGAAACAGGAGCATGGTCCAAGAAGGCCATATCAGAGGCTAAGAAATATGGAGAGGTTAAGGTTGTTGCATCTTCTGCTGATAAGAACTTCTCATATGTTCCTGACTGCTCAGACCTGGATATACCAGAGGATACAGACTATGTCTACATATGTGAGAATGAAACAATACATGGATCAACCTATGCAAAGCTTCCAAACACAAAGGGACATGTTCTTGTTTCTGACCAGTCCTCAATGTTCCTGTCAAGGCCATGCAACGTTTCTGACTATGGCTTAATTTATGCCGGAGTACAGAAGAACGTAGGACCTGCAGGTATGGTAGTTGTAATAATCCGTGAGGACCTTATCCGTGAGGATCTGGATCCTAAGACACCTGTTTACTTAAAGTATTCAACTCATGCAGGAGATGGATCTATGTACAACACCCCAAACTGCTGGGCAATATACTGCTGTGGAAAGGTATTCAAGTACCTTAAAAAGATAGGCGGACTTGAAGCTATGGATAAGATAAACATAGAGAAGGCAAAGGTTTTGTATGACTTCCTAGATTCCTCAAAGCTTTTCAAGGGAACTGTTGAGAAGGGAAGCCGCAGCCTTATGAATATACCATTCGTTACAGGTGATAAAGACCTGGATGCTGAAGTTGTTGCCTATACTAAGGCTGCAGGCTTTGATAACCTTAAGGGCCATAAGTCAGTTGGAGGACTTCGTGCTTCCTGTTATAATGCAATGCCGAAGGAAGGCGTTGAGGCTCTTGTTGATTGCTTAAAGAAGTTTGAAGCTGAGCACAAATAATAAAGCTTAAAAGGGCGGGTAAATTATCCGCCCTGTTTATAAAAAATATCGTTAAAAAGGAGAATTAAATTATGCGTATACTTGTTACAGATGGAATGGATAAGTCAGCAATGGCTGAGCTTCGTGCAAATGGCCATGAGGTTGTTGAGCAGTTCTATGCTCCAGAGGAGCTTGGAGCAGCACTTCGTGATTTTGATGTAGTAGTTGTTCGTTCAAAGACAAAGGTTCGCGCAAACCATATAGACGCTGCAAAGGGTTCAAAGCTTAAGCTTATAATCCGCGGAGGCGTCGGAGTTGATAATATAGATGTTAAGTATGCTGAGGAAAACGGAATAAAGGTTATGAACACACCTAAGGCTTCCTCACAGTCAGTTGCTGAGCTTGCTTTAGCGCATATGCTTTCATGCTCACGTTATGTATCCATTGCCGGACATACCATGCGTGAGGATAAGTGGGAGAAGAAGGCTTATGGCAAGGGAATAGAGCTTTGTGGAAAGACCATCGGAATTGTTGGCTTTGGACGTATAGGCCAGAAGCTTGCTGTTATGGCAAAGGCTATGGGAATGACTGTTGTTGCATTTGATATATTCCATGTTCCTGGAATAGAGGAGCAGCTTGGAATGAAGTATGTAGAGATGGATGAGCTGCTTGGTACAGCTGACTTCATATCACTTCATACTCCAGCAATAGATGGCAAGCCACTTGTTAATGCAGACAACATCGCTAAGATGAAGGATGGAGTTGTTATTGTTAACACCTCCCGTGGAAACAACGTGGACGAGGATGCTCTTCTTGCAGCTCTTGAGTCAGGAAAGGTTCGTGGAGCTGGTCTTGATGTTTTTGCTGCAGAGCCTGCAACAAACCATGCCCTCTACAGCCATCCAATGGTATCCTGCACACCACATATAGGTGCAGCAACTGTTGAGGCACAGGAGAGGATAGGAGCCGAAATAGTTACTATAATACAAAGCTTCGGAAAATAATCGGCTATATAGTTAATACTACTGATAACAGAATCATTGAGGCAGGGAGGACCCCTGCCTATGTAAAGGGCTGGCCAGAAGCCAGCCCCTACTACATCCGCCACAGGACTTTGTATCCTTGGAATATGAAATAGAAAGGAAATAGGAACATGAATGCTTTTTTACCTGCTAATATACTTCTGCCACAGACTGATGCCATGGAAAAGTGGGCAGTTATAGCCTGTGACCAGTTCACATCACAGCCAGAATACTGGGAGCGTGTAAGAGCTACTGCTGGCCACAAGCCATCCACAATAAACCTTATACTTCCAGAGGCAGAGCTTGGAACTGAAAAGGAAGCCCAGCACATAAACCACATAAACAAGACTATGGCTGAATACGTTAATAATGATGTATTCAAGACCTACGAGAATTCATTTGTATATGTAGAGCGTACCTTGGACAACGGCTCCATCCGTAAGGGGCTTGTTGGAATGATAGACCTTGATACCTATGACTTTAACCCGGCCGCTACATCAGCTATCCGTGCTACTGAGAAGACGGTTGTAGAGCGTATACCCCCCCGCATGAGGGTTCGCCGCGATGCACCTGTAGAGCTCCCACATATACTTCTTCTATGCGATGACCATAAGAAGGTTCTTATCGAACCTATAGAGGCTTTAAAGGACTCCCTTACAAAGCTTTATGACTTTGACCTTATGGAAGATGGGGGACATATAACCGGCTGGCTTGTTGACGGAGAAGCGGCAAAGGCATTTGAAGACAGGCTTACAGAGTATTCTGCAACAGTTGGAGAAAAGTATGCTGACCTTAATGGTGTGCCAATGGTATTTGCAGTAGGTGACGGAAACCACTCACTTGCAACTGCAAAATCCTGTTATGAGGAGCTTAAGAAGAACAATCCTGGAGCTGACCTGTCCAATCATCCTGCACGCTATGCATTAGTTGAGCTGGAGAACATACACGATGAGGCACAGGTATTTGAGCCTATACACAGGATTATTGTTGACACTGATGCAAAGAAGCTTTTAGATACTGTTAAGAACACCCAGTGTGCAGAGGGAGGTTTCCCTGTTAAGTGGTTCATAGGAACCGAATCAGGCACAATATATCTGGATAAGGCTAAGAGCCAGCTTGCTGTTGGAGTACTTCAGAGCTTCCTTGACGAATATCTTAAGGAGAACAAGGGAACTATAGACTACATCCATGATGATGATGTGCTGGAGAACCTGGCAAAGCAGGACAATGCCATAGGCTTCCTGCTCCCTTCAATGGAAAAGAGCCAGCTTTTCCGCGGAGTAGTTGCAGATGGAGTTCTTCCTAGAAAGACCTTCTCAATGGGACATGCAAAGGAAAAGAGATACTATATAGAGGCCAGAAAGATAAAGTAAGTAGAAGCAGTCATTTTTGTACAAATGTTAGTAATAGGACATATAGTACATAAATGGCTGCTTTTGTATTTACTTTTAATAGAGATATGATATCCTAGTATAAAATTCAATA
>JAEZLD010000024.1 GCA_023415335.1 Bacillota bacterium | reverse complement strand
TCTCTGAGAGTTAAGGCTATGCCATCCTCTCAGTTGGGGACAGGTTTTGAAAATGAAAAAAACTCTTACTTTATATATACCATACTTATTGCATAAAAACACGTGATTTCTACAAAATTAACCTAAGCTTTACCACCGTGTTACAACTATTTTACACATGTTGAGTTTTGGAAACAAAGGCATTTAATCCCACTGTAATGTTTATTATGCTGCAATATATAAATGAATATTTATTAATTTTTATACTTTATTATGATATAAGCGCCTTAATTGATGCTACCAGCTTGTTATATTTATCCTTTTCTGCTGTTAGCTCCTGATTTATAGCTGTAAGCTGGCTCTGAAGTGAGGCTATTTGGCTCTGTGCCTCCCTATTTAGCTTCTCATAGTCTGTAGACACAGGCAGGGGATCCGGAATATAGGCTATACCGAAGTAGCTGCATATGGCCTTTTCAAATGCAGTTGAACATGCCTGTCGGTTGGCAATAAGCCATGCTGTATCATCCGGGTTGTCATGGAAGGCCATTTCAACCAACACTGCCGTGGCGGTAGTGTTAATCACTTCTCCAAAATTTGCTGTAATACCATTTTTTATTCCCCTGTCTGCTGAAGGAGTTATTATAGAGAATTCGTTGTATATATACTGTGCCAGCTTCTGTGAGTTAGTAACCTTTCCTGAAATAAGATAGGCATAGACCTCACATCCCCTTCCACCTCCTGCATTAGAGTGGATTGCTACATGGATATCAGGAGCCTTTACATTACTATCTGCAATGATTTGAGATAGATTCATACTTGCACTGTTTCTGTATACAGTAATTCCATATTTATTTCTCAATGCCTTCTCAAGTATGTCAGTCACCAGATTAGAGTTCTGCTCCTCTGTTATTCCTCCAACAACAAATAGATTTGCCTGCTGTGTAGATGGGCTCAGGTATACTTTTTTTGCTGCCATATTATACCCCTCACATTAATTCCTTACGAATTTATTTTCCTTCTTAAGTAAAGTATTTTCCTATACAAATATATTCTTTTCCTTTGCAGGCTGTACTTGCTTACCTCCTACCCTTCTTTAATTGTTCCAGTATAGTTTTTTTACCCTGCCTTATGTTTTTTCTTTGTTAAATACTTGACATAGTATAATATTTGGAATATGCTTTAATTGAACATGTTCATAAAAAGGATGTGAGGCTATTGCCAAAGATAATAGAGGATGCTGAAAGCTCCATTCTACAGGAGGCAAGGCACCAGCTTATGGAACAGGGGCCCAGGGGAATGACTATCCGAAGTGTGGCGGGAGGATGCGGCATCTCTATAGGCACCATTTATAATTATTATCCTAATAAGGAGATGCTAATGGCATCTGTTATACTTCAGGACTGGATGGTTTCCATGGAAAACATAAAGGCTGGCTGTAGCAAGGCTGAAAGCATCATATGTGGAATTGAAATCATCTACAGAGAGATACAGGCATTTCTTAAGCTCTACAGCCACATTTTCCATGAAACAGGTATCCCTGTAGCTTCAGAATATACATATAGTGACAGGCATAACCTTCTATGCTCCCAAATAAGTAATATACTAGATACCCTTTATACAAGATTTAATAATCCCCAGCAGGAGGATATGCTTATGTTCTTATCAGAGTGCCTGCTTAACGGCGCAGTAAGAAACAGCGATTTCAGCTTTGTAAAAAGCATTTTCATTAAATTAATGTAAAGGAGTCTTATTTATGAGCAGCTTTAAAGACCTACGTATTGTTGACAACTTCTATCAGACCTCATCCTTCTTCCCAATGCCAACGGTAATTATAGGGACACTAACAGAAGACGGCACCACAAGCCTTGGGCCCTACTCGCTGGTTCAGCCCTACTATATTGCCGGCAAGGACTACTATGCAATGCTTCTTTGTGCCCGTAACTCCTCAAACACCTCCCAGAACCTGCTAAGGAACAGCAAATGTACACTTAACTTCATACCTGACGGCAAAAGGCTATTTAAGCAGGCAGTTAAGCTAGGCTTCCCTGGTGATAAGCCTGAGGAGAAGATGAAGGACTGCATATACCACCTTGAGGATGGACTTATGGCAGAGGAACATCCTGAGGAAAAATTCCCTCAGGTAGTAAGTGAGGCCTACCAGAGCTTTGAATGTACCTGGATGAGAAACCTTGACAATGCTCAAGATGATAAACCTGGTGAGCTGAACGGCTACGAGCCGCCATATCATGACTTTAACGGGATTACCTCTAAGTTTGGAGCCCACTTCATACTCAGGATTGATAAGATACTTATGAAGCCTAAATACTATGATGCAATAGTAAACGGAGTCAGAGCAAAGGACTTTCCGAAGGTTCCAGTGGACTATGGCTACAGGGACAGCAAAAACTTCTGGTACACCAGATTCCCCAAGGCAAGGCCAGAGCTTCTGCCAATACGTGAAACCAGCATTGAGTCCGTAAAGTACGCAGCAAACAGAGCAGATGACAAGGTAAAATTCACCGATGAGGCCTGTGCAATGATGGTAAAGGTTCCCCGCATATTCCTGCCTGCCGCCTTAAAGGGCTGCGTAGCCTGGGCAAGGGAGAACAACGTTACCTTAATCACTGAAGAACACATGAAGATTATAAACGACAAGAGAGCCAAAGAAAAGTATTAAT
Source organism: Bacillota bacterium (assembly GCA_023415335.1). GTDB lineage: Bacteria > Bacillota > Clostridia > Clostridiales > Caloramatoraceae > JAEZLD01. The sequence continues at coordinate 3,187 of JAEZLD010000024.1, read as the reverse complement.
AGCATAATTGTTACGAGTGGAAACCTACAAAATTAAATCAAGGGTGAGAAACAAAGTTTTTTAAAAAACTTATACTTTAAAAGCATGCATAATGTATGAAACTGCCTTCTGGAAATTGTAGGTGTGAAAACATCCATTTAGGATGTTTTCACGTGCCTACCCATGGTATAGCAAAACCTCAGGTGGGCATAGAATCCCCCCCTACGATGATAACATGAAGGATATTTTTATATCATGTTTTTGCTTTGCTCAAGGTGAGAGGCATTATTACAATAAAATTTAAAGGAGTGGATTTTTGTGAAGCTATTGATTGCAGGAGCTTTTGGAAAGCTTGGGAGCGACATACTGCGCTCAGCAGTAAGGGACGGTCATGAGGTTGTGGCAGTGGATATGGTTATCCACGAAATAGAAGGCCTTCCTAAGGAAAGCTATACTGCTAAGGTTGTGGATTTAACCAAGCCAGAAACCCTTAATGGCCTGTGCGAAGGCATGGATGCCGTAATTACCACAGTAGGTCTTACAAAGGCTTCCGGCACCGTTACTAATTACGATATTGACTATCATGGAAACCTGAACCTGCTGAATGAGGCTAAAAGAGCAAAGGTTAAGAACTTCGGATATGTGTCGGTGCTCAAGTGTGATGGAGACCCATCAGTCCCTATGCTTCATGCCAAGTACCTTATGGAGCAGGAGCTTAAGAAATCAGGCTTAACATATGTAATTTACCGGCCTACGGGATATTTCTATGATATAGCAAAGGTTTTCATGCCAATGATTGAAAAAGGTGAGGTTACCTTACTTGGAAAGAAGCCTGTACATGCCAATGTAATAGATACAACTGATCTGGCTGACTTTATACTCCTCCACCTGCTGGATGACAATAAGACCTACGATGTAGGCGGAACAGAGACCTATTCCTATGAGGAGATTGCAACCATGTTCTTTGAGGCTGCAGGCAAACCTGTTGTTATTAAGAGGGCCCCTGTATGGCTGTTCTCCCTGCTGGCATTCATGGCTAAGCGTAAGAAGAATGGAAAGGAAGCTATAATCAAGTTCTCCAAGTGGACACTGTCCAACGAAATGGTTGGTGACACCAGGTATGGCAAGCTTAGCTTTAAGGACTACATCAAAAACTGCTATTAAGGAGGGTTTATAATGTCTACATTCCCAAAGCTTATGTGGGTACTTCCACTTGTAAGTGCAATACTCTGCTCTGTTGGATTCTATAAATTCGTATACTTCCTCTCAATCGGATATGGCTTTGCCGTTGCCGGTGAGGGTATAGCAATGCTTTTAATGTTCAAGGGCGAATCCGGCATTGCTGTAGCAATACAGTGCATACTTTTTGTAATATACGGAATTCGTCTTGGTGGCTTCCTTGTTATACGTGAGTTAAAGAGTGCCTCATACAGAAACACCCTGGCAGCTGTTACAAAAGAAGAAAAGCCTATGCCGGTGTTTGTCAAAGCCACCATATGGATATGCGTGTCACTGCTTTATGTGTGCCAGGTAGCACCAGTATACTACCGCCAGGCAAATGGCATGTCACAGGATACACTATCCTGGATAGGTGTTGTTATAATGGTTATAGCCATAATAATAGAATCGGCTGCAGACAAGCAGAAATCAGCAGCTAAGGCTAAAAACCCAGCCCGCTTCTGTGACATAGGGCTTTATAAAATAGTGCGCTGTCCCAACTATTTTGGGGAATTGCTTTTCTGGACAGGCGTCTTTGTATCAGGAATAACTATTCTGGCTACCCCTGGACAGTGGATTATTTCATTAATAGGCTACATAGCAATAATATATATAATGTTTAATGGCGCAAAGAGGCTTGAGCTTAGACAGAACGGCAGCTATGGAAAGGACCCTGAATATCAGTCTTATGTAAAGAGCACCCCCATTATACTCCCACTTGTTCCAATACACAGCCTTAAAGACTCAAAAATCATAAAGTAATGGGAGGCTGTGCATGAACGGTATAACGGTTACTATGGCAATTGTTGATTTCATACCCGTAGTTTTATTTTTTATAGCCGCAGTACTTCTTCAGCGTGATTTATATAATAAAATGGTCAAAGGCGCCTTTGCCCTTATGGCCGCCGGGTCTATAATGGTGCTTATAAGCGGCATTTATAAAGCTGCCTGGAAGATACTCTACGCCTTAGGCATATGTGACTTTCAAGCCCTTGATACAGCCTTTTTCCCAATGCAGGCCCCAGGGTTCCTGCTGGTATTTCTCGGACTCATGTATCTTCTAAGGAAAAAGAAGGACTCTGGAGGTTTCAAAGCCGCCTCCGTTGCAGCAATACCTGTATACTCCAGCAGCCTCATGTTCGTTGTTATGCAGGTTATAGGCTGCGGAGGAATGCAGTGGGTGCTTTTCACACTTGCCGGAAAGCTTAAGAAAACCTCGGCAAGAATACTCTTTGCCATTGCATTTATTGCCATGCTTGGAATGGGCTATCTTTCTGCAAAGTTTGATGACTCCTCATCCATGCACTGGATAGCACAGGCCGTAAACATAGTTTCCCAGGGCGCACTTCTAGGCGGAGTGCTGATACTCCACAAAGGAGGCCTTGGCAATCCTGAACTTCAGGAGGTGTAAAATGCTAAATGATGCATTAGCTAATATAAAAAATTATTTCAATATGATACCAATAGATATTGGTGGAAGCTCATATTTCAAGGACAGCGGCATGAGCTTTTATATTAACAGATATGCTGTAGAGGGTCTGGGCAACCTGTCTACGGTATCCGTGCGGGCCATACTGGGCATAATGAAGATGGATACCCTGATACTGACACCTTACCAGAAGGACCTGCCACTGTTCTCCTATGATTATATAAAGGCTATGGGAAACCATACCATGCTTACTGAGTTTTATGACACAGTAGTGGACAAGGGACCGGAGCATAGCAGGCTAATAGATCAGCTTAAGGTCGTAAAGGGTGAATATAGCAGCCTCCCAGACCACGACCTGGGAAGCCACTGGTATGATTACTTGAAGCTTGAGGGCTCGGTTTCAAAGCGTGTAAAAGGAAAGCAGTCCCTTGAGCTTGACAAGCTGTCCGCTGCCCTGCTTAAGGAATACCTGGAATGCAGTAAAAACTACCCAGAGCTTGATAATACCCAGGATAAGAAGCTTAAGACTGCTGAGTATGTAAACGGGCTCTTTAAAAACGG
>JAEZLD010000215.1 GCA_023415335.1 Bacillota bacterium | reverse complement strand
CACAGATAAGATTCTGAAGGCCATAGAGGATTCCAAAGCCAACGATCCTGTAATGCTTTTAACTGCCTTAGGAATACAGAACGTCGGCAAGGCCTCGGCTAAGGAAATAATGAAGCACTATAAGGATGTAATCGAGCTTACCAGGGCAACCGTAGAGGAGCTTAACGAAATACAGGATGTAGGAACCATAACTGCAGAGACCATAGTGGAGTTCTTTAAAAACCCAACCAACATGCATGTGCTGAATAAGCTTATTGATTTTGGGGTAAACATTACAGTCCATCAGGAGGAGGGCACTACGGAGCTGTTCAAGGGTCTGACCTTTGTAATAACGGGAACCCTTCCAACCCTGGGCAGGAAGGAAGCCCAGGAGCTCATTGAAAAGAACGGCGGCAAATGCAGCGGAAGCGTCAGCAAGAAGACGGACTACGTGCTGGCAGGAGAGGCCGCAGGCAGCAAGCTTACCAAGGCACAGGAGCTGGGAATAAAGGTTATTTCAGAGGAAGAGCTGCTTGGGTTGATAAAGTAAATATATATTTAATGGCACTTATCAGTAAAAGATAAGTGCCATTTTGCACATATATAATAAAGAAGATTTTACTTTTTACAAATGGGATACCTATAGAAGGCCATACGTGAATTTGATTTCTATATAATTATTATGAAGTTTTATAAAATAACGTTATAAAATAATTTGAAAATTTTTTTGAATTAGTATATAATAAGTATACCAGTACTGGAAAATATTAACAAAGAAGGGTGATGTAATGAGAAAAACTACAAAATTAATCTCCTTACTCACAGCATTTGCTTTGTTTCTAGGCCTTGTTTTTGGACAGGCTATAAGTGCTAAGGCTGCATTCTATGAAGATCAGAAAGTCTGGATTGAAGGGTACTGTACTCTAAATATTCTAGTTTTAAAAGAAACACTTCATGCAGATGGGTATAGCACAACTACCTCAGGTGATGTAACGGATTTGTGGTTAACTACGGATGTATGCATATTCCCAAACAACGTTGAAAATGAGAGAACTTGGACTGCTTATCATCCTAATGGAGAATATGCTAAAGGGTCATTTAACAATAAGATAGGTATACCTAGCCCTTGGGGAGCAGTCGGAGTTTCAACCTCAACTGAATATTTGAGTATACTCTTCTAATATCTAAATAACATAAGAAAGAATAAAGAATTCTATTATTATCGTTACTTAGTTGACACATGACATTGAGTTGAAAAGAGAAACTCGATATGGGTTTCTCTTTTCATCTCGTTGTCATGCTTTATTTGTACACAATTATAAAAATTTAAATATTGGATGAAAAAAGAAAAGACGGTGTTTTTAATTTACTATTTTATCGTGATATTTATCAATTCATGAATAAATTTTTAGGCAGGTGAAAATATGCTAAAGATTGATAATTTGACTATAAAATATGATTCTACAATTCTTGAAGAGGTTAGCATTACATTTCCAAGAGGAGCTGTTACTGTAGTTAAAGGTGCATCAGGTTCAGGCAAGTCCTCGCTATTAAACATACTTGGATTAATTCAAAAACCCAATAAAGAATGCTCTTATTATCTTGATAATGAGCTTATTGACTTTAATAATGAAGAAAATAAAGCGGATTTTCGATTGAGAAAAGTAGGATTTGTATTTCAGCAGAATAATTTAATACAGGAGTTAACAGCTGTTGAAAATATAATGATTCCTATGAGAATGCTGTCTAAAGATGATTCATTGATTAGAGCAAAAGCAGAAGATTTAATTAAGTATATAGGACTAAATAATGTATCTGATAATTATCCTTCTAGTTTGTCAGGAGGTGAGGAGCAAAGAGTAGCCATAGCACGAGCCCTTATCAATGATGCTGATATCGTGTTAGCAGACGAACCTACTGCTTCATTGGACTCTAAAAATAGCAATACTATACTACAATTATTCAAAAAGCTGGCAAATGAATTAAACAAAATTGTAATTATTGTTTCACATGATGAAAAAGTTGAACAGATAGCTGATGTTGTATACGAAATAAACAATTTGAAGGTTAATATGATACATAATGAGGTTTACAAAGGTGGTACTATCTATAAAGTTAATAATAATGTAAAAATAAAGGCTAGAAAAAATATATATAGCTTTATAAAATATTATAGCAAAAGTAAAAAGAAGGAGAAAAAGTTAAACAAAATACTTATTGCAGTTACTGCATTAATTGCAGCAATTTCAACACTATTTATAAATTTTGGAGATTCTTTTGCTGATCAACAAAAGAAATTTATAAATGCAATCTCCGAAAAAAGTATTTTAATAATAAATGATACAATGGGCTTGAACTCACAGACAGATTATGAAGAAGCATTAAGGTTATCAGATGAAGAAATTAAGAGTATAGTTAAAATTCCAAATGTTAATAACGTATATCCATATTATGAATTTACATCCTATGGCTTGACAGAAACAAATGGTCAAAAGTCAGAAAGTAATACGGAAAAAGCAGAAATAACTATAACAGATGGAACACAATTTATTAAAAAGATTACATATGACAATTCTTTTGTTTTTAGTACAGAGGAACCACAATTTCGTATAGCACCACTATATTTAGAAGAAGAAATTGGCAGCCTTATTGAAAATAGTAGCGGGATAAATAATATTAGAGAAGGTTTTATCTTGACAAAGTCCTTTGCTGAGAAATTGAATAATAATCCAAGTAGTTTAGTGGGTAAAACTTTAGAAGTCAAGTGTTTTGTTCCAGTAAAACTATTTGATAGCAAAGCAACTAAGCCACAAGGCCCTAATGATGGTAAAAATCGAGAGACTGTTAGAATCGATGGAACAATAAATAAACTAATAACCATAAAAAAAGAAGTTACTGGCATTCTTTCTGATTCATATTCCTATCAAAGGTCTGAAGAAGGACAAAATATAGTGTTAATGGATTATAATGAAATGTCGAGAATACTCAGTGATAATAAGGATACTAGTTATAAAGAGACTTATCCGGGTTATCCTGAGAAAGAGTTGGGGCCTAGTGCATTAATTGCGTATGCCACCAGTTTTGAAGACATTCCGATAGTAAAATCTAAAATAGAGAAGATATCACCAGCGTTTTATGTTATAAGCAAAGCATTAGACATACAGAAGATACAAGAAAACCTGAAAATGGTGAAAGATATTATGAGAGGTGTTTCTTTAATACTAGTTATAACTGCAATGGTAATGTTTTATTTTGTTTATTATTTTAGAAATAGGACCAGAAAAAAGGAGGTTGGAATTTTAAAGGCTATAGGTTTAACAAATGGAGAGGCGTTTTTTTTAATTGGATATGATATGCTAATTATTGCAATAAAAACATTTGTTTATTCATTGATAATAGCAGTGGCTTTAATGTATTTCTGTAATGGAATATTAGGGTTAGATAGCATATTTGTTATCTCCTTTTCGTCAATAGTATTTAGTTTCTTTCTATCATTCTGTATAGTAATAATATCTGGTATTTCTTCAATTTGGAGGATAAGCAAAATTGATATAATTGATGTTATAAGGAATAATAAATAACTGTTGCAGAAATGGCATAAATGCTGACATTAATAGCAATCTTGTTTCTTGGCATGTTTTTGGCTATCATTATGTACTGAATTATTGGCTAACTTGTAAAAATGGTCCTTCTTATGTTGCAGTGCTTTCGTCTGTTGTAAAGTATAAAAAACAAGATGTATGTTGGAATAAGGAAAAATCATATTATACACTATAGTTTAAACAAAAATACGAAAATCAAATATGTACTTATTTGACGGACTATCCACGGCCATCAGATATGTGGACGGAAAGCTTACAATGGCTGAGACCAGGGGGGACGGCTTTGTAGGAGAGGATGTGACCTTAAACGCACTTGTAATCCCAGGGGTTGTCAAGGAGCTTGCTACAAAGTATCCATACCTGGAGGTCCGTGGTGAGGTATACATGTCCCACAAGGATTTTGACAAGACCAATGAGGCACAGGAGCTGGCAGGGAAGAAGACCTTTGCAAATCCAAGGAACTGCGCAGCAGGCACCTTAAGGCAGCTGGACTCCTCCGTGGTAAAGCAGAGGGGGCTGTCCATGTTCATATTCAATGTGCAAGACGGGGACAGAAGCCTTATGGAAACACATTCTAAGGCACTCAAGCAGCTGAAGGAGACGGAGAACATGCACACCGTGCCATCAGTTTTATGCAGCACCGATGAGGAAATAATATCTGAAATTGACAGGATAGGTGAAATGAGGGGAAGCCTTGACTATGATATAGATGGAGCGGTGGTTAAAATAGACCAGATAGACTACCGCAGTGACTTTACCGCAGGCAGCAAGTACTCACCGGGACATATTGCCTATAAATACCCTCCTGAGGAGAAGGAAACTACCCTGAGGGAGATAGAGCTGTCAGTAGGCAGGACAGGAAGAATAAACCCCACAGCCCTGTTTGACCCCATAAGGCTTTGCGGGACAACAGTATCAAGGGCAACCCTCCACAACCAGGACTTCATAAACAACCTTGGTATAGGAATAGGGGATACCCTGGTCATATATAAAAGCGGAGAGATTATTCCCAAGGTCAAGGCCGTTACGAAGCACATGGGCTCAGTATATAAGCTGCCCTCTGTATGCCCTGTATGCGGGGAGCCGGTTGTGAGGGAGGAGGATACAGCAGATACCAAATGTGTAAACTCAGCCTGTCCTGCACAGCTGGAGAGGACAGTTTCATACTTCGTAAGCCGTGACTGTATGGATATAAAGGGCTTCGGGGAAAAGTACATCAAGGCCCTTATAGATGAGGGCTATATAAAGGACTATGCAGACATATACTCCCTGAAAGACTACCGTAATGAGCTGGTTGAAAAGGGCATAATAGGCAAGGAGAAGAACACAGATAAGATTCTGAAGGCCATAGAGGATTCCAAAGCCAACGATCCTGTAATGCTTTTAACTGCCTTAGGAATACAGAACGTCGGCAAGGCCTCGGCTAAGGAAATAATGAAGCACTATAAGGAT
>JAEZLD010000164.1 GCA_023415335.1 Bacillota bacterium | reverse complement strand
GGCTTTATTCTTGAGTATCCCTTCTTTATTACAGGTTGTGCCCATTCATCCTTAAATGTCAACACATCCCTCACCCAGCTTCTCTTGAAATCAGGATTTATCTTCTTAAGGTATGGGGTATAAGCCTCTAGAAGCTCCTCTGCATTCATTGAATAGTACGGACTATTTTTGTATAAATAGTTGGATATATAAAGTATATGTCTACCTCCGTATTGCTCTATGCCCATAAGGTTTGTATGCTCTATAAGCCCACCGAAGGGTATGCTTTCATCCCCTATGTTCAGCCAGTAATACTGAGTAAATTGCCTGTCTAGAATTAAAATAGTGCAGCTTACAGCTGTATATTCTATGCTGCCAAGTCCCTTTATATATCCCTGGGGGAGCACCTCATGGGCCATCTCAAGGAATTGCGGCAGGGGTGTCGTACATATGACTTTATCGTATTCTGCTTCCTTTTCACCACATTTTATCTTAAGGTATCCATTCTTTGTTATGCTGTCAACCTGAGAATTATAGTGGATACATACTCCTCGCTGGTGGAGCTTTTCCAAAAGCTTGTCTATCATCAGCTGCTCTGAACCGTCAATGTATCCTAGAACCTCTTTCCCTTTCTCCTTGGAATTGCCCCTGAGCTTTATTTTTCCCCATAGCCAGGACATTGTTATATCCTCATACTGCTCTGAAAACTTTGTTACAAGCAGCGGCTTCCATATCTTGTTGTATACTCCCTTTGAAGCGTTCTTTAAAATCCACTCTTTGGCAGTTGTCTCCTCAAGCTTTTTCCAGTCCTTTTCTCCTAATATCTTCAGCGTAGCTATTCCAAATTTAATCTTGTCTAATAAAGAAAGCGGTTTAAGCTTAAGCAGTGATATAGGGGTTCCAAAATCATAGCACTCTCCATCCAGAAAGAACCCCATGCTGCTTTTCATCCATTGTATCTTATTTTGAATGCCCAACTCCCTGAGCAGTTCCATTGTATACTGGTCTGATTTGAAGAAGTGGTGGTAATACTTCTCCAGCAGGAAGCCATCGTATTCAAAGGTTCCCGCTATTCCTCCGGCACTGCTGTCCTTCTCAAAAAGCTCAACCTTATATCCGTGTTTGGACAGCTCATAGGCTGCTGACAATCCTGTTATGCCCGTCCCTATAACAGCTATCTTCATGTCTCATCCACCTTTTCGTACTTTATTTTTGATATACTTATTCCTTTAACAATAATTACATATACCCCTATTACCAGAGTATAGAGATTCATAATCAGATGGTTTACTGTAGCAATAACCGCCGCATTAGATGTTCCGACTCCGAAAACCATCAGGAGCACCGCCATTGCTCCTTCAAACACCCCTATTCCGCCAGGGGTAATAGGTATAACCTTTGTAAGAGTTGCTATCATACTTACAAAGAGTATTATAATAGGATTCATATTTATTCCAAGGGAAAGTATTATAGTATAGGACACGATTCCCTCAAGCGTCCAAATCGCCACAGACATAAGTGTAAGCAGCATAAACTTCCCCTTATGCTTTATGGAGCCTTCAAGCACCTCTATTAGGGATTCCATAAAGCCTCTCAGCTTTTCCTGTTTTATACGTCTGGCAAAGTCCTTATTCTTAAGAAACATCCCTATTGCTATGAATGCTGCAAGAAGTGCCGCAATTCCTGCAATCATCAGAGTAAAAAACCAAGTTGGAAGCTTTACAGCTGATACCACATATATGCTTGCCAGAAGAGTTACCACATATACCCCAATAACATCGAAGAACCTGTCTATAAAGGTTGAAGGCAGGGTCCTTGAGTAGCCGTACCCCTTCTCCTTCTTAAGGTAATATGATCTGGCCACGTCTCCAAGCTTTGCAGGCACTATTATATTAATGCTGTTTCCAAGGTTGAATGCAAAAAAAGCATCCTTAATACCCACATTCAGGCTGTTATCCTTAAGAATATAGCTCCACCTTTTGGACTCAAGTCCTTGGTCGAGGGTGTATAGCACAACTGATATAGCAATCCACCAGCAATTAATGCTTTTAAGGCTGTCCCATACCTCATCTATTCCAGCACTTGACAATACCAGATATATTAGCAGCACCGCCGCCAAAACACTAATCACACCGCCAGCAAGCTTACTTTTCTTCATGTTTGCCATATTCCCTTTCTATTATATACTCAGGTCTTCCCTTGCTTTGGTCAAATATCCTAACCACATATTCTCCTACTATTCCTATAGAAAGAAGGATAAGCCCCCCAAACAAGCAAATTAACGCTATGATGTTTATCCCCAGTGAAGCTGCCCCTGTTCCTTTTATTATAACTGTCACAAGCTCCAATATGAATATTATAATGGCAGCTGCCATGGCTATGGCCCCAGTATACAGCGGAAGCCTTACCAGCTTTGAGGAAAATCCCATTATTCCGTCAAAGGCCAGTTTAACCATCTTCTTCATGGGATACTTGGTCTCTCCTGCAAACCTTTCATGCCTTTCATACTCTATTGGAATCTGGTTAAAGCCAATCCAGCTTATCAGTCCTCTCAAGAACTTGTTCCTCTCGGGCATGGCGCTCAGCGCATCGGCTACCTTCCTGTCTATAAGTCTGAAATCACCTGTGTCTATAGGTATCTTTACTTCTGAAAGCTTGTCTAATGTTTTGTAAAAGTATTTTGCAGTTGTAAGCTTAAACCAGGATTCACCCTCTCTCCTGCTTCTTTTAGCATATACAACATGATTTCCCTGCTCCCACAGCCTTATCATATCCGGAATGAGCTCCGGCGGGTCCTGAAGGTCTGCATCAATTATAACTATTGCATCCCCCTTGGCTTTGGCTATTCCTGCAGTAACGGCGGCCTGGTGCCCGAAGTTCCTTGAAAAGCTTATTACCCTGACCCTTCCATCCTTCTGGGAGATAGTCCTCAGTATCTCCAGAGTCCTATCCCTGCTGCCGTCGTTTACAAAAACCATTTCATAATTTATATTATTATCAGCCATAACCTTTACCAGCCGTCTGTAGCACTCCTCAGCCACCAGTTCCTCATAGTACATCGGTACAACTACCGATATAAGCCTTTCTTCCATATCCAGCCTCCTATGCTTATAGCTATAGTTACACTATAGGCTAATACATTTTCTTCATTATATCATATATTCATATTCATATTACATACACTTTTGCATCACAATGTAAAAAGAAGGGAATTTCTCCCCTTCTTATCCTTGTCACTCTTATCCAATAAGCTGGGACCTCAAGTATTCCAACGCTTTATCCACTGTAGCTTCTCTTACCTGCTGGCGGTCTCCTGCCAGCCTAAGCTCTATACATGAGGTCTTATTCTTTATACATATTCCTACATACACCAAGCCTACAGGCTTCTGTGCTGTTCCTCCCCCGGGGCCTGCTATACCTGTTGTGGATATGCCTATGTCCACTCCTGCTGCCTCAGAAACCCCTCTTGCCATTTCAATGGCTGTTTCACCGCTTACCGCCCCATACTGCTCAAGAGTTTCTCGCTTAACTCCCAGCCTTCTGCACTTGGCATCGTTACTATAGGTAACCATTCCTTCCATAAATGCAGCAGATATTCCTGGATAGTTAATAAGCCTTCCTGCCAGCAGTCCTCCTGTACATGATTCTGCTGTTGCAATGGTAAGCTTGTTATCCACAAGGTACTCCCCTATTATGTTCTCAACAGGCTTCTCTTCCTTCAAATGCTGGCATCCCATATTTATCATCCTGGCCTCCTACTTAAAGCTTGGTCAATATTTCATACCCATCATTGGTTACAAGTATAGTATGCTCCCACTGGGCAGATAGCTTTCCATCTGCTGTTACTGCAGTCCATCCATCGTCCAGTATCTCAGCATTCCATACTCCTTCGTTTATCATAGGCTCAATCGTAAATACCATTCCAGGAGCCATAATAACACCATCCTCTTCCATTGCATAATGGTCCACCTGTGGCTCCTCATGGAAGTCTATGCCAACTCCATGACCGCAGTATTCCCTTACAACAGAGAAGCCGTTTTTCAGTGCAATAGGTTCTATAGCCCTTCCTATGTTGCTTATGCTTGTATATGGCTTTACCTGTGCCATCCCTGCCTCCATACACTCCTTGGCTACGCTTACGAGCCTTGCAGCAGTTTCTGAAGCGCTGCCTATTATATACATCCTGCTGGCATCACCATAATAGCCGTCCAGTATGGTGGTGACATCCACGTTTATTATATCTCCATCCTTCAGCACTACTGAGCTGTCTGGTATACCATGGCATATTACATTGTTGATGGAGGTACATACACTCTTTGGAAATCCCTCATAGTTTAAGGGTGCGGGTATTCCTCCGTTTTCAACCGTATACTGGTGTACCCACTGGTTTATATCCTCAGTGGTGACTCCTGCCTTTATTCTCTCCCCTACCATATCAAGTATTCTTGCAGTAAGCCTTCCGCTTTTTCTTATTCCTTCTATCTCTTCATCACTTTTTATAGATTCCCTGCCCAGGATTAAGTAGCCTTCTCTTTCAAGCTCCTGAAGCTTAAGGTCCTCTTCCATATGACAATATTTATATTTCCTTCCACTCCCACACCAGCAGGGGCTGTTTCTCGGTATCCTAAGCATCATATCCATCTCCTATTATTTTGTTACAAATACTATTATATATCAATATCATAAAATAGTTTATTTCTTTTTTATGAATGCATGCAAAAGGCCGCAGAATAAAATGCGGCCAGTAAAATGCTATTCTGTTATGGCAGCCTCGTTTTCTTCTGTCTTTATTTTCTCATCAACCAGAAGCGGTCTTAGGAAGGCAGTGGCTGCAAGTAATGCTATGGCAGCAATTGCGATTCCCACATATAAAGGGGTATATTCGTAAATAACACCAAATACTATAACTCCTATAGGCGCAGAGGCGGTCATTGATGTGCTCATCAGCGTACCCACCCTTCCCAGCATCTCCCTTGGGGCCTCCTGCTGGCATGCTGTGCTGAGGGAAATGGAGCCCAAGGTCTCAAGCATCTTTAAGAAGAACAATATTATCAGTATTGCCATATAAGGCACCATAAAGTTAAATGTAAATATACTGTTCAGGAATACCACCACACTGAAGGCCGCAGTAAAGAACCCTATCACAACAACTGAGGTGTACAGCACCTTTTTCATTGACATTTTCTTTGCCAGAAGCCCGCACACAACCGGAGCAACCAGCATAGATATAAAAGCTATGGTCTTAAGATACCCCTGCTGTTCCTTTGACGCATTTAGAATCTGCTCCAACATTGTGGTAGGTGCCGTATCAGCTACAGCATCAATAACCAGGTTAAGCGCAAAGGCTATTCCTATTATTCCAATCATGGTCCTGCTGGACAGTACAAACCTTAAGCCTCCCATAAAGTCTTCCTTAAACTCATGAAAGCTGAATTTGGAATTGTGCTTTTCAACCATAGGTATCCTTATGAACATTTCACTTATGGCAGATAATATAAAGCTTATTGAATTAAGTAGTAACACAAAAAACAACCCATATTTTTCGAATATCGTTCCTGCTATGGCAGGAGCAATTACCGCTCCTGCACTCATAATAAAGGCATTGGTTGTGTTGGCAGGTATTAGCTTTTCCCTATTAACTATAACGGGAACGGAGCTTATTACTGCGGGCTGGAAAACAGCTGAAATAGCCGCCAATATGGCCACCAGTATGCAGGCTGGCCCCAATGTGAAAGCTTCCTTTGTTTTAAAAATAAATGCAAAGATTCCTACGCATATTCCAGACAGGAAATCAAGTCCTACTATTATCTTTTTCCTATCAAACCTGTCCACCAGAACTCCTGCTACAGGCTGTATGACAATCATTGGAATAAACTGCGTTGCAAAAACCATTGAGAACTGTAGTGGAGACCCAGTGGTCTCTAATATATACAGAGATAATGCAAAGGCCTGCATCTGGGAACCTACAAGTGATACAAGCTTACCGCACATAAGAAGGCAGAAATCCCTGTTTTTTATAAGTGACCTGTCATTGAAAATTCTTTTTAAAATGTTTGCCATATTATTCCTCCATAAGTATATTATGTAAAATGATTTCTTATCATTAATATTATTATTTTTTGTACTATTTGTAAATAATACATTTTTAATATATATTTTACTGTTTCTCACATAAGGATATATATTATTCTTTTCTATTAATATCTATGCATCGCAGCCTGGCATTTTTCTCTTATTTTATATAATTTTAGCATATTGTATCAGTAATATAGACTGGTTTTTATGCATAAAAAATATTATAAATTTTTTTAATATCATATGAATGCAAAGGGGAACTGGTATGGATGTATGTTTTTACACTCCTGTAAGGGA
>JAEZLD010000138.1 GCA_023415335.1 Bacillota bacterium | reverse complement strand
AAGCTCAACAGGGTCATGACCTGCCTCCTTGAAGTCCTTAAGGTCCATCAAAGCCAATACATCCTGCTCAAGATTAGACACACCCCCTGAATACATATATAAACTGAAGCTTTTGTCCAAATACCTTACCACCTCAACAGTTTTATCTCTAGTCCCACCGCCCACATTGATACTTTCACCCTTCTTAAGATTTGGGTTTGACTTTTTTACATATGCCGCAGGAATTTCATCAGTCCAGTCTAGCTTATACATTCTCTTAAATGCCTCACTTCCAACTACTATAAAGCCAGTCTGCTCATTATTAATTCTTAGAATTGAGAAAGCATTTCCACTATTTATAGCACCTTCGATGGCCTGGTTAAGGCTTAATTTCTGCAAGGTTTCATCCTTTTCAATCATATATGCAGAAAAACTCACAACCTGCACATGAGAGAGTTCTTTCTCCGTCAATGCTTCCTTAATAATGTATGGAACGACTTGCATATTGTAGGCTGCTATGCAAATGGACAAGCATATTAACACAACTGCCCCAATAGGAATGTATATTGTTTTTATCATAGAATAGGACTTGCCCAGCCAGCCTACATTCCTTGAAGTATGTTTCCTCCTTATTCTTATGCAGGACATCGTAATCATAAGCAGTCCTAGCACAAAGCATGCTGTAACACATGCTATTACACTGACCCATGTGAGATTATCTCCTAACAATACCATAGCGACCCCTGATATTGCACTCCCAGCTGCAGCTCCCGTAAGTGCTGGAATCACTCCGGCAGCAAAGCCATGCCTGAAGGAGTCCCCCCCAAAGCTTACAGCTGCCTGCCTCCTCAGCACTGCCATTCCCATAACAAGCATGAGCAGCATAGCAACATACTCTTTATATGCGAAAAATAGGTTGTACAGAATCCCCTTTTCCTCACTACTTGATCCATATACCGATTGTACATCTATTATATTCCACCCTGCTTTCTGAACGGCCATTTCTGCTTCCTTATACAACCCTTCGTTGCAGTTAGCAATATAAAATGTAAAACTCATGTTCATTGTGTTAGATAAGCTTGTGGTATTAAAGTTAAGTCTTCCAGGTGCCATTGGAATTATCTTGTCATACGAAACCCGATATAAAGGGTGCTGTGAAGAATACTCCCCCACCACGTGTCTATACTCGCCAGAATAGTATATCATTCCATCTTCCAGCATTAGTGTATAGGGGGAGTAATTAAAAATCATCACGTTATTTTCATTGTGTGATTTAAAATCCTCCTTGGAGAAGTATTCTCCCTTGATACCTGAGACATTGTAATACCCTGAAGGGTCATAAAGATATGTATCCTCCTGCCAAAGTAATATTGCAGTTGCCTTATCCTCCTTGGACAACACCTCAAGTAGCCTGTCGAACACATCATTACCTACTGCACTTTCTCTGTCTCCTTGGAATTGAGCAATAATGCTATGATACTCTGCAGGCAATCCCATGGGTCCTATGTATTTCTCCTCTGAATACTGCCTTGTTTGTACGGTTCCTCTAACAAGGTCAAATATAACCAAAGATAAAAGCAATATAACAACAAATACCTTTCTTGAATATCTTTTCATCTCAAGCACCTCTTGGTAAAATTTGTATATACTAACTATACATAAAATAGTATGTTTTAGCAATGTTGGGTTTTCTCAATGAAAATATTTATTTTTTCGTAGAAAAGGGAAAAGCTGAGAACTGTCCCCATACCCCTTGATGAAAAAGCGTAAAGGTTGAGAACTGTCCCCATACCCTCCCCTTTGCTAAAGGTTATACGCATGGTATAATCATGAATGTCAATAACTATAATGCTGGAGGTGATTCCCTTGGCTGAACCTGAGTTAATATTACTTGTAGACAAAGAGGACAATGAAGCCGGCTATGGAGAAAAGCTTCAGGTCCATAAGCATGGGCTGCTCCACAGGGCCTTTTCCATATTCATATTTAATCAGAAGGGTGAAATGCTCATACAGAAGCGATACTCCGGCAAATACCACTCCCCGGGGCTGTGGTCTAATACCTGCTGCTCCCACCAGAAGCAGGGTTTATCCTTAGAGCAGGTTGCCCATGGAAGGCTAAAATACGAAATGGGCTTTGATACAGAGATTAATGAAGCCTTCTCCTTCATATACAGAATTGAGTTTGAAAACGGACTTATTGAAAATGAGCTTGATCATGTATTCTTTGGCAGCTATGATGGCATAGTTTCCCCTGAACGAACAGAGGTGGAAGACTATCGGTGGATATCCATTGAGCGGTTAAAAAATGAGATGGAGAATGCACCTGAAAGCTTTACCTATTGGCTCAGATATTCCATAGACAAAATTATTAAGCACCTGCCCTTGTAGCCATAGTAACAGTTCTGAGGTGAGCAATTTCAAAAAACAGTCAGCCCCGGCAGTTTTATACCGGGGCTGGATTTTATGCTTTATTTAATTTTCTACCATATCATCTAATTCCTTAAGTATAAATGGATCCACCTGTTCGGGCTTTATGTTCAGCACTAATGCGAATTCATCCTGGAGTATTCTTTCGGCATCACTCAGCAGATATTCATCTGATGTGGATAGCCTCTTTCCGTTGGCCTCCTTCTCAATCTGTACCCTGTGGAGGGTCTTTATAACCCTTATGATCTCCTTCGGGCTCCCACTGCTGATTATGCTTCTGTATGCATTCTTTCTTTCAACATTGTCGTTTATCCATATTTCCTCCTCCTGAGGCATGGACTTTATAAGGTCATGCACCTCATCTGCTGACAATATCTTTCTCATTTTTGCTGTAAGCCTTTCGTTATGCACTGGCACATATATAGTAGAGGTGTCCTGGCGCATGGGCTTGAGCACATAATACTCCATCTTAAAATCTGCAAACTTTTTTTCTGTTATTCCTGTTACTTTACAAATACCTGAGGTTCCGTATGATACTACATCATTTTTATTAAACATTCCTAATCCCCCTATTCGCGTTTCCAGGACATGTTACCTCTAAGGCAGCTTTTCCACAAAGCAGCCATTTACAAGCAATATGCTGTATTTATAACTACCGGTAATATATACATTCTGGAAATCTTACGCATTATGAATCCTTGATATGTATTGCCGAAATAGAATTTCTATATCTACCCGAAGCCATATCCCCACCTACAGCCTTCAGCTTCTTATAACAAATAAAACATTCAGCAAATAGTAAAAGAACGTGCGTCGCTCAACTGACTTACGTAATTAAGGCGACTGCACGTTGATTATAATTAAATTATAGCATATTTATCAGAAAATTGTCATAGGGAAAGCCCTTCTCAATCTGTTAAATCTTTGCGACATATTGCTTAGGTTTACTCAATCACTTGTCATTGAACGTATATTTATAACAAAATACATAATTAATATACGGTATATACCCTCTCATCACCACTTTCATTGCGGCCCCAGTACTCCTCCATAAGGGTGCCATCCTTCAATATAAGCCTATGTGAAAACCTATCTGAAAAGCTGCTGTCTACTGCAGCCATAACAAATATCTTTTCCTTGTCTAAGAGAGTAAATATAAGCTCCATTATTTCCTCTCCCTCGCCATGCTCCAGTCCTTCCAGGGGGTTATCCGCTAGTATTATGGTACTATTGTTCACAAAGGCTCTTGCAACCTGCATCTTAATCCTCTCATTCCTTGTGAGCAGTCCTACCCTTGTCCTTGCCTTGTCCGAAAGGCCTACAATATCTAGCAGCTCCCTTGTCCTGCTCCTTCTTCCGGTATTGCCGAGCCTCTCCTTTGAATATACCAAAGGAAGGCTTACATTTTTAATTACACTCCAGCTGTCTACAATCGGAAAGCTGTCGCTAATATATCCAAAATACCTGTTTCTTAGGGCAGCCCTTGCCTTTTCCTTCAGGCCTGCCGCGTCCTCAGCTTCAATGCATATGCTCCCAGAGTCAGGCTTAATTACAAGTCCCATTAGCATTATAAGCCCGGTGAGGGCATGTTTATCCTCTCCCTGTATGTAAATGCTGTCACCTTCAGACAGGGTAAGGCTAACACTTTTAATCGCAGAGGCGTTTTCCCCCTCTCCTGAAAAAGCCTTGGATAAATTGTTTAAACTTAGTACTTCCATACTCAAACCCTCCTAGAGCTTTTTGATTTTGCAAATTGTTGAGAACTGTCCCCTTATCCCTAAGGAGACAAGGGCAAGTATAATTGCTGCCACAGACCCTATGGCACCATACTGGAGTATATATTTCAATGCAGGCATACCTATGAATGTAAGGTATACATTAGGAGAGCCAAAGTATAGCCAGTATTGTACAGGAAGAATGAAGGTTGACAACAGCATGCCTGGAACGATTATCAGAAAAGCAATTAAAAAAGCTGTTCCTATCATACTGCCAGAGGCTGCTCCATATAGCATGCGCAGCTTATATTCATCTTTTTTACTCTCTAAAGCTCTTCTGAGCACATTTATGATTAACACTAAAGCTAGAGCTGTAAGTGCTAGTCCTACAATCCCCCTTGACAGTATGATGCTAAAATCCTTCATGGCCTCCCCCTCAGTTTGTCCCCTCCACCTTTCCGGAACGGGTGTAAAGCCCTCACTAATTAACAGGTTCATATATTCCTTAAGCTCATCCTTATCCGGATTTATAAAGCACAAACCCTCTACTACAGCTGACAGATCCTTATGCAGCCCCTCATACTCCTCCGCATCCATTGTAATGAGGCCATCGCTATAATGATAACCAGCCTGCCCGGGGGCTATTCTTAGATACATATTCTCCGGCAGGTATCCCTGAACAGTAGAGGAGATTTGTGGTGCTTCTGGCTCAAGCACGCTGTCTATATTCAGCATATCCCCTATCTTAACTCCTGGAGTACTCTTATTAATAAGACAGGAGAATTGCGCCTTAGGCTCCTCAAGGCCGCTCATCTTTAAAAAGGGGCCCAGTGCAATATCTACAAGAATACCCCTTTCCAAATCCACATTTCTACTACTTATAAAAGCATAGGCTCTTCCATCCTTAATTATATCTATGGCCTCTTTCCCAATTTTGTCAGTATACTCAAGGCTGTATGAAAGCCCATTTCTTATGTAGCTGTTGTTAAAGGCTACTATATCATAGGCTTCCATGCTTCTTTTATAAGGCAGCTCCTTAAGGCTGCTAGTAAGCTGGTACTTGATAGGGCTTACATAAGAGGAGGTTATACATACTAACAGCATCAGCCCAACAATGGAAGCCTTATCACTGGGGTATCCCTTGTAAAGCCTTGTTCTCTTTAAAAGCCCTCCCTTAGCATGGAGGCATGATACTATCCACCCTATACTAA
>JAEZLD010000130.1 GCA_023415335.1 Bacillota bacterium | reverse complement strand
TCCCTTGGTATTATATTTTGTTTGCATGCTTTCCAATACTTATTGCGGCAGTAGTAGTGCTATTATTTAATTAACAGCACTACTAATATTTGTTTTGCAAGGTTTAAAGTAATAAGGCTTTGTGCTGTTATAACAGAATATATATAGGCTTAATACAATTATGTTAGGATATAATAAATAAGTGAAGTATGAAATTCCCCAATATGACATAGCTGGTGCAAAAAACGAAAAAAATTATATAACAATGTATTATTAAGAATAAAATTGTGGTAAAATTTATCTGGTTAGTATTTTGTGGTTAAGGAGAGACGATATGATAGGATTTGATGATAAAAAATACTTGGAAGAACAGTCTAAATATATACTTGAGAGGGTTAACAACTATGATAAGCTTTATCTTGAATTTGGAGGGAAGCTTCTCTATGATATGCATGCCAAAAGAGTCCTGCCAGGATTTGATGAAAATGCTAAAATAAAGCTACTTCACAAGCTGAAGGATAACGCAGAAATAATTATTTGTGTATATGCAGGTGACATAGAGAGGAACAAGATAAGAGGGGATTTTGGAATCACCTATGATATGGATGTGCTTAGGCTTATAGATGACCTAAGAAGATATGACCTGGACGTAAACAGTGTGGTCATAACCAGATATGATAACCAGCCTGCAACAACTGTGTTCATTAACAAGCTTGAGAGAAGAGGTATAAAGGTATATAAGCACAAGGCTACAAAGGGGTATCCTACTGATGTAGATACAATTGTCAGCGATGAAGGCTATGGAAGCAATCCTTATATAGAGACATTTAAGCCTATTGTTGTGGTAACCGCTCCCGGTCCTGGAAGTGGAAAGCTAGCCACATGCCTTAGCCAGCTATACCATGAATATAAGAGGGGTACTGTAGCAGGCTATTCCAAATTTGAAACCTTCCCTGTATGGAATCTTCCTCTTAAGCATCCCGTAAACATAGCATATGAGGCTGCTACAGCAGACCTGAAGGATGTAAACATGATAGACCCATTCCATCTGGATGCCTATAACCTTACTACAGTTAATTATAATCGTGATATAGAAATGTTTCCGGTACTCAAGAAAATAATTGAAAAGATTACAGGTTCTGAATCAATATATAAGTCGCCTACGGATATGGGGGTAAACAGGATAGGCTTTGGAATAACTAATGATGAGGTTGTGCGCGAGGCAGCAAAGCAGGAGGTTATAAGAAGATATTTTAAAACTGGCTGTGAGTATAAAAAGGGGTATGTGGATAAAGAAACTTTACAAAGAGTGGAAATTATAATGCAAGACCTAAAACTTAAGCCTGAGGATAGGAGAATAGTGCTGCCTGCAAGGGTGTATTCAGAAAAGCTTAACGAACAGCTTTCTGGTAACCAGGCTGTTACGGCAGTAGCTATAGAGCTTAAGGATGGAACAATAATTACGGGTAAAAGTACACACATAATGAATGCTGCGGCAGGAGCGGTACTGAATGCTATAAAGTATTATGCAGGAATTTCTAAGGAGATAGATTTAATTTCCCCTTTGGTTCTTGAGCCCATAATGAATTTGAAGGTAAATACATCTGAAAGCAGGACCTCAGTACTTACCTGTGCTGAGATACTAATCGCCCTCAGCGTTTGTGCGGTAACAAATCCAACTGCCCAGGTAGCAATGAAAAAGCTCACCATGCTGGAGGGATGCCAGGCTCACTCAACAACAATACTTAGCAGATCGGATGAGGAAACCTTCAGAAAGCTGGATATTGATATAACCTGCGATCCGGAGTATCTTTCAGACAGCCTTTTCTATAACAATTAATATGGCAAGGCAGCACTCAACTGTGCTGCCATAAACTTTATGTATAACTAGAGCTTTGTAAGTTATATATAATTAACTGTATATGACAGAGATATTAAGGAATCTAATATTTAATGTTAGGTAACAATTGTCATAGATAATTGACATAATAATGTATATTATATATAATAAATATAAAATAAATTAATAGTTCAAAATAGTATTTGTTATAATGCTTTGTGGCATTAAGGGGGATTTTTATGGTTTGGAATGCTGTTTTTGCTGTTCTGCTTTTTTTATCAATAATAATGGTATCTCCTCTACTGCTGAAGGCAAAATACCTGGAGTGGAGAGGAAAAGTCAGCGCTAAGGATATATATGCCGATAAGGTAGCAAGAGGGTGGTCAAAGGCTATCATTAAGCTTACAGGCTCAAAGGTTGAAGTAATCGGCGCTGAGAATATTCCGGAGAAATCCCCTGTTGTGTTTATAAGCAACCATCAGAGCTATTTTGATATACTGGTACTTCTTGCATACATACCTGGGCAGAAGGGGTTTATTGCCAAAATTGAGACTAATAAGGTGCCAATATTCAGTGCATGGATGAAGCAGATTCACTGTATATTTATGGATAGAAGCAACCTGAGACAGTCCTTCGAGTCCATAAAGGAAGGAATTAATAACCTGCAGAACGGATACAGAGTTGTAATATTTCCTGAGGGCACCAGAAGCCATAATGCTGAAATTGCTGATTTTAAGCATGGAAGCTTCAAGCTTGCTACTAAAGCAGGAGTTCCGATTATACCAGTAACGATTATAGGCTCATATAAAATTTGGGAAGAAAATAACCGTATCAGGCCATCACAGGTAAAGGTAATAATCTCTAAGCCTATAGAAACCAGTTCACTGACAAGGGACGAGATAAGGGAGCTTCCTGACAAGGTTCACTCTATAATATCAGGGAATCTGTCTGCAATGAAAAATAACAAATAAGCTTTTTCCAGAACCGGATGTCCCGGTTCTTTTTTTTTACAAATATATACCGAATATATAAAACATTAATAGTATTATATAGTTAACTATACAGTCTTCCTTTCATATAATATTGTGGTGGGTAAAAAACAGTAATGTTTGAAGGGAGATTAAATGGACATAGATACCTACAGGAAATATATTCTTAGCTTTGATATTAATCTGCTGGACTGCAGCTACTTAGGAAGAGGGCATAATGGGGTTCTTTTCCAGCTTCCTGATGGAAAGGTGATAAAAATATGCTTTGAAAGGGAAAGCTGCCTTAAGGAATACTATATACTTTCAAGAATAGGAGAGAACAAATACTTTCCAAAAGTATATGGACTTATGGGCAATTACATGATAAGGGATTATGTAGATGGAGTATGTCTTTCGGAATTTATTAAAAAAAATGGCCTGTCAAAGCAGCTTTCCTTAAATTTGATGGATATGCTGATAGAATTTAAGAACCTGGGCTTTAAGAAGCTTGATTTGAGATGCAGGGATATATATGTCAGAGAGGATAACAGCCTTATGGTTATAGACCCAAAGAAGTTCTATTCGAAGGAAAGAAATTTCCCGAGACATTTGTCTAAGGGATTATATAAGCTTGGGGTACTTGAGGATTTTTTGGAGTATGCAAAGTCGGAAAGACCCCTCCTTTATTCCCAGTGGAGAGGAGAACTGTATTGTTATATAGAGGATACCCTGGCAGATAGTTAAATTAGCATGGATTATATTTTTGTGTCAATCGGTGAAAAATAATATAGTATTTATTCACTCTACGAAGCTTATAAGGAGTTCATATGATAAAAATAAGAAACACGCTTGTGATTATTGTACTATTGACGGTCATAAATATGGATACTGTAACTGGTTTATGCCTTATCTCTGAGCCACATTGCAAGGATTACATGAGGGGTTTATCCTCATCTGGACCTGTATCCTCGCTGCCATGGGAGGATACACCTGAGTTTATAGCTTTTCAGGATATGTACGACGTACATGTACTGCTTGGAGGATATAGAACGGTGCTTCTTGATCCTCTCCCAGGGGAGGAATACAATGTGGGCAACTGCAGCAGATACCTGAGAGGTACAGTTCTGCAGGCAGGAGATGGATTTTCCTTCAATGATAAGGTAGGGCCTTATAATAAGGAGAGGGGCTTTATGGAAGGGCCAACCTACGCGGGAACTACACTGATTAAGAGCACTGGAGGAGGAGTATGTAAGGCTGCAACTACCCTTTACAATGCAGTGATACTGGGGAATCTGGATATTAAAGAAAGATATAATCATACTATGCCTGTATCCTATGTTGAGTATGGACAGGATGCTTCTGTTGCCTATGACTACAAGGACCTGAAGTTTGTTAATAACAAACTATATCCTGTTCTTATATGGGCTGAGAGTATAGAGGATACCTTATACATAGGTATATATGGAAGAGAAAAACCTCCTAAGGTGGAATGGATGCATGAAGCCTCTGAAATAAAGGCACCATTTACTGTTTATAAAAATAATCCTATGCTTAAGCCTGGAGAGGTAAGAGAGGTTGTTAAAGGCATGGAAGGCAGGACAGTTAAGTCATGGCTGAAAATAACCTTTGAAGATGGAAGCGAAGAAAACAGGTATATGGGAATCAGTATTTATGAACCCTTACCATGTATCGTTGAGCTGGGAAGATAATAAATATTATTATTTTATGCTGCAGAAATAATGCAGCTTTTTTATTTTGTTATTAAAGGCTTTAGTAAGTAATTTTGCAGAAATTCAATTATAATACATTATAAGAATATAATAAAAATTTACATAAAGCGAAAAAACGTGTAAAATGTAATATACATATGAAAATTTATAATAAGGAGGCGGAAATATGACATTTTCTAGCGGATTGTTAGTGGCACTGTTTGGCATGGCAGTGGTTTTTACTGTTCTTATAGTCTTAAGTATTTTCATTAGATTGGAAGCAGTTGCTATAGGAGCCTTGAAAGGAAATCTTATTAAAAATAATAATCACAGGCTTCAAGCTCAGTGTACTAGAGAGGAGCATTTTGGTGCAAGGCTGATGGATTCTATGGAAGGAAAGCTTAAGCTGGTCAATGTAGATGAACAGGCATGCGCTATTATTACAGCTGCTATTACTCATGAAGGAAGAGCTTCGGGTAGAAACCTTGTTGTTAAATCCATAAAGCTATTGGAATCCTAGCTTTGCGTTTTCAGAAGGGAGATTAAAGGAATGATAGAATTTGACTTTATGGGGACGCTGTACAAGCTATGGAATGAATCAGGTTTTGCGTACATAACCCCTAAGGAAATAATAATGATACTTATAGCCTTCATACTGTTCTATTTTGCTGTTGCAAAAGGATTTGAGCCTTTGCTGCTTATACCTATTGCGTTTGGAATGCTCCTTACTAACCTGCCGCTTACAGGCATTACCTCTGCTGCAGAGGGCTCTCAGGCAGGAGGGCTTTTATACTACCTGTACAAGGGAGTGGAACTTGATATATACCCCTGTTTAATTTTTATGGGCGTTGGAGCGATGACTGATTTTGGACCTCTCCTGGCCAGTCCGTCAAGCCTTTTCCTTGGTGCAGCAGCACAGCTTGGAGTTTATGCAGCCTTCCTTATTGCTTTGGTGCTAGGATTTACACCTGCAGAGGCTGCATCCATTGGAATTATAGGGGGAGCAGATGGCCCTACAGCTATATTCCTCACATCGAAGCTGGCACCTAAGCTGCTTCCGGCCATAGCAATAGCAGCATATTCCTATATGGCACTCATACCTATGATACAGCCTCCTATAATGAGGTTACTTACAACGAAAAAGGAAAGAAGCATAAAGATGGAGCAGCTGAGGGAGGTTTCAAGAACCGAAAAGGTCATATTTCCTATTGCTGTTACAGTGCTTTGTGTGCTCCTATTGCCATCAGTTGCACCCCTAATAGGAATGCTTATGCTGGGAAATCTATTCAAGGAATCAGGGGTCACGGAGAGGCTTTCAGACACTGCACAAAATGCATTGTGTAATATAGTCACAATATTCCTTGGAGTTTCAGTAGGCGCTACTGCAAAGGCTAATAATTTCCTCAGCCCAGAGACCCTTAAGATAATCGCGTTAGGGCTTGCAGCCTTCATACTTAGTACCATAGGGGGGCTTCTCCTTGGAAAGCTTATGTGCTATATTACAAAGGGTAAGGTCAATCCTCTTATTGGAGCCGCAGGTGTCTCGGCAGTTCCTATGGCGGCAAGGGTTGCACAAAAAGAGGGACAGAGGGCTAATCCTTCAAATTTCCTTCTTATGCATGCAATGGGGCCAAACGTTGCAGGGGTAATAGGCTCTGCAGTTGCAGCGGGACTTCTGCTAAAGCTGTTTGGATAGGATAATAAAGAATCATGATTTAAAAGGAAGCATCTGTTTAAAAGCAGATGTTTCTTTTTTATGCTGATTAGTTTTCATTAATTCATGATGGAAAACTGAAAAAGTATGTTAATGGAATATATTTTTTTACCAGTGAAATAATACAAACATACGACACAGTGTAAGCTATAACACTAATAAAAGGGGGCTTTATAAATGAAATTCAGACTGATAAGTATAATTACAGCGTTATCACTAATATTTAGCTGGGCTCTATCCGGCTGTGGCAGGAATAATAACGCAACATCAGGAATAAAGGTTGGAATGGTAGTTGACAGTGGTACTATTGATGACAAATCCTTTAACCAGAACACCTGGGAAGGAATAACCAAGTATGAAAAGGAAAACGGAACAATAGAATCAAAATATCTCCAGCCCTCTGGAGAGCAGGAAACAGATTTTATTACAGCCATTAATGATCTTATTGACTCTGGGCATAATCTGATTGTAACAACTGGAAAAAAGTTTGAAACAGCAGTAAACAAGGCTGCTGGGCAGCATCCTGACATTTCAATTATTTTACTTGATGGAGAGCCCAGCAATGGTACAGAGTATGTTAAACATGATAATGTAATAAGCATACTTTTTGCCGATCAGGAAGCAGGCTTTCTGGCCGGTGTGGCGGCAGCACTTTCTTCTAACTCTGGAAAGGTTGGTTTCATTGGAGGTTCACAGATAGCGCCTGTAGAACGGTTTGGAGTGGGCTATAAGGCAGGGGTTAAATATGCTAATGCTACCTATGGAACAAATGTACAGATTGTTGATTTCGTATATCAGGGAACCTTTAATGATCCAGCTTCAGGTCAGACTCTGGCATCAGGAA
>JAEZLD010000092.1 GCA_023415335.1 Bacillota bacterium | reverse complement strand
CCATCCACCACCCCCATTATGCCACAGCACAATAAGACAATTAATATTATACCGGTTGTTTGGCTTCTTTTTTTCATAGCTGCCTCCATTCTTACATATGTTTGTTGTAATTATACCATAGGCGCTTTCAGTTGACATTAGGTCTGTACAAGCTTACACTGAAATTGTTAAATATATGCACTTGTACCATAGATTATATGCAGGAGGAGATAACTATGAAGGAAAAATCAAAGCTTTCATCCTTCCGTTTCTGGCTGCTCATCTGGGGCCTGGGAATAGCTGGCCAGCTGTGCTGGAACATGGAAAACCAATGGTTCAATACCTTTGTCTATGCCAAGATAGCCAAGGACCCTACAATCATATCCTGGATGGTAGGAATCTCTGCCGCCGCAACCACCTTTTCAACCTTCCTTTCAGGGACCCTGTCTGACAGGCGGGGCAGGAGGAAAAGGGTTGTAGCTACAGGCTACATACTCTGGGGAGTATTTACCATATTGTTTGGAATGACCCAGTACATAACAAAGGGACACCTTGAGACATCGTCCCAGCTGCTTATGATAGCAGGAATTGCTGTAGTTTCTGCTGACGCTATAATGAGCTTCTTCGGCTCCATGGGAAACGACGGAGGCTTCAACGCCTGGGCAAATGATATGATGACTGATTCCAACAGAGGGCAGATAGGAGCTGCCATGGCCACGCAGCCTGTTATAGGTACCCTTGTAGGAACTGTTGTAGGAGGCATGCTGGTTGGAAAGAATGACAACTACATGAGGCTGTTTGTAGCAATGGGAGTTTTGGTAATACTGTTCGGCATATTTGCTCTCCTGTTCATGGAGGAGTCTCCGAATCTTGTCCCTAACAAGCAGGGAAGCTTCTGGAGGCAGTTTTTCAGTGCCTTCAACTTTAAGAGATATTTTTCATTAAAGGAGCTGGTATGGGTAAACCTTACCCTGGCAGTTTACTTCATAGCCTTTAACATGTACTTTACACATATGGGAAACTATATAATATATTATCTTCGCTTCACCGCTGACATGATGGGGCTTATAGAGGGAATACCTCTTGTCTTATCCATGCTTCTTGTTATCCCGGCTACAAAGCTTATAAACAAGAACAAGTCCCCTCTCGTATGTATGGCTTCAATTATCCTTAACTTTGCAGGAGTACTGATACTTGGCTTCTACGGAAAACCTGAAAATGTAAACCCATCTACCATATTCAACTGGGTTCTTCTGCTTGCTGTATTTCTCGTAGGCTCAGGCTATATAGTTATACTGCAGACCCTGACGGTTTGGTCAAAGCAGCTTTATCCTGCCGATTCAAGGGGACAGTTTGAGGGCATAAGGATACTTTTCTTTGTACTTATACCTATGGTCGCAGCCCCAATTATCTCAAACCCCATTATAAAGCAGAGTGGTAAATTTATAGATGAATACGGCTTTACAGAATACCTGCCCACCCATACCCTGTTCCTTGTAGCTTCAGGCCTGGTGCTTTTAACCTTCATACCGCTGGTGTTTGCAAAGAAATACCACAACAGTAGGATATCAGCTTCCAAAACCATTGGTAATAAGCCTTTCGTGGATAAATAAAGTTTAGTGATTGAAAGCTTAATATGAAATAATCTTCCTTAAATGTTGAATATCAAAGCCCCATATTAGCCTTCCCCTGTAGGGGCGAAAACCTCCATTTAGGATATTTTCCTCATCAAAGGGGAGCCTATGAATCTTTGATACAAAATTGTAACTATTTAAACAGGGTTGCCGAATTAACGTCAACCCTGTTTCCTATCGTATGTTTTTCGCTTATTATTTTATCTTTTGGTATGCCCTTCTGGGAGTACCGTCTCCGACCGTTATTATTCCACAATACTCAAACCCATTTTTCTCTAAAAGATGCTGCATGATCTTATTGTCCTCATGAGTGTCCGCCCTCAGATTGCCGCACTTTTCAAAGGCCCATCTTACATATTCCCCAAAGAGGCCCTTTTTCTCCCCGCTGCTTGCTGCCCTGTGTATGGTTCCATAGGGATTACTGTTTATCCACTGCCCTCCCTTTATTACGGCATAGGTTGGGTCGTCTCCCTCTATTAATGCAAAGGTACCGGTTATCCTGTCCCCCTCAACAGATACATAACAGTTCCCATTTTTTATATCCTCTTCAACCATCTCCCTCTTAGGGTAGCCGTTTACCCATTGGCTGCTGTTTCCCGTGCTGCGCATAAAGCTCCTTGCCTTATCAAACACCTCCATCAGACTATCCAATTCCTCAAGCCTTGCCTTCCTTATTTCCATAGCCGCCTCTCCTTCTCTTTATGTATTAATCCACATCCTGCCCTTTGCTTATCCACAGATAGTGGAAAACCCTGCAGCCAAGAACACTCTATCTATATAATAATACCAAAGCCTCTTGAAGTCACCCTCTTTATAATAACAGGGCTGCCACATATTGATTTTACAATGGCTGATGGGGCAGCCCTGTGGATTATCTTGATTTGTATAAGGCCTTTTAGCTTTATTCTACAACGGGTACAGAGGCCTTATTTCCCTCGCAGAATGAGATGCATAGTGCCCCACATAGAAGCAGTGGCAGCCCCCCAAGCACTCCCCATGTAACCGGTCCCATAAAAACATTGTAGGGCTCAGCTACAAACCAGGCAGCAGCAGTTGCAAAACCGTTTATGCCGGAGCGGAACAGCACCCCAGGAAGTATGCTGTTTGTCCTAAGCCTTAGCCATGATATTATGCATCCTGACATAAGGGAGAAAAGCACAACAAACACCATAGCCTTCCAGGACTCCTCCACGGAAATTGCACCATATCGGTAGCCTATGGCAGCCAGCGGTACGTACCAAATTCCCCATATCAGGCTGCTTATGATAACTGCTGACTGTGTAGAGGAGGTCTTCTCCTTTACAGCCGGAAGCAGAAATCCCCTGAAGCCCAGCTCCTCCATACCACAGGACAACAGGTTTACAATGGGGGCTATAAAAAGCCCTCCTATAAGCTGCAGTATATACAGAGTGCTGACGTTTCCAGGGTTTACACCCTGGGATACCAGTGTTTTTGTCATAAGCTTCATACCAGGATCGAAGCTTCCAGGGTAAATAATAAAATATAATGCGCCTCCTGCTGCAGCAAGTATTGCAGGAGACACCCATGCCAGCAGATAAAAACGTCCATGTCCCTTCATCTGAGGCCTGTAGCCCAGCTTTTCAAGCGGGGCCTTGTTAAAGGCACTAATTCCTATAGCTGTAAGGCCAGGAATTACTGACACAAGGGTAATATACATATTGCCGCTGCCGGATATTATACTTATCTTATTTACAGACATAAATATAGCTGCAGCCACCGAGCTTATTAAACAGACGTTCAGAAAAATTGCCACGGGACTATTGAAGGCATTCTTCTTCATATATAACTCCCCTCACTCATATCAATACTTATTCTTTAAGTAAATAGTATAAAAGAAAGTCTTTGTATTTCAACATTCTTTGGTTAATATTAGTTAATAAAATCAATCTATTATTAAATCTTAATTATTGATATGTTTAAGCCGAATTTTGTAACACGGATTATTAACATTTACATAATCATCTGTCTCGAATAATTTTATGTATTTCTTGCCTATACCCTGATTTTTCATTTTTTTCTATGTTTTATATAATCATTGTTTATTTATTATACTATATTGTCGAATTTTGTTTGATACTAACCCGTTCTTTTACTATAATCGAATTATAGCTATGATGTAAATCTGTCTTTGCAATGACAGGAATTCAATGAATTTCATAATCATACATAGACAGATGAGCATTCTAGTAAATCAATGAAACGGAGTGATTCTATGTCTGGTTTAATCAGTAAAGACAACACATGGGCCTTGTGGGCCATAATGGTTACCATTGCTGCCGGTAGTATCATTCTCAAACAGAAGTATGCTTGGGCAAACAGATACACCTTTTGCAGCAGCCGCAATGGCCATTTCAAAGGGCTGGGAAGTACTTGTGGTCCTGCAATGCTGGTAGGATTTCTTGGATATGTAATGCAATTACTTTGGGATCCCTGCAGCAAGCCTGTTCTAAATAACCAAAAAACAACGCCCTGCTTATATAAGTGGGGCGTTGTTTTTCATATATAAGGAGGCTTATTTATGCCCTCCCTCATATCCCGGTAGCGTCCGAAATAAAGGGTACTTACTGTCTTGAAGCCTTTAAGCTGTCTGCAATAAGGGCAGTTTCCTCTCTAGCCTGCTATCCTGTCAAGCTCCAGGTCTCCGGAGTCTAAAAGCAGCGGCCAGCTGTTAAGAGAGGCCAGATTATCACACGTCGTTGCAATAAGTATATTATTCCTTCCGGATTTATGTAATATACGAGGGCTCAGCTGCTGGTTGCCTCTTACCACAAGTATTCCCTGTCCTCCGATTGCTGTTATTATAATTCTGGTATTCTTATTCTGCATAAGGGAGTAAAGCTCCTCCTTAAGGTAATAGGTGGTGGAATCAGGTACTATAATATATAGGGTATCCTTTTTCATTGAACGTATAAGCCCAAGGGACATGTCAAACTGCTGCTCCCCGGTGATTGCTCACCAGGGAGGCTTTACCGCTTAGCTTATAAGGAAATCAAAATATGTTGTGGGGTAAGGCTCATCCTTAAGAGTAAAATGCCACCACTCTTTCTCGTATGGCCTGAATCCGCACTGCAGCATTACATCCCTCAGTATATGCCGGTTTTTCCTCTGGAGTTCAGTTATATCCGGGCAGTCCGGCCAGCTTCTTGGGTCCATGAAGTCGAATATAGAGCCCATATCCATCTCCTGGTGGGTCTTCATGTCCACAATTGAAAGGTCAACAGTGCTTCCACGGGTATGACCTGATTTCCTAGCAATATATCCTTCATCAAACATCTGCACCTTTTCCACATTGGGATAATGCACAGGCTTTCTCCTCTGGTCTGCCAGGTCATCTCCCCATCTGCAGAAATCATCAACTGCTCTCTGAGGACGGTATGCATCATAGAATATTAATACATAGCCCTGCTTCCTAAGTATGTCAGCAGCCATCCTGCAAGCTTCGGCGGCTTCCCTGGTCATAACCACCAGGGGCTTTTCATAGCCATCTGCTCTCCTGCCCATAAAGTTATCAGTTCCTGCATATTTTGCATCTATTATGGAGTCCTCAATAATCTCGTCAATGTACACAAAGCCTTCTGGAAGGCCAGCCTTTTTGATTCCCATTGTACTCTGATTCATAAATAAACTCCTTTCTGTTTGACTATATTAATATATTTATTTGTATTAATATATTTCGTCTATTGCTATTATAGCACGTACATATATTCGGATGGCATCCATTATGTTCTGTATGGACATGCACTCATCCGGCATATGCTCCTTTCCACGACCGTCGCTGAACGGAAGCTTCCGCCCCGGGAAGTGGGGGCCATAGGCTACTGCATTTGGTACTACCCTGGCATAGGTAAATCCTCCTTCATAGAAGGCCTTCCTGTTGTCACCTGCTACATCGTTATATATGCCTGTCAGCTTCTTTACTATGTCTGATTCCGGATCAACGTATACCGGCTTAAGAATGAATGTGTCTTCTATTGTAAAGCCATCCTTTTCAGCCCTTTCCTTTACTAGCTCAAGCACCTTGTCAGTTGTCACACATACAGGGTGCCTTATGTTGAAGTTCAGCGTTAAGGCTCCATCCTCAAGCCTCCTTACCTTTCCTGCAACATGTGTAAGCTTTCCGGTAACCTCATCCTCAAAGGCTATTCCCAGGCCTTCCCCATAGTAGTCATCAAGATATGAAGCCATCTTCTTCAGCACATCCCTCTCCTGGTCATCTACAAGTCCGCTTTCAGCAAGTCCTGCTGCAAGCTTTCTTATAGCATTAACCGAGCCCTCTGGCCATGCTGCATGGGTGGCCTTTCCAAAGGCAGATATCTTAACCCCATTTGCTGCCGCTTCCGCCTTAAGGTCAGTGTTTGAAAGGGCCTTTATTGCCTCATCTGCTGTTGTATCCTTAAGCACCGCATAAGCCTCGTCTGCAACCATGTTATATACCATTCCCCCATGCATTTCAGTTATTCTTCCATGAAGCGGTGAAGACTTTAGTGTTACAGTAAGCATTCCCTTTTCAGCATAGCATACCGGAAACTCTGCATCTGCAATTATGGAAAATACAGGTGCCTTCTCAGATTTGAAATAGTGGGGAAGATCAGGCATACCGTTTTCCTCATTACATCCCAGCACAAGTCGGAGGCTATGCTTCAGCGGTATTCCAAGCTCCTTGCAGCAAAGCATTGCATAAAGTGCTGTCATAGCTGGTCCTTTGTCATCATTAGAACCACGGCCTATTATATATCCATTCTCAACCTTTGCATCAAAGGGCGAATACGTCCAGTTGTTGCCTGCTGGAACAACATCCACATGGGAGAAGAAGCCTATTTCCTCCTCTCCCGTGCCATAACGCAGGGAGCCGCACTGGTAGTCATAATTTTTAGCCTCAAAACCAAGAGAGGCTCCAATGGAAAGCGCTTCATCCAGAGCCCTCGCAGGGCCTTCACCATAGGGGTACTTTCCTTCAGCTTCCACTGCCACACTTTCGATATTAACCAGGCGCACTATGTTGCTGACGATTTCATCCTTCCTTTTTTCTAAAAACTCATCGATTTTCTGGTTAAGCTCATACTGTCTCATCCGTTTTCCTCCTTATAGTTTTTTGTATAGCTGTACTGCATGGCTATTATGCAGCATACCCTTCACCTATACCTTAGCCCTTGTTTCCTTTGTGCACAGAAAGAAGCAGACTGCTCCTGATATAAGCAGGGGGAGCCCCCCCAGTACACCCCACATAGCCGGTCCAATATACGAATTATAGGCATCTGCCATAAACCATATGGCTATGGTAGAAAAACCATTCAATACTGACCGGAACAGCGCTCCTGGAATTATACTCCCTGTTCTAAGCCTGAATAAGCATGCAATACAGCCTGTAAGAACGCAGAAAAGGAATATGAGAGTCATCCCCCTCCAGGGCAGTATGGATGCCTCCTTTCCATAACGGTAGCCTATTGTAGCAAGGGGCACATACCATATTCCCCATGCTATGCTTGTGATGAGCACTGCAGCCTTCACAGAGGTTCTCTCCTTAACTGCAGCAAAAAGGAATCCTCTGAAACCAAGCTCCTCCATGCCACAGGTCAGTATGTTGAAGAATGGTGCCAGGAAAAGCCCTCCTAAAAGCTGTGTCCAGAACATCCTGCCCACGCTCCTCTGGCTTACCCCCTGTGCTGATAATGTCTGCTTCATCAAGGACATATCCAGATCGAAGTCTCCGGGATTAAACAAGAAATATATGATTGCACCCAGTACAGCAAGCGCAACCGGGGATAACCAGGCTATAAGGTAATATATTCCCTTGCCCTTAAAACGAGGCTTATAGCCCAGACCATTAAGGCTGCCCCTTCCTATTGCGCAGGCAATTAATGCTGAAAGTCCAGATATGATGAAAATAAGCATAACATACACATTTCCCTCGCTGGAGGTATAGCTTATACCCTTTACATTCATATATATGGCAATGCCAGCTGAACTAATAATACTTAGCAATGAAAAAAGCACAATAGAAATAATTGAATATGACTTCTTCATACTAGACCCCCCTTAAAGTTTTGTCGAAATAAAGTCGAATTAGGTCCTAGTCAAAATATACACTTTAATAAACAAAAAATCAACCTTCCTCATTTTTAGTCATTGTTCTTTTCATATTTTACCATTTATTACTCATATATTTATATATGCTTAGCGGAATTATTTGAATTTTGTCGAATTTTAATTGACAAAACAACCAAACCACAATTATAATCAAACTACGACTCATAGCTTATGCATGTGCCTCCAAATTGTGTGGTAATTATGTTAAATTATTAAAGCTATACATACGTTATGAGAATTTTAAGAAACGGAGTGATTCATATGTCCAGCTTAATCAGTGCTGACAATACTTGGGCCTTGTGGGCCATAATGGTGACCATAGCCTCCGGCAGTATCATTCTTGAACAAAAGTATGCATGGGCAAACAAGCTCACCGGTGCAATTATTGCATTAGTTGCAATGATGGCCCTGGCAAACTTCAAGGTAATCCCAACGGACGCCCCTGCATATGATGCTGTATGGGGTTATGTAGTTCCTCTGGCAGTTCCCCTGCTTCTTTTCCAATGCGACCTTAAGAGAATAGGCAAGGAAACAGGACGTCTGCTTATCGTTTTTCTTGTAAGCTCAGTTGGAACAGTGCTGGGTGCAATTCTGGCAGGATTCCTTTTTGGCAGCAATGTTCCAGAGATTAAGGCTGCAGTTGCAATGTTTACCGGTACTTATACCGGAGGAAGCGTTAACTTTGCAGCAATGGCGGAAGCCTTCGGTCAAACAGGAACACCTTTTGCATCAGCTGCAGTTGTTGCAGACAACCTGCTGATGGTACTTTACTTCTTCGTGCTTATAACAATACCTTCAATAAAGTTTTTCAGAAACGGCTATAGCCATCCTGTTGTTGACGAAATTGAATCTGGAAACAAGGGAGACACCAATGCTGCTGCAGAGCATTGGAAAGCAAAGCCAATTGCTCTTAAGGACATAGGCTTTAATATGGCAGCTTCATTTGTAATTGTTTGGCTCTCCACTGAGCTGGCTAACTTCCTGGGAAGCATAATTCCTTCAGGTGGAGCAATGTATGTACTTAATGCCCTGCTTGGAAACAAGTATCTGATTATGACAACCGCTACCATGCTTCTTGCAACCTTCCTTCCTAACATATTCGGCAAGGCTGCAGGTGCAAATGAACTAGGAACCTTCCTCATATATATATTCTTTACTGTAATCGGTGCTCCGGCATCCATTATGGAAATAGTAAGGAACTCCCCAATACTGTTTGTATTCGCATTCACAGTTGTTTTCGTAAACCTGATTGTAACCTTTGGAGTTGGAAAGGCAGCAAAGTTTAATCTTGAGGATATGATTATAGCTTCCAACGCTAACATCGGCGGACCAACAACAGCAGCTGCAATGGCTATTTCAAAGGGCTGGGCGGTACTTGTTGGACCTGCAATGCTTGTAGGAGTACTTGGATATGTAATAGGTAACTACTTCGGAATTATTGCAGCAAGCCTATTCTAGAACCCCTTTTGCAAAAGAGCTTGTCTCATATGAGGCAAGCTCTTTTATTCATATCTGCAAAGCTATAAGGGACTGAATTTTATCCTTATTCCATCTTTGCCATTGCCTTGTTCACCAGCCAGCCGAACAGCTTATTCATCCTTGGCTCGCTGGTTAAAAGCTCCTCCGGATGCCACTGCACCAGAACAATCCTTCCATCATTGCTCTCCATGGCCTCAGGTATAGAATCAGAGGTACTGGCAGTAATTTTTAAATCCGCTGCTATCCTTTTAACACACTGATGATGCATGCTGTTGGTATATATATGGCTTGTACCAAGTATTTTGCTAAGGAGGGAATCCTGACTTATGGATACCTTATGGATAAGGTAATCCCTATCCTGCTGCTGCCTATGCAGTATAAGCTTGGAATCAAACTCAGACAGGTCCTGATAAAGGCTTCCCCCTCTGGATACATTAACCAACTGCATACCCTTGCATATTCCCAGTACCGGAATCCTCTTTTTTTCTGCCAGGCGCTCTGCCTCAATCCAAAGCTCGTCCTCATGCTTTTTTACAGGGCCACAGAGCACATGTACCTCTTCCCCGTAAATGTAGGGGTCCACATCCCCACCTCCTGGAAATAGAAGCCCATCGCACAACTCCACAAGCTGTGATACATCCTCCGTATTGCCTTGCACTGGTATTATAAATGGTATTCCCCCGTTTAAAATAATCGCTTTCAAATAGGACTCATTTACAAACGCAACAGGAGTATCTCCACCTGTACCATTCCTTTTAAATGAGCTGCCCATTATTCCTATTATAGGCTTTTTCATAATATACACTTCCCTTTTATTTTATGTTTAATGATTATTTCCTTGCAGCTTTCATTTTTACTTTATATATCTACTATTATAATACCATGATTTACATATCTTTGATCTACCCTGCAACTTTTTATTATGTACCACAGTTTAATATATAGAGGGATAACTTATATAATCCATCGAAAGGAGCCATAAATATGAAGAAGAATATAATACTAATAAGAAGCCTGGCATTCCTGATGCTTATCTGCCTTATACTGATAAATACCCCCTCCTGCAGCCCAGGAGGGAAAAAGGTAAAAGCCATGAGCCTTATGGACGGAATAAAGTCCAGTAAGGTGGATGGAAAAGATGCCGACAATACCTTTATATCCAGCGCTGCAGATTTTTCCATAGAGCTTTTCAAGTTAGCCGCTAAGGAAAACAAAAACTCCCTCATATCCCCTGTTTCAGTGCTACTGGCTTTGTCCATGACTGCTAACGGTGCTGACGGGGATACTCTCTCTCAGATGGAGAAGGTGCTGTCAGGAGGTATGTCTATTGATGACCTGAACAAATACCTGTACTCCTACTCAAACAGTCTTCCCAGCAATAAGAAATCAAAGCTTTCAATAGCCAATTCAATATGGTTCAGAAACGAGGAAAACCGCCTTAAAGTGGAGCCATCCTTTCTGCAGAAGAATGCGGACTATTACAATGCTGCTGCATACAGCTCTCCTTTTGATAACCAGACCTTAAAGGATATAAATGGATGGGTCAGCAGCAACACTGACGGCATGATAGACAGTATACTTGATGATATATCGGACGATGCAGTGATGTACCTAATAAACGCAGTGGTCTTTGATGCAGAATGGGAAAACATTTATAAACGTACAGATATACATGATGGAACATTCACTGGTTTGGATGGAAAGAAGCAGTCCGTAGAGTTTATGGAGTCTGATGAGAGCTATTACATTGATGATGGAAAAGCTCAGGGCTTTCTAAAGCACTATTCAGGAGGAAGCTACAGCTTTGCAGCTCTCCTGCCTAATCAGGG
Source organism: Bacillota bacterium (assembly GCA_023415335.1). Taxonomy (GTDB): domain Bacteria; phylum Bacillota; class Clostridia; order Clostridiales; family Caloramatoraceae; genus JAEZLD01. Next base: position 7,787 of record JAEZLD010000092.1, on the reverse strand, counting down.
AGTGGATATAAACGATTACCTGTCGGGAATGTCCGGAGAGAGCTTCCTGCGCTCCGTAAAGGATGCCAATAAAGAGCAGGTTCATGTAAGCCTTCCAAAATTCAGCTATGACTATTCCATAGAGCTTAACGACGCCCTTAAGGCTATGGGAATGACTAAAGCCTTTGGAGGAGACGCAGATTTTTCAAAGATGGGCTCCTCCTCCAGAGGGGGGCTATATATTGAAAACGTACTTCATAAAACCTTTATCTCAGTGGATGAAAAGGGCACCAAGGCCGGGGCTGTAACAAAAGTTGAAATGAAGGCATCAGGCGCTCCTCTTGAAATCCGCACTATACGCCTTGACAGGCCGTTCATATATGCTATAATTGACAACTCCACAGGCATTCCTGTATTCATCGGAAAGCTTATGGATATAGGATAATAATAGTTAACAGATATTAATTCTTTGTAAACTAGCTGTTTCCATATTGAATATTCAGAATATTGGTTATATAATAAAGATAACAGTTATAGTTAATAACTGGAATAAGCATTATTTTTTAGGAGAGTCAATATGGAAAAAAGTTTTATTAATGCAATTAAAGATAGAAGATCCTATTATGCTTTAAGCAGAGAAAGCACAATATCCGATGAAAGGATACAGGAAATACTGGAGGCAGCACTGCTGCATGCACCTTCCTCTATGAACTCCCAATCCACCAGGATGGTTCTGCTGCTGGGAGAAAACCACGACAGATTCTGGAACATGCTGTTGGAGGTAATGAAAAACATACTTTCAAAGGAGCAGTATCCAACAACCGAATCAAAGCTCCTGGGATTTAAAAACTCCTATGGAACCGTACTGTTCTTTGAGGACCAGAAGGTTGTGGAAGAGCTTTCACAGAAATACTCACTGTATGCTGCCAACTTCCCTAAGTGGTCACTTCAGACTGCGGCCATACACGAATTCATAGTATGGACTGCCCTGGAACAGGAAGGAATGGGAGCATCTCTGCAACATTACAACGAGCTTATACAGAATCAAGTAATTAAGGAATGGAACCTGCCTGATAGCTGGCTCCTGAATGCCCAGATGCCATTTGGAAAGCCTGTAGCCCTTCCAGGGGAAAAGCAGCACCAAAGCTTAGATACCAGACTTAAGATATTTAAATAACAAGTGCGAAAAATTCCCCATCAGCCTTAATACATCTGGTGGGGAATTTTTATTACTCTAAATATTTGCGATACATATTCTCAACGGTTTCCTTTATCATTTCCTTAAGCTCAGCAGGCTCCAAAACCTCTACCTCATCCCCATAGCCCAGTACCCACTTGGATATATCATCGGTAATGTAGGTTTCCCTGATAAAGATTACGCTGCCATCGTCATTTTCAATGATTTTATCAGCCTTTCTCTTTTCATATTCCCTCACATATCTAGCTGCGTAGCCTGTGAACCTTACCCTTACAGTAACCCTCTTACTTCCCGACAGCTTGTCAAACTTAGTATGCTTATAGCTTTCATAGAAGTTCTCTGGTTTCTTAAATGAGTCATCTGTTAAGGAAATAGCCTTGATTCTGGAGATCCTGAAATCCCTGATGCTGTTTCTCAGATGGCAATAGCCTATAAGATGATAGCAGCCCTCATCTATTTCCACAAGGTAAGGGTCTACCCTTCTTTCTGTTATCTCGTTTTTATTAAAGGAGTGGTATTTTATATCTATGCTTTTAAAGTTACTTATGCCGTCTTCTATTTTGTCCAATACGTAAGATTTAAGCTCCTTCTCTTCTATGACATCAGGAAGGCTTACCTTAACCATGTCTCCTAATGCATTTATGTGTTCCTTGTTTATCCTTGGCACAGAGGATATAATCCTTTCCATAAGCTCGTGGGCCGTCCTGCCTACATCTATACCCTTATATGCTTTTAGCAGCTCTCTAATAAAATAAAGAGATAACAGCTCTGACAAATCAAAGACTAAATCATTTATATTTATTTTATCTGCCATATAATAGGTTTTGTTATTCCTTGTCTCCTCATAAATACCAAAATCCATGGATAGGTTATCTATATCCCTGTCTATGGTTTTCCTGCTCACCTCTACACCCATCCTCATAAGCCTTGACCTTATTTCATCGCTGGTAAAGCCCATACGGTTTTTGGATAGAAGCTGCAGAATATACAGCTGCCTCTCTATCTGTGGTGTATCCGGCATAATATCCCCCCTACTAGCTTTTATTTCTACATATTCATCCTAATAACTTCTACGAATCATGAAGGATTCCTGCAAGAAATAATTACAATTCTTGTAATTTTACAAAATATACCCATTTTATAACTATCTGCTCTCGTACCTTTTCAGTGCGGACCTGATAAGTCCCTTAAAAAGAGGATGGGCTTTGTTTGGACGGCTCTTAAACTCTGGATGGAACTGAACCCCCACAAAGAAGTCATTCCGCGGCATCTCAACCGTTTCTACAATACGTCCATCAGGTGAGGTCCCGCTTATAACCAGCCCTGCCCTTATGAACATGTCCCTGTAATCATTGTTGAATTCATAACGATGACGGTGGCGCTCGCTTATTTCACTTTTCCCATAGCACTCTGCCATCCTTGTTCCCTCCTTGATGGCACATGGATATGCCCCAAGCCTAAGAGTTCCCCCCTTGTTTATATGCTCGTTCTGATCAGGCATAAAGTCTATTACCTTATTGCTTGATGCCTCATCAAACTCTCCGGAATTGGCGTCCTTAATTCCACATACATTACGGGCAAAGTCTATAACGGCTATCTGCATGCCCAGGCATATTCCAAGGTAAGGGATGTTATTTTCCCTGGCATATCTGGCAGCTTCAATTTTTCCTTCTATCCCACGATTCCCAAAGCCCCCCGGAATCAGCAGTCCATCACAGCCTCCCAGTATTTCAGATATGTTGTCTTTGTTTATTTTTTCGCTGTCAATCCATTCTATATGAACCCTGGCTCCATACACATAGCCTGCATGGCACAGTGCCTCTGCCACTGATAGATATGCGTCATGAAGCTGTACATATTTTCCTACCAGCGCTATTGTAACCTTCTTGTCCCTATGCTTAATATTCTCCAGCATAGCCATCCAGTCAGACAGATCGGGCTCCCCTGCATTTATTCCAAGCTCCCTGCATACTATATCTGAGAAATGGTTCTTTTCCAGCATTATTGGTGCCTCATAAAGTACCGGTATAGTCATATTCTCTATAACACAGTCCTGCTTTACATTACAGAATAAAGCAATCTTCTTGAATATGTTCTCCTCTAATGGCTCATCACACCGTAGAACTATTATGTCAGGTGCAATTCCCATACCCTGAAGCTCCTTTACAGAATGCTGTGTTGGCTTTGTCTTATGCTCATCCGAACCTCTGAGGAAAGGGACCAGCGTTACATGAATATATAGGGCATTCTCCCTGCCTACCTCAGAGCCTACCTGACGTATAGCCTCCAGAAATGGCTGGCTTTCTATATCTCCCGTGGTGCCCCCTATTTCAGTTATTACCACATCTGCATGAGTCTTTCTTCCCACGCTGTATATGAATTCCTTTATTTCATTGGTTATATGGGGAATTACCTGTACTGTTTCTCCAAGATACTCTCCCCTGCGCTCCTTGTTTAAAACATTCCAGTATACCTTTCCCGTAGTCAGGTTTGAATACTTGTTTAAGTCTTCATCTATAAAACGCTCATAATGGCCTAAATCAAGGTCAGTTTCTGCCCCATCCTCGGTTACATATACCTCTCCGTGCTGGTATGGGCTCATGGTTCCCGGGTCAACGTTTATATATGGGTCCAGCTTCTGGGCTGCCACCTTAAGTCCTCTTGCCTTCAGCAGCCTTCCTAAGGATGCTGCGGTTATCCCCTTTCCTAATCCTGAAACAACTCCTCCGGTAACGAAAATATACTTTGTCATACCATTCTCCTCCTATTTCTACATGTGGTTATATTGTTATGGCAAGCCTTTTTCTTAGGCAATGCCATTACTCTTTAAGCAATGCCAGTTATTTTTTCAAAAAATAAAAAAAATAAGACATCCTCTCGATGCCTTAAAAGGGGTTAGAGGCCCCTTGACACCGATGAACGTCTTTCAAATCATCGTTATTTAAAAACAATTTTTATATTAATATTTTATATTTTCTGGACTTTTCTGTCAATAGGAACTGATATTTTTTTATGCTTTTTGTGTACTGCTCTATGGTCTTTAATCATCTGCAGGCAGCACAAGACCTTCCCCCTGATTTTGCTCATATATTAGTTGCATCCTGTATAATCCTTTTACATATATCCTCTGCTGCAGCCTTATTAATATACTGTGCCTGGGCTTCAAGCATACGCCTTTTCTGGGGGCCATCCTTTGATAGCCTAATCGCACTCTCTGCTGCACTCTCCTCATCAGGTGCCAGTATTGACATGCCCCTCTCAGAAAAGAACCGGGCATTGATGGTCTCGCAGCCAGGAATAGGTGATGTGTGGATCATAGGTATCCCCTTCACTGCTGCCTCGGTACTGGATATTCCTCCCGGCTTTGTAAGCAGCACATCACAGGCATCCATATACAGCTCCACACTGTCTGTAAATCCAATAACCATAACCCTTTTATCATCCCCGAATCTGAAAAGCAGCTCATTTTTGAGCTGGGTATTCCTGCCTGGCATTACCACCACCCTGGTATCCTCCTCAATTCTGTTCAGTATCTCCTCGGTAAGGTCCTGGGCATTTCCACAGCCCTCTCCTCCTGTCATAACTAAAAATGCAGGGATGTTTTGAGGTATACCCAGCATGCTTCGGGCAATATTTTTAGGAGTAGCGCCGGAGAATTTGTTAAGTACAGGCACTCCTGTATCGACTATGCATTCGCCCGGTACGCCTCTTGTAATGAACTCCCTCCTTAAATCCCTATGGGGTATGAAAACCACATCCATATCTGTTTCCTCAAGAAAGGGTATACAGGTGTAGTCTGTTGAAATAAAATAGCATTTTGTCTTAAGCTTTTTCTTACGCTTAATATAGGTTAAAGCCTCCGCCGGGAAAAGGTGGGGACATATAGCCGCATCTATTTGATTTTCCTCAAGATAACGGTAAAGGTTTTCTGCATACAAAGTATTGGCACGATAAACAGGGGACTTTATTTTCTCTGGAAGCTCTTTGCTAAGCTTCTCCCCTGCCTGGTACATAAGCCCGAAGATATTTGGAGTCTTTACAGCAATATTCACAAAGGTCCCTGCAATTACCCCTGACACGCGCTCTCCTAAAAAGGAAAGCGCATCTGCTGTTTCACATTCTACATCATGGCTGTTAAGTTCAAGCCTTATTGCCCTGCCTGCCGAATTATGCCCCTGACCTGTGTTGCAGGTAAGTACTATTGCCCTCATAGCTACCACCCTCCATTAAAATCCTGTAAGCAATAGATTATAAAATGAACAGTCTATATGTTGCTAAACAGTCCTTCACACCATTTCTCTATTACCTTATATAGCACACCATGCTCCTCTCCTTTACCTTAACAAGTCCAAAGGACTGGTAAAACCTATTGTCCACCTTATCCTCCATATCTGTTATAGCCATAAACATACGTGCCTGTGAATACTTATCCATGGCATCCTTAAAAAGCCTGCTCCCTATACCTCTCTTCTGGTAGGGAGAATCCACAATCAAATCCTGCACCACAAGTACATGCTCCCCATCTCCAACGCATCTTATAAGCCCTACAAGCCTATCTCCATCAAAGGCACCTGATATATAAAGCGAATTGTCAAATGCTCTTATTAGCTTTGCGTCATCCTTAAGATAAGAGTTCCAGGACTCTCTTTTATATATCTCCTTTACCTGGTTTACAAAAGAGGAGTCTATCTCCCTGTAACTGATACTGCACTCCTCAGGGTATAAAGCATACTCCAGCTGGCAATCCCAGGGCTCCTTCTCCACATGCTCCCTGCTGTGCTCCTTAGCCTCACAGCATCCTACAGCATGATAAAAGGCCTGGGTTTCCAAAGATGAGTGGGCTGATATATAAAGCTTTCTTCCTCCATGTTCCTTTGCCCACTCTGCTGCTATACTAAAAAGCTGCCTGCCGATTCCCTTGCCCCGCTGCTCCTCAGATACATGTAGGCTTGTTAAGTCAAGATATTGTCTAGTGCTTCCAAAGGCCTCTCTCTCCACTGAAGCAAAGCCCTTCAGTATATTGCCCTCAAAGGCCCCATACACTACACCTCCTGTGCTTATGGTGTTTCTCAGGCATCTTACAAGTTCCTCATATTCCTTCTCACCCCACTGGTCAACAAATGAAACGTCCTTTATTGTCCAGCAGCCGTTTACTCTTCTCCAGCACCTATGAACCTCCTGGCGGCGATTAAAGCCTTTAAAAAGCTCTGTATTAATCTCCTGAATATTTATGACTCTATATTCCATTGTTATTCACCACCCTATAATGTTATAAGTTGTATCCTTCTTTCTCCTCATGATATAGCCTGATATTTATCCATATATATACAATAATATCATAATGTTTCAAAATATTGTAAGATTTGTAACTCTTTTCTTCGCATGCAGTCCTAACAGCCTTAATAAAAGGAACTGCAGCTCTCTTATGTTCAGAGCTGCAGTTCAATCATTTTAAGACGAATCTCCCATGCTACTCCATGGCACAGCAAATTTTAGCTGCGTATTTAAAACCGCTTTGTTTATTTATTAAAGCTGCATTTCATCGCCTTGCATCTCACCTGTAGGCTTAAACCCCAGGCTGCTGTATTGTGCAGAAACAGCCCTTCTTACATTCCTCTGGAAGGTCATATTGCAGAGAGCATCTCTAATGGGCATTTCATGATTGCTGATAATTGCTATAGTCAGCTTCTTTTCTATATTAACATAGACGTAAGAGTAATAACCCAAATCATTTCCACTGTGGATATACCATTCTCCAGCCCTTTCCCATCCGAAGCCATATCCATCTACAATCTTAAGTATCTGCTCCCAGCTGGACTTTTTAAGTATTCTTCCATATGCAACTGCATTAAGCCACTTCGTAAGGTCCAGGGCGGTAGTACAAATAGACCCTTCCCCTGTTTTGAAGTGGGCACGTCCAAGGCATATGTATTCACCCTTATAGGTCATATAGCTGACAGCTTCAGAGTAATCCGCCCCAAGGATGGTATGATTCATTTCCAAAGACTTAAATATATATTCCTCCATAAATTTCCCTAAAGGCTGCCCAGCAACGCGTTCCACAACCTCTCCTAAAAACATGTAGTTGGTATCGCTGTACTCATATTTGGTTCCCGGAGTACTGTTAAGTGGCAGTGGGTTAACAATCTCAAGAAAATCCTTAAAGGAACACTTCTCAGGTGCACAGGCCTTTGTACAATAAATCTCAAAATCTCTATCAGATAATCCAAGCTCCTCCTGTCTTGTCTTTTCCCTGTTGTATATAACCTGAAGCTCATGGGGAATACCGGAGCGCATATTAAGCAGCTGCCTTAGTGTAACCTCCCCAGCATGGCTATACTCAGGTATATACTTATCCAGCTTATCATCAATATCAAGCAGTTTTTTCTCGTAGAGCATCATTATGCAAACAGCTGTAAACTGCTTGGTAACAGATGCAATATAGCAATTGGTTTCCTCAGTAAATGGAAGATGGTTCTCTTCATCTGCTAGACCATAGGCTCCGTGTGCAGTAACTACCCCTTCCCTGGCAACGCTGACTGTACCGTGAAAGCCCCACTCTTCTGCCAGATCATTTAGCTTCTTCTGTAAATCCATAGGTTTCCCTCCC
>JAEZLD010000090.1 GCA_023415335.1 Bacillota bacterium | reverse complement strand
ATCAACCACTGTTTAAACTTTATCAAGACTTCGGGCTTACCATCCAAGTCAAGAATTCCGAGCCCCTTTATTTTAAGAAAAACTATGAAGTGCCACAGTAAATAGCAGTATGTTTTTGTAGTGTTAGGGGAAACCTCTCTTTCAGCCCTCACTTGTATCATGTCAAGGTATTCTTTAGTTAAAGGGATAAAGTCATAGTTCTCATCAACAATGTAATAAAATTTCCTTTCTTCTGTCTGAGCTTCCACTATCCTTATGGTATCATGCCACTTCTTATTTAAATCCGCTCCATCTCCTAAATCCATTTAGCTGCTCCTCCCTTACCCATGATTATGGCTTATCTTTATTAACCTTACTTATCTTTGATTATTGTGTGTATTTAATAAGTATTTTATGTAATAAAAAAAGAGTAGGGCATTTCTTAGTTTACTTGCCTTACTCCATGATTTCATATATTTTTAATTCGAATCCCCTTATCTCCACCAGAAAAAAAGCAGTAATTTGTTGGTATACAAATTACTGCTTTTTTAGTTATAATCGCCTATTGGCGAGTTATATTGCTTCGCAGTTATATTCGGCTTGTGCCCAGTGATATTAGCTTTGCAAGCTTTAAAAACTAATATAATATCACTGAAGCTGTAAAACTTCAATATCACTATGAGTGTAAGCATTATTTTTTATAAGAGTCTAAATCACTTCAGCATTTCCTTTAAAATTTTATCTCATATATTGGTTTCATCTTAAGACTTTTAATTAGTGCTAAAAAATGAAAATAATTCTAAAAATGTTTGAAATTACCAAATAGGAAGACTAGAATAGATAAATAAACGCATATATATAACCTATATAAAATATTAGGCATTGCACCTGAAAAAAATTTTTCTTGCCCAATGAAATAAATTATAACCAGGAGGTTAACAGGCTCATGTAGTCTTTATAATTATAAAAAAGGTATGTGATTGAAAAGTATTTTATTTATTTAATGAGGTAGTATATGAAAGAGCATGAAAAAGTTTATGACACTGAGTATGGTTTTGAAACAATATTTAAGCTGCCTGTAGAAGAAACCTTTCAGGTTCTACATACTCGTACGACAGGTCTGACAGCAGCTGAAGTTAATCAAAAACAAGATTTGTTTGGCAAGAATGTCATCAGTGAAAAAAAGGGAAAGCCCGTAATTTTAGTATTTGCCTCTAATTTTATCAGCATGATGGCCATTCTGTTATGGATAGGCGGTGCTATAGCTATTCTTGCCGACATGCCTGAATTGGGTATTGCAATATGGCTTGTTAATGTGATCAATGGAACATTTAGTTTTTGGCAGGAATTTCGTGCTGGAAAAGCAACCGAGGCATTGAAAAGTATGCTGCCTTCTTATGTTCGCGTTATCCGTAATGGTCAGGAACAACAGGTTTTGGCAGAGAACCTTGTTCCTGGAGATATAATGCTTCTCCAGGAAGGGGATAAAATATCGGCTGATGCTCGTCTGATTGCCAGCAGTGATCTGCAGATCAATCAGTCTACCTTAACTGGAGAATCCAACCCTGTTTATAAAACCCATGAACCTGTTTTGCGCGAGGGCTTATCCCGTTCGGAAGTACCAAACCTTATTTTTGCTGGAACAAGTGTGGCCAGTGGAACGGCAAAGGCAGTTGTAGTTACAATCGGTATGGAAACAGAGTTTGGGAAAATTGCTAAGCTTACTCAAACTATGAAAGAAGAAAAAAGTCCACTGCAAAGGGAATTAGATACGGTTACAAAGCAGGTATCCGTGATATCCCTGGGTTTTGGAATCTTCTTTTTTATAGCTGCTGTATTTTTTGTAAAGGAGAACGTTCCACAGTCTTTTATTTTTGCACTTGGTATGATTGTTGCATTTATACCGGAGGGGTTACTTCCTACAGTTACTCTGTCGCTTGCAATGGCTGTACAGCGTATGGCAAAGGAACATGCTCTTGTTAAACGACTGTCAGCTGTTGAAACATTGGGCTGCACAACAGTTATCTGCTCTGATAAAACTGGTACACTAACGCAAAATGAAATGACTGTTAATAATTTATGGCTTCCTGGCCAGGAATTGGAGGTTACAGGCATAGGCTACGCCCCTGTTGGGAAGGTTATGGCAGGGGATAAGCAGGTCACTGTAAGCGATAACGAGGGATTAAGGATGCTTTTAACTGCTGCTGCTTTATGCAGTAATGCAAGACTGATTCCGCCAAGTGAGGATACAGACCGCTATACTGTACTGGGAGATCCAACGGAGGCCTGTCTAGGTGTTGCTGCACAAAAGGCAGGAATAGATGTAGACAAGCAGTCAACCATTACGTCTCGGTTGAGAGAACTGCCTTTCGACTCACGGCGTAAGCGTATGACTACTATCCATCAATTAGAAAAGTCTATTAATGGCAGCCAAAGAATTGCTTATATAAAGGGTGCTCCTAAAGAGGTACTTGAGCTATGTATAAGTATATACACAAATGGAAGAATTTCTAAAATGGATGATGACCAGCGGAATAGAATAATGCAGGCAAATGACAAATATGCCCGCAATGGTTTACGGGTACTGGCTGTTGCTTATCGCCTCATATCAAAGGAGGATGATCTGCCTGCAGCACTGAGTGCCTATACACCGGAATTGATAGAGAAGGACCTGACCTTTGTGGGGCTTGTTGTTATGGCAGATCCTCCGAGGCCAGAGGTGGCTGTAGCTGTTGAACAATGCCGGAGAGCTAGTATACGTATTATTATGATCACAGGCGATTACGGATTGACTGCAGAAAGCATTGCACGACGCATTGGTATTATTAAGGGTGAGCATCCGCGAATCATTTCGGGCATGGAACTGGAAAGCCTGCCAGATAATGAGCTAAAGGAAGCACTTAAAAATGAAGTTATATTTGCCCGTGTGGCACCGGAACAGAAATACAGAGTTGTATGCTGCCTGCAGGATTTAGGACACATTGTTGCCGTAACCGGTGATGGAGTTAATGATTCGCCAGCACTAAAGAAAGCCGATATAGGCGTAGCAATGGGTATATCAGGTACGGATGTTGCTAAAGAAGCCGCGGACATGATTTTAACCGATGATAATTTTGCATCTATTGTTAAGGCAATTGAAGAAGGCCGCGCGGTTTACAGTAACATTCGTAAGTTTATGCTTTATATTTTAAATAGTAATATGCCGGAAGCCATACCTTCTGCAGCATTTCTCTTTTCAAAAGGAGGTATTCCGCTTCCTATGACGGTTATGCAGATACTTGCTGTTGACCTGGGAACTGATATGATGCCAGCATTAGGTCTTGGAACGGAACTGCCCGAAAAGGGGGTAATGGAGAAACCACCCCGTAGTACTAAAGACAGGCTTTTAAACCGGTCCATTACCATCAAAGCCTTCTTATGGTATGGCATGATGGAATCCATTGTATGTATGGCTGCCTATTTCTTTGTCAATATTTTAAATGGCTGGCCCCATGTACCCTTGGCAGGCTCTGGTATAATTTACAGACGGGCAACTGCTATGACTTTAGCATCTATTGTGTTCTGCCAGATAGGAATGGTCCTGAATTGCCGTACCGAAACACAGTCTGTATTCAAGGCTGGACTTTTTGCTAATAAACGGGTCATTTTTGGTATTGTATTTGAAATATTCTTATTAAGTACTATTATTTATGTTCCTTTCCTACAGAATATTTTTAATACAGCTCCAATTGGCATAAAGGAATGGCTATTTCTAATTGTATTACCAATACCGATTTTGCTGATTGAAGAATTACGCAAAGCTATATCACGATATTGTGGTAGAAAATAGGAGGTTGATGAGATGAAGGTAATCATTGTGGGATGTGGCAAGCTGGGGGCCGGATTAGCTAGAAGCCTGATAAAAAAAGGTCATACTGTAGCTGTTATTGATAACGATCCAGAGGCTTTTGAAATGCTTGGAAAGGACTTCTCCGGAGAAACAATTGTTGGTATAGGTTTTGACCGTGATACCCTGGAAAAAGCCCAAATTCGTATTGCAGATGCTGTTGTTGCCTGTAGTAAAAGCGATGAGGCAAATGCACTGATCGGCAGAATTTCACGCAATGTATATAAGGTGCCCCGGGTAATTTCCAGGCTGTATGATCCTCGAAAAGCTGAAATATATAAATCACTGGGTATCGAGACTATATCAACCACAAACTGGGGAATACAGCATACAATCGAGTTGCTTAGTTATAATCAGCTTGACAGTGTGTTGACGTTAGGAGACAACAATGTTGAATTGGTTAGAATTGAAACTCCTGCCCTTCTTATCGGTAAGACTTTAAAAGAGCTGAACATACTGGGGGAGATACAGGTTGTTGCTCTTAGCCGAAAAAATAAGAGCTTTTTGCCAACAATGGGAACTACCTTGGAAAAACACGATATTATTTATTTATCAGTCATGGACTCGTCAAAAGAGCGTCTAAAATCATTGCTGGGCTTAGCTTGAATTTCAGCTTAGCTTAGATAAAATGGAGGAATAAATAATGAAGGTTATAATTATTGGTGGTGGCAAGGTAGGTGCTTATGTAGCAAACCTTCTACTGAATAATGGCTGCTCAGTGAAAGTTATTGAAATACGAGAGGCTATTCATACTAATCTAAAGAATAGCTTACCACAAGACACTGCTGTGCTCGGCAGCGGAACCGACCCTAATATTTTGGAATCCTGCGGGATTGCCGATACTGATGTTGTTGCTGCCGTCACCGGAGATGATGAAATAAATCTGGTTGCTTCCACAATTGCAAAGTTTGAGTTCGGGGTTCCTCGTGTGATTGCACGGGTTAACAATCCTAAAAACGTATGGCTGTTCAATGCGGGCATGGGCGTGGATGTTGGATTAAATATGGCTGATTTTATGGCTCATATTGTTGTTGAGGAAATGGATATTAAGAATATGCTTACACTTATAAAAATGAGCCGAGGAAACTATTCAATTGTTCAAATTAAGGTTGACAGACAGTCTGCAGCTGTAAATAAAAACCTAAAGGATTTGGATATTCCGGAAAAAGCAGTTTTTATTGCTTTATATAGAGGAAAGGACGTTATCATTCCCCGGGGCAATACTACAATTATGGAGGATGATGATATTATGGTATTTGCCGATGGAGATTCCCAGGTAAAATTGAATAGTCTGTTTAGTTCATCTACATAGAATAATAATTAAAAAGCATTTGACATATAAGAACGGTTATTTTTTAAATAGCTGTTCTTATTCTTCTGCAAAAACCCCAATGCTTTCTCCAGGCTTGGTTTTTATTTTGGATATATGAAAATTTAAAAGGAGGTGTCTATATGAAAGTAAAAATCAAACCTGAAAAAGCTGTTCTTACAGGTTTGATAGCTTTGATAGTTGTTTCGTTTATAATAGAAGCAATTGTTATTAAAAACGGCTATGAATGGCTTTCAAAGCAGTTTTATATCCTTAGGTGTTTTAAGGATATTTTATTCATAGGGATCATTTTCTATGTTTCCTATCACAAGATTTTCAAAAAGAACATAGTTATTTCTAAGGACATTAGAACAAAGCCATACCATAGAGCTGAGCTTATAATCAGTATTATTACAGCCATATTATGTGTTTTTCAGGTATTCATAGACCAATGGAATAAACCTGACCAGACGGCTGGTTTTTTACCTGTTTTTATTGCGGGAACCTGCTATTTAACAATACCTCTCATGTTAGAACAATTTGTGTTAAACCCTCAGGAGAAGAAGAGAAAAAGGGGGTATATTATCATGGTTGTATTTGAGATTATAGGAGCATATATGACTCTTTGCTTTGTTTCTAACTATCTTGTGATTTTTGGTATTGTAGGCTGAATATAAGGTTAAGCTGATATAAGGAATACTATTACAACTATATAATATTAAAATTACGAAGGGTATTTATAGTTCCAAATTCACACAGAGAAGGAAGTCCTGGGTTATGTATTAAGCTGGGAGGGTATGGCCCATATTGCGCCAAAACCTGGGTATAAAGATGTAATCCCGGGGTTATCATACTGATCAGATGAATACTAATAAATACAAGATGCCATAGTATGAATATTAAACAGAATAGAAATTTAATGTTATAATTACTTGATTACATAAAATTGGTGAATATATGTAAACAAATTTATGCTGCATTGAATATTAAATGCTTTTGAGTTATAATGCACATAGAATATATGCCGCATTATAATACATTGTAAGGATATTTGTTGTTGCATGCATAATAAAGCACATGCATAATATACAATGCAACATTATTAATGGAGTTTATGATGATATATGGGCCTGTAGCTCAGCTGGGAGAACGAGCGAATACGCTGAACAACGTATATTCGGTGTTGAAAACAGTGCTGCTCGGCAGAAGGCTGAGTTCTAAACGCGGAGGTTACGGGTTCGAACCTCACCAGGTCCACTAGTAGTGCGCAGGTTGTTTTATGCAATCTGCGTATTTTATGGATATACATATTGGTCTGTATATTAAACCTGTGATACAGCTATGTGTATTACAATATGGTTGGGAGGTGGATATGATAAGCTTTCATATATCTATGAATTTAGTTGACTTGGCCATATTGGTCCTTTTGGCTATGCAGGCAGGTATGAGTCACATTCTTAGTTTAAGAAGAAAAAAATTCTTCCAGTTTTCTATAGGATTGATTGGAATTGTTATTGCAGCAGAGATGGTTACATCCATATGCGATGCTGCAAACGCTTATTGGATACCAAACCTAATAGCTAATTTGGTGGGTTTCTCTGTAAGCCCATTTATACCGCTGGTGATATCTACAGCATTTGGAACCAGGCTGTCAAAGCTGGAGTGTGGGATATGGATTCCCAGCGTTGTAAATGCAGTGATGGTACTCATATCGCCCATTTATGGACTGATTTTTTATGTTACCAAGGAAAATGTGTATTTAAGGGGTCCGCTTTTTATGGTTTTTGGTATTGCTTGCATATGTAGCCTGTTGGGTTGTATCATATCAATTATAAGGACCACAAGAAGGCAGGAAAAGGCTCCCCAGGTAATACTTTACAGTCTTGCAGCATATGTATTCCTTAGTAATTCTGTACAGGTAATATGGCCTGAGTTTCATCTTACATGGACATGTAATACAGTTGCAATGCTTCTTTTATATGATTTTTTCTGTGAGCAGAGCACCAGGTATGATACGGTAACTGAGCTTTTAAACAGACAGGCTTATGAAAATGAGCTGACTCTGATGGAACAGAAGGGCCGAGTAGCAATTATCATGTTTGACGTGGACAATTTCAAGTATGTGAATGATAACTATGGACACGCATTTGGAGATTATTGCTTAAATATGCTGGGACAAGTAATAACAGATGTTTTTTCATTTACGGGTAACTGTTACCGAATAGGAGGGGATGAATTCTGCTATCTTAGTGATAAGGTGGATGAGGATTTCGTTAAGGAAAAGCTGGATGAGCTTATAAACAGAATCACAGCCCTTCGCAGCAAAGACAAACGCATACCAATGGTTTCCTTTGGCTATAGCTTCTATTACAGGCTTATGGGAGATAAACTTGAGGATGCAGTTATAAAAGCTGATGAACAGGCCTACGTGTATAAAAGCCAGAGGAAAATTCTTCATAGAAATGGACGGACACGAAACGACAAGCTGTTAGAAAATATTATTCATAGGCTTGTAGAGGCATATTCCATTGTGTTTACTTATAATCCAGAAAGGGAATTATGCTGTTTCATAAAGGAACCTGAAGGATTAACTGATGCTTTATACAAGGAGATTGCCCTTAATGAGTTAGTGTGTATACTATTTGGTAATGATATTGATGTTGCTGCACAAAGCTTTCTCAAGAATATGTCATATGAATCTATTATAAGTAATACTAAGAATGAACAAGCGTATGCTTTCTCACTGAAGCATACACATGAAGGAAAGAGCAGTATGCATATGTGGCAGGTAAGCCCTATGGATGAGGTAAGAAGCCACTTCCTTGTGGTAGGAATGTTTTAGTATATATAATTCAAAGGATAGGTGAAAATGCGAAAAAAAAGTATAGCAAAAAACTATTTATACAATCTGACATTTCAAATATTGACATTAATACTTCCTCTGATTACTGCGCCCTATGTGTCGAGGGTTCTTGGCCCTGAAGGGATAGGCATATATAGCTATACACTTTCTGTAGTTACCTACTTCGTTATTGCTGGTTCGTTGGGAGTGGGTTTGTATGGTCAGAGGGAAATAGCGTATGTACAGGAGGACAAATACCAAAGAACAAAGACCTTCTGGGAAATTAACATCCTACGTTTTATTACCATATTATTAGCTGGTATAGTGTATTATATATTTATAATAAGAGGCGGGAAGTATCAGCAGTATTATACTATTCTTATTCTTGAGATAGGAGCTGCTGCATTTGATATAAGCTGGTTTTTTAAGGGGCTTGAGGACTTTCAAAAAACTGTAACAAGAAATATTGTGGTAAGATTGCTTAGTGTTACCTGTGTTTTCATATTTGTTAAGAACCCAAATGATTTACCTAAGTATGTTCTTATCTATTCCTTGGGAAATATGCTTGGAAGCCTTAGCCTTTGGTTCTATATGCCAAGGTATCTTGAGGGAGTGAAGCTGAAGAATCTGGATGTTTACAGACATTTTATACCGGTAATGCTTCTATTTATTCCGCAGATTGCAAACCAGGTGTCCAACATAATGGATAAAACAATGCTGGGAAATATGATTGAAGGCAAAGCAGAATCGGGTTACTATGAGAACGCTCAGAAAATAATAAGAATACTGATTTCCTTAACCACCTCCCTTGGAGTGGTAATGATGCCAAGGATAGCTAATACCTTCGCCACTGGTGATAAGGAGAAGGTACAATCTTATATGAGAAAATCCCTGAATTTTATATTCTTTCTTGGATTTCCCATGATGCTTGGGATTATTAGCGTTTCAGATGCATTTGTGCCTATATTTTTTGGCGAGGGCTATGATAAGGTTTCTGTACTTATGAAGGTCATGAGTCCTACCATACTTCTAATGGGAGTGAGCAATGTTATCGGTACCCAATACCTTATACCAACTAAGAGGCAGAGGGTATATACATCATCAGTGCTCATTGGGCTTGCAGTTAACTTTATATTAAACTTGATACTGATTTATAAATACAAGGCAGTGGGAGCCTGTATAGCCACCATAGCTTGTGAAGCATTGATTTTGTGGATTCAGCTGTATTATCTGAGAAACGAAATTCACATAAGTCAAATATTCAACCAGAGCCGGAGATATGTATTAGCCAGTGTTGTTATGTATTTAGCCTGCTATTTTGTTGGTATAGTTATTCCATATGGGATAACATCGATATTTCTGAAAGTTGTGGTTGGAGCAGTAGTATATATGGCAGTACTTATAGCAATTAATGGTAAGGGCAAAAAGAATAAGTATAAGTTGAGTAAAGAATAAAGAATGTAAGGGCCGGCTTTTGCCAGCCCTTTGCTTTAATGTATAAAGTCTTTAAGCAATAGCTATCTCTAACAGGCGGAAGGGGTGGCTTGTATAAGAACAAACCCTTTGTTAAACCAATTTTTAGAATAATCTATAATAGAATCTCTTACATAATTCTTTAGATCTGCCTCATAAACTATCTTTATTCCTTGTGTCTCAATAAGGACATCATTCCTGTTTTTTGACTCATCCAGAGTCACCTGAAGCGTTGGGCCCCCTCAACCAAAGCCACCAAAGGATATCCTCAGCATAGCTGACTGAGGAATTCTTTTCTCATCAATAAGCTCATTCATTTTTTTAGCTGCAATATCAGTAATCTTAATCATATATTTACCTCCTTAATATTGTTGGCTGCAAATAACTGCATTAGCTTCATAATTTAATACCCCCATAGGGTATAATATTATTATATGTAAATTAAATTCTGGTGTCAATGCATTGTAATGGTATTTTTTGCATTATAAATAATTGTAAAAGTATATATGTAATGTTAAAATATGTAATAAAGGTTAATAATTTTTTAATTTTTTACCTTTTAATTTTTTTATGAAAGGGGTTTATTTATGGATATTACTTTTTTTATGGTAGTAGCAATAGGAGTATCCATTGCTGCATTTATAACTGCCTTTTGGCTGTACAGATGGGTGTGCAGTATTGAGAGCAGGAACGAGCGCATAGCACAAATAGGAAAGCTTATAAAGAAGGGCGCCAATACATTTCTAAGAAAGGAATACAAGGTACTGGCGATTTTTGCACTATTTGCAGCATTGCTGATACTAGTTTTCCTTCCTTCACCCATATGGAAAGGTAGGGCACTTGAAAATGTGGGAATGGCTGTAGCATATTTAGCTGGAACAGCTATATCTGCTCTGGCAGGCAAAATAGGAATTACAGTTGCAACTGTGGCAAACCAGAAGGCTGCAGAAGCGGCACAGAGGGGCATAAAGCCCTCCTTTATGGCAGGCTTCAGAGGAGGGGCAGTAATGGGCATGGCCGTTGTGGGAAGCAGCCTTTTAGGAGTGACTCTTGTATATATGATTACTAAGAATACAACAATATTACTGGGCTTTAGCTTTGGAGCAAGCTCCCTGGCTCTGTTTGCCAAGGCCGGTGGAGGAATATTTACCAAGACAGCAGATATTAGTGCTGATTTAGTTGGAAAGGTAGAGCTGAACATACCAGAGGATGATCCGAGAAATCCTGCTGTAATTGCCGACAATGTAGGAGATAACGTTGGTGATGTGGCAGGAATGGGAGCAGATTTGTTTGATTCAAACGTTGCCTCCATGGCAGCGGCTATTGTTATGGGAGTTGCTCTTGATAAGGCAGTGGGAGAAACTGTGAATACCTCAATGGTATTCTGCTATGCGGCAGCAGGACTTTTGGCATCTATAATAGGGGTTTCAACTGCCAGGATAGGTAAGAAGGGGAATCCAACAAGGGCACTGAACAGCAGTACATATGTTACAACAGTTATTTTTGCAGCCCTTACAGCTGCTGCCACATGGGCATTTGATTTCCAGTGGCGTATATGGGCCGCCAGTGCAGTAGGGCTGCTGGTTGGAGTTATTGTAGGAATCTCTACAGACTACTTCACCGATGACTCAAAGAAGCCCGTTCATCATGTAGCCGAGGCATCTGAATCAGGACCGGCATTTACAATATTATCTGGTATATCCTATGGTTTTATAAGCGCTCTTCCGGCTATGGCAGGTATTGCTATTTCAGCATTTACAGCGTACAAGCTTTGTGCTCCTATTGGAGGAAGCGAGTATGCTGTACAATATGCTATGTTTGGGATATCCATGGCAGCAGTTGGAATGCTATCAATAGTAGGAATGATTATATCAAATGATGCATATGGTCCCATTGTTGACAATGCAAGAGGGCTTGCTGAAATGGGAAACCTTGGTGATGAGGTGCTTGAGATTACTGATTCTCTGGACAGTGCAGGAAACACTGTTAAGGCAGTTACCAAGGGCTTTGCCATAGGAGCGGCAGGACTTACTGTAATAGCTTTATTAGGAGCCTTTATAAGTGAGGTAAATCAGGCTGCACCTGAGGCAGGAAAGGCACTTCTTACAGGCTTCGACATAATGAACCCTGCAGTATTCTTCGGGCTGCTAATAGGGGCAGCCATCCCCGCAGTGTTCTCAGCAATGCTGATTTTAGGGGTTGATAGGAATGCCCAGAGAATGGTGCAGGAGATACACCGACAGTTTAAGGAAATACTGGGACTTAAGGAGGGGAAAGAGGGAGTTGTTCCTGAGTATGATAAGTGTATTGAAATTGCAACCGTAGGAGCCATAAAAGAGCTTATACCCGCAGGGCTTATGTGCATAATTTCCACCCTTGCTGTAGGCTTTATAGGAGGCGTTCAGGCTATTGGAGGATATCTGACAGGAAACATAGTAAGCGGGCTTCTGCTGGCACTGTTTATGTCAAACTCGGGAGGACTTTGGGACAATTCCAAGAAATATATTGAAGCAGGAAATAATGGAGGAAAGGGAAGCCAGGCACATAAGTCAGGTGTAGTGGGAGATACTGTAGGAGATCCATTTAAGGACACTGCAGGGCCATCCATTAATACCCAGATTACAGTAGTATCTCTTGTGTCATCTCTTTGTGCAACACTGTTTCTTACCCTTTCCATATTTGGGTAAACATACAAGTAATCATTTGTGAATAATTGATTCAAGTGCTGGGAAGACATTCTATATGTCTTTCCAGTACTTTTATAATGCTCCAGCTTTGAATCTATATTTATATGGAGAATTATACTGAGCGTAGCTGTGGGAGTCAGGGAGATACCTTTGCGCACTAAATGAGACGTTTACTATATTTAGAGTAAAGGATATATGAGTGCTGTTTCCATTGAGGGAGGCTATACAGAATATGAGGGAATGCATCAAATAAGGGTGTATTCTGTTTTTAATTATGTTATACTCAACCTATAATATTGTAAAGGTGGTATGATAAATGATTCCAGAGCTTATACTCAACAACCTTTCTGTAATAATCATTGTAGTTGTGGTTATTATTCTTCTTTTGTTATGCTGGAAGCGTGTCCCCGCAGATAAGGCCCTTGTTATAACAGGCCTTAAGAAAAGGGTGCTTACAGGAAAAGGTGGTATACAGGTACCATTCCTTGAAACCTCCTGTATGATATCCTTAGAGGCTGTTTCCATGACAACAGACATAACAGAGGCACCATCCAAGCAGGGTATATTCGTGGACATTGCAGGAACTGCAGTAGTTAAGGTTGATAATACTCCGGATAAGGTACTCATTGCTGTAGAGCAGTTCTGTAACGGTAACACGGATAAAACAACCCAGAACATAAAAACAGTTGTTGAGCAGATACTGGAGGGAAAGCTTAGAGGGATAGTATCTACTCTTACAGTTGAGCAGATTAATGAGGATAGGGTAGCCTTTGAGAACTCTATTGAAGACAGCATCACTAAAGAACTTAGTGCCATGGGACTTAAGCTTTTATCATATACGGTGCTGAGGATTGCCACCCAGGGTGGATATCTGGAAAACAGGGCTATACCACAGATTGCCCAGTCAAAGGCTGATGCAGATATAGCATCTGCAGAAAGAAAGAGGGATACTGAGGTTAAAACTGCTGAGGCTGTCCGTGAGGGTGAAAAGGCAAAGCTTAGCGCTCAGGCAGAAATAGCCCAGAGTGAAAGGGATAAAACCATCAGGACTGAGCAGTACAGGGCAGAGAAGGATAAGGAAAAGGCTAATGCCGACGTAGCATACCAGTTGCAGCAGATAGAGAACAACAAGCTTGTGGCAGACCGCCAGGCAGAGCTGGCAAGGAAGGAAGCCCTTGTTGTTGAGGAAAAGCTGGTGGCAACAGTAAAGAAGCCGGCGGATGCAGACAAGTATAAGACAGAGGTAGAGGCAGAGGGTAATAAAATCAAATCCATAAAGGAAGCACAGGCAAGGGCTGAGGCCATGAAGATAGAGGCAGAGGCTAAGGCAGAGGCCAGACGTGTAGAGGCTCTGGCAGAGGCGGAGGCCATAAGGTCAAAGGGTACTGCAGAGGCAGAGGCCATAAAGGCTAAGGGTCTGGCAGAGGCAGAGGCTAAGGACAGGCTGGCAGAGGCTATGAAAAAGTATGGGGATGCCGCTATAGTAGAAATGATTGTAACCCAGCTTCCTGAGATAATGTCAGCAGTGGCCAAGCCTATGGAACAGATTGATAGGATTACTGTAATAGACAATGGAGGGAGTCAGGGAACATCAAAGGTAGCCAAAATAGTATCCGATGTGGCAGTAAATGGCTTTGATGTTTTAGGACAGCTTACGGGTATAGATATAGTAAAGCTTATGAAAAACTACGTTGATAAAAGTGGAAATAAGACTGAGACAATAGCTGCACAGGCTGAATCTATAGAAGAAAGTGCTGAGGCTATGGCAAAGTCCCATAATGAGGAGGCTGCTCCTGTGGGGGAAAACTAAGCTGATAATCAATAAAAAAGGGATGCTGTAAGGCATCCCTTTTATGTACAAGCTATTGTTCTATCAGGCTTTCAAACTCATCTAAATATTTTTCAAAGACCCTCAGGCAGCTTATTATTGGCTCTGGAGATGTCATGTCAACACCGGCAGCCTTAAGCTCATTTATAGGATAATCTGAACCGCCGCTCTTAAGGAAGTCAAGATATCTTTCTAGAGCTCCAGGCTCTTTGGAGAGTACCTTCTCTGAAAGGGCGGTGGCAGCAGAGAAGCCTGTTGCATATTTATATACATAGAAGCTGGTATAGAAATGAGGTATTCTTGCCCATTCCATATCAATGCTTGAATCAATTACCATATCAGGCCCAAAGTACTTAACGTTTAAATCATGATATATGGAGCAAAGCAGCTCTGAGGTAAGGGCCTCTCCTTCCTCAGCACGGTGGTGTACTATTTTTTCAAACTCTGCAAACATGGTCTGACGGAATACTGTTCCCTTAACGCTTTCAAAGTAGTGGTTAAGGATATAAAGCCTCTTATTCTTGTCATCTATGGTATTTAGAAGATAATCAGTCAGCAAAGCTTCGTTGAAGGTTGATGCTACCTCTGCCACGAATATTTTGTAGTTAGAGTAGGCATAGGGCTGGTTCTTCCAGGAATAAAGACTGTGTAGTGAATGCCCCATTTCATGTGCGATTGTAAACATACTGTCCAGGGTGTCGTTGTGGTTTAACAGCACATATGGGTGTACGTCATAGTGCCCCCAGGAGTAGGCTCCACTGCGCTTGCCCTCATTTTCATATACATCAATCCATCCGGATTCAAACCCCTTTTTTAAATCCTGAGCGTACTCATCTCCCAAGGGGGCTAAGGCCTTAAGAACAGTTTTGACTGCTTCCTCATAAGGAAACTCCATCTTAACATCCTTTACCATTGGGGCATATACGTCGTACATATGCAGCTCATTAACCCCAAGCATTTTCTTTCTCAGGGCTATATAACGGTACATAAGGCTCATGTTATCGCTTACAGCTTCTATAAGGTTGTCGTAAACAGACACAGGTACGTCATCTGGGAATAGAGCAGCCTCTCTGGCAGAGTCATATTTCCTTGCTTTGGCATCGAATATATTTGCCTTTACCTGTGCACTCAGGGTTGCTGCCAGTGTGTTTTTCTGGCTAAGGTATGACGAGTATAGCGCATCAAAGGCTTCCTTTCGGACACTTCTGTCACTGCTTTCCATAAAGCTTACATATCTGCCCTTTGTAAGCTCAACAAGGTTTCCGCTTTCATCCTTGATAGAAGGAAACTTAATATCGGCATTGTTTAGCATATTGAATATGGATGAAGGAGCCTGGGACAGCTCTCCTGACATTGCCAGCAGCTGCTCCTCCTGTGGTGAGAGTACATGTGGCTTCATCCTTGTGATTTCCTCCAGGAACTTATCATAAAACCTTAAGTCCTCATTTTCCTTGAGAAATGCTTCAAGCTTTTCACCTGGAATTGCAAGTATGGCTGGAATAAGAAATGAACTGGTGCTGGATAGCTCCACTGCAAGAGAGTCAGTTCTGTTGGCCATACCTTGGTAAAGAGAATTGGTGGTGTCCTGGTGGCTTGACATCTGTGCATATACATATACCTTTTCAAAGCTTCTTTGTATGTCCATGTAGTCATTTAGGCATTCAAGGAGTGCTTCTGAGGACTGTGACAGGGTACTGGCATACCTCTGAAATTCCTGTGCACGTTTTTTTATGTCTGAGAAGGCATATTCAAAGTCTTCATCTGTAGCATAGAAATCCTTAAGATTCCATTTATATGAGTCTGGTACTTCAGACCTTTTTAGAAGTTTGGTATTATTTTTTGTCATATAATCTCCTCCCTATATGTATCTTATAATATTATGCGGCATAAAGTCAGAAATAATGTTAAGGCCACAATATGAGTATATCATAAAATATTAAGGTGTGTTGGATTAATATGGATATGTTTAAAGGTCAGCTTAAAGACTACTGACCATGCATTGTATTGGGCTAAAAATACATGTGCCGAGAGGTATATAAAGGATAATATATAAGAATTTGAAAGAAGAGTATAGAAAGCATTTGACTTTATAAGAGAATAATTATATAATATATTAAATATAGGCTATGAATAGAAGCATTAGGCATAACCTTCCTTTAAGAGAGCTGCTGTTTGGTGTAAAGTAGCAGGAAGAGAGCTGAACTCGTCTAGGAGCCGGCAGGGTGATAGGTAATCCTGCCCGGGTAAGCCCGTTACAGCATGGAGTGAGCAGAAAGCTTTCTGCTAATTAGAGTGGCACCGCGGATATCCTTCGTCTCTTTTGACGGAGGTTTTTTTATATTCTCCCCACACTGCTCCATAGCCATATACTTAACCATAGAGATAATATAACAGGAGGTATCATCATGGTAAAAAACGATTATAATCCAAAGGATATTGAAAAAAAGTGGCAGGATATATGGGATAATGAGGAGGCATACAAAACTCACACCGACAAGACAAAGCCTAAATACTATGCACTGGTTGAATTCCCATATCCATCAGGTCAGGGGCTTCATGTAGGACATCCGAGACCATACACAGCCCTTGACATTATCGCAAGAAAGAGAAGAATGGAGGGCTATAACGTGCTTTTCCCAATGGGCTGGGATGCATTTGGTCTTCCAACCGAAAACTATGCCATAAAAAACAAGATACATCCAAGGATTGTTACAGAAAATAACGTGGCTAGATTCAAACAGCAGCTCAAGTCATTGGGCTATTCCTTTGACTGGGACCGGGAGGTTAATACTACTGACCCTAATTACTTTAAGTGGACCCAGTGGATATTCCTAAAGCTTTTTGAAAAGGGATTGGCATATAAGGCTGAGATGCCTATAAACTGGTGTACACAGTGTAAGGTTGGCCTTGCCAATGAGGAGGTTGTAAACGGGGTTTGTGAGCGCTGCGGCGGAGAGGTAGTAAGAAAGATTAAGACACAGTGGATGCTGAGGATAACTGATTATGCTGAAAAGCTCCTTGAGGATTTGGACAGTGTGGACTATATAGAAAAGGTAAAGGCCTCCCAGAGGAACTGGATAGGGCGTTCAGAAGGAGCAGAGGTTGATTTCAAGCTTGCAGGGCTTGATGAGATATTGACAATATATACAACAAGGCCTGATACGCTGTTTGGAGCAACCTATATGGTGCTTTCACCAGAGCACCCTCTTATAGATAAGTATAAGAATATGATAGAAAACTGGGAGGATGTTGTAGAGTACAGAGATATGGCCAGCAAGAAGTCAGACTTTGAAAGAACCGAGCTGGTTAAGGAAAAGACTGGAGTTGCCCTTAAGGGATTAAATGCAATAAATCCTGTAACCGGAAAGGAAATACCTGTATGGATTTCTGACTATGTACTCATGTCCTATGGAACAGGTGCCATAATGGCAGTACCTGCCCATGACGAAAGGGACTGGGACTTTGCAAAGAAGTTCAACCTTCCAATCATTGAGGTTGTTAAGGGAGGAAACGTGCAGGAGGCTGCCTTTACAGACACAGAGTCAGGGGTAATTGTTAACTCTGGGTTCTTAAATGGTCTGGAGGTTTCAGAAGCTAAAAAGAGAATAATAGAATATTTAGCTGAAAAAAAGATAGGTATTAAGAAGATTAACTACAAGCTGAGAGACTGGGTATTCTCCCGTCAGAGGTACTGGGGAGAGCCTATTCCGCTGGTTCACTGCAAAAAGTGCGGGTGGGTTCCTGTTCCTGAGGACCAGCTTCCACTGATGCTTCCAGAGGTAGATAACTATATGCCTACAGATAATGGGGAGTCACCTCTTGCCAATATTAAGGACTGGGTTAATACGACCTGCCCTAAGTGTGGAGGCCCAGGGGAAAGGGAAACTGATACAATGCCACAGTGGGCAGGTTCCTCCTGGTATTTCTTAAGATATATAGACCCACACAATGATAAGGCATTTGCCTCAAAGGAGGAGCTTGATTACTGGCTTCCTATAGATTGGTACAACGGAGGTATGGAGCATACTACACTTCATCTGTTGTATTCAAGGTTCTGGCATAAGTTCCTTTATGACCAGGGACTTGTTCCAACCAAGGAGCCATACCAGAAGAGAACCTCCCATGGAATGATACTCGGAGAGAATGGGGAGAAGATGTCCAAATCAAGGGGAAACGTTGTAAACCCTGATGAGATAATAGATGAGTACGGTGCTGATACCTTGAGAACCTACGAGATGTTCATAGGAGCTTTTGAGCAGAGCGCCTCCTGGTCCATGCAGGGAGTAAGAGGCTGCAGAAGGTTCCTTGACAGGGCCTGGAGGCTTCAGGACATGGTTGTGGACGGAGATAACTATTCTAAAGGTTTAGAGACGAGGATGCATCAGACAATCAAGAAGGTAAGCCAGGACTTTGAACAGCTTAAGTTCAATACTGCAATAGCGGCAATGATGGCTCTTATTAATGATTTCTATGCAGCAGGAAGTGTTACAAATGGCGAGATGAGGACCTTTATACTGCTGCTAAGCCCTGTGGCACCACACATATGTGAGGAGATGTGGCAGAATCTTGGCTTCAGCGGAAGGGTTTATGCCCAGAAGTGGCCTGAATGGGAAGAGGATAAGACAATAGAGAACACAGTTGAAATAGCTATTCAGATAAACGGCAAGGTAAGATCTCAGGTAACTGTTACCTTAGATGAGCAGCAGGATACAATCAAGGAAAGGGTAATGGCTGACGAAGCTGTTCAGAAATTTACAGAAGGCAAGAAGATAGTAAAGGAAATATATATTCCAGGCAGAATATATAATATTGTTGTTAAGTAGTTTTGATATCCCGGAAGGAAGCTTCCGGGATATTTTTTCGAGAAGAATTTATGGAATATTACGTCCCCTCTTAGACAAACTAGAAATATGGAGGCGGTTAATATGAAAAGATTCATTATATTTCTTTCATTGCTATGCCTTGTATTATCCAGTCCTTCTATGGCTTCTGCAGGGGAGGAATATGCAAGGACTATGAAACAGGACCTTCTGTGCCTTATGCTGGCATATCCTGAATATGTTGAAGGAATTGAAAAGGACGAGAAGGGCTGTGTATATGTAAGAATGAAAACAGGTAAAAAAATAATTTATGATGATAAGGAATCAAAAACTGCAGCAGAAAAGCTTAATAGGGCTGACCTTCAGGATACACTTCAGGAGGCTTACCCCTTAGGAGGGCGGACTGTTCTTATGGAGAACAACAGGGACCCAGGCAGATATAGGTGCTATGAGCTTTTGAATCAGGTATATGGTGGTAATAGGAGCGTTATAGAAAAGAGGCTTAAAAGTACATCATTTGCTTATGAAAGCATTCTTTTTAACTCCACCAATAATGCCGCTGCAGCTCTTGAAAAAACAGGGTTGAAGCTTGCCTCCCTAATGAAGGAACCCAGGATTTTCAAGGCGATTTACCCTGGGAGTGGCACCTATAACTATAGGGTAATTGCCGGAACCAGTAATCTAAGCCCCCATGCCTATGGTATTGCTATAGACCTTGCCAGGGACCCAAGGGACTACTGGCAGTGGGCAGCAAGGGAGGCTGGTGCTAAAAGACTTAAGGATTATCCGTCTGAGGTGGTTGAGGCCTTTGAAGAAAATGGCTTCATATGGGGAGGAAAATGGTGGCATTTTGATATACTGCATTATGAATACAGGCCTGAGATAATTCTTAAGGCACAATTCTTTGGAGTATCAACGGATGGGGAATGGTATCAAGGTGCTTCTTTAGAGAATTCCTGGGTAGGGGAGTGTGTTCAAAAGATAAATAATGCCTTGGATTAGGGGGAACATTATAATATAGTCAACTTGTAGAAGGAGTCGGTGTGAATTGTATGGCAAAGTTAAGGTGCGGTGGCAATCTGAAAAAAGTACTAATACTTTTGGTTATTGTAAGCAATGTTATACTAGTACCATCATTTATCAAAAAGGAGCCCTCTGAAGCAGAGAAGGCTCAGCTTGAGGAGATAGTGGAGCAGATATACGGAAACAGGTGCAGCGCAATAATAAGCGGGGACCTGGAACTAATTGAAGCGTCCTACAATAAGAACACCAGATATGGCATGTGGGCCTATGAGTATGAAATAAGAAGGATGCAATACCTGCAGAAATGGGGAGAAAAGCAGGGAGTATCCTTTACAAGAATAGACCCTGTGGTAATAATGAGAAGAATAAAAGGAGGAGGAGACAGCTATTCCTTCAATCTTATGCTGTCAACTCAGTACCAGTATGTATATAAGGATAGACCTGAAGAGGTAAATACAAGCACTATTGGGACCTATCATATACTTAGCATACATAATCAAGGTGGTGTCTGGGTAATAACTAAGGAATGGTATAAGGACCCCTTCGGAGATTATCTGAGCCTTGGAGATGCTAAGTCAGATGAAATAAAATCCTTTATATTGGCCCAAAATGCAAGGAACCTACTGCAGATAGGAGAAAGACGGCTTAAAGCAGTGAGGTATGCAGACACATACTGTGGAGCAGCCAGTGGAGGGCTGAACAGCTATAAATACAATCCTAATTACAGGGACTTTAATGTAGATGGAGGGGATTGTGCAAACTTTGCATCCCAGATTCTTCATGAAGGAGGAGGCTTCCGAAAGACAGGGGCATGGAATTATCAGAAGGGCAATGCTACAAGGGCATGGGTTAATGCGGATGGCTTTAACAATTATATGATAGGAAGCGGCAGAGCATCCCTGATTTCATACGGTAGCTATGAAAAAGTATATAAGGCGTCATACAAGCTTCTGCCTGGGGATTATGTTGCCTATGAGGAAAAAAACGACATAGTCCATATATCTGTTGTAACTGGTGCAGACTCCAGGGGATATTCACTTGTTAGCTGCCACAATACAGACCGCAGCCATGTTCCATGGGATTTAGGCTGGGGAGGAAAGAACATAAGGTTTTATCTTGTGCGGATGCATTTCTAGATAAAATATATGGACTTTTCAGTAACAATGCCACGACACCTCTACTATAATAATATGGAGAACTTTGTTTGAGGTGATGCAATGGTAATAGACTTTCACTATCACACCCTTTTGTGGAAGAATTGTCCTTTCTACTTGGATTTTTTTATGAAAACCATAGCTAGTGTAAAGAAACAGAAAATAGATGCCATAGCAATAACCGACCATTATAACGCAAAGCATTTTGAGGACATATATAGGAAGCTTGACGAAAACTATCCATATAATGGAGAGTGCTATATTGTAGAGGGAGTAAGGGTTTTTCCCGGGGTGGAGCTGAGCATTCATGAACATGGGCATATCATTGCAATAGGGGAGAAAAACGATGTGTTGGAGCTAAGAAACACTCTGTACTACCCAAGCCATATTAAGAAAAAGCCTTCACTTATGAGAGTGACGGATGAAATAGAAAAGAGAGGAATGCTTGGAATATGGGCTCATCCTATAAGGAGGGGAAACCCTCTTGGAAGGATAGACTTAAACACAGCTAAGAGGCTTAAGTTTATGGATTTCAATGGCAAGGACTTGAAGAAGGCTAAAGAGATGAAACGCTTTGAAGAGGAAACAGGGCTTATTGCTGTATCGGGCAGTGACACACATCATCCCTTCCAGGCAGGAGTGGTGAAAACAATACTATTTGATGAGTGTAATACACTGAATGATATTGTTGACTGTATCAGCAAAGAGAATTTTGTAATAAAGGTTCATCTCTTTGGCAGGATAAAGTGCTATATAGCAAGAAGGCTTAAAAGGCTATGGAAGAGAAGATTAAGAAAGAGAATGGAGAGGGAAGCGTTAGTAAGAGAAGAGTGAATATCGTAGGGGCGAAAACATACATTTGGGATGTTTTCCCATGCTGTCCCATGTCATATCAAAACCTCGGGCAGGCTCAGGGACACCTCCTAAATGGAGGTATCCCGCCCTTACGGTAAATGCTATTTTCATATGATGTTTGTGCCCTGAGCTTGCCATAGGTATAGGGGGTGATGCTTTTATAGCTTTGCCAGCTCACAGGCTATCTGGGCTGCCAGCTTAGCATTATTGTATACCAGCTGTATGTTGGAGTTAAGGCTTTCTCCATGGGTGAGTTCCTTTATTTTAGACAGCAGGAAGGGTGTAATCTCTTTACCTTTTATTCCTCTTCTATCGGCTTCCTGCACTGCACTGTTGATGGTGGCTGTTATAGTGTCATAATCCATGGAATACTCATCTGGTATGGGGTTAGCAACTATAACACCTCCGTTTAATCCAAGGCCCCATTTGCAGTTAATGGCAGAAGCTATTTCCTCAGGAGTATCAAGTCTGTAGTCCACCTTAAAGCCACTTTTTATAGTATAGAAGGCTGGCATTTCTTCTGTGCGATACCCTATAACTGGTACACCCTGTGTTTCTAGATATTCTAATGTGAGTCCAATGTCAAGTATGGATTTGGCTCCTGCACATACGACCGCAACATTGGTCTTTGCCAGCTCCTGTAAATCTGCAGAGATGTCGAAGGTCTGGGGGGCTCCTCTATGAACTCCTCCTATTCCTCCGGTGGCAAACACACGGATTCCTGCCATAGCTGCAATAATCATGGTAGAGGCAACTGTTGTTGCACCGTCAAGCCTTCTTGAAACTATGAAGGGAAGGTCCCTTCGGCTTGTTTTTATTACGTTTCTGGCTTTCCCAAGGTACTCTATTTCATCTGGTGTAAGTCCTACCTTCAGTTTTCCGCCAAGCACTGCTATTGTAGCAGGAATAGCGCCGTTATCTCTTACTAGCTTTTCTACCCTTAGCGCTGTATCAACATTCTGTGGATAGGGCATGCCATGGGATATTATAGTGGATTCGAGAGCAACAACTGGATGTCCTGAGGACAATGCCTCCTTTACATTGGGGTTGATTTCTAAATATTGTTCTATCATATTTTCCACTCCTTTATAATCCTGTTAATATTATCAACACATAGTTCTGGGCATATGGTTTTTTTATGGGATAGTGCCAGGCTTGCTGCAGCAGATGCAAATATGGCGGCCTTGTCAATGGAATATGCATTTATATGGCAATATGCCAGCGCAGCACTAAAGGCATCCCCTGCCCCTGTGGCATTTGCAACTGGTGAGGGAGGGGGTACGAAATGCCCCGAAACTTGTCCATTACTATAATATACTCCATTCTGCCCTAATGTTATGAACACCTGCTTTATGCCGAGTGAAATAAAATAGCTGCAGGCTTCATGGGCATCAGCTATGGTTTGAACAGGCTTTCCCCAAAGTGCTTCTGCTTCTACCTTGTTAGGCTTTATAGTATGGAAATGACCAAGCACACTCTTTGCCCTCAGAGCCTTTCTTGAGGAAACAGTATCTAGCATGAAAACACCGGGTGCAAAGCTTTTAACAATATACTCTATAATATGCCGGGGAAGGTTTGTATCAAGCAAACATATGT
The DNA here is from genome assembly GCA_023415335.1 of Bacillota bacterium. Taxonomy (GTDB): domain Bacteria; phylum Bacillota; class Clostridia; order Clostridiales; family Caloramatoraceae; genus JAEZLD01. Next base: position 21,317 of record JAEZLD010000090.1, on the reverse strand, counting down.
CACAGCTGTCAATCAGCTGTCTCTGACTCTCTAAATGATCTGAGGTTACTTCACCATATATATCCATATGTGATATTGCAGTTATCATGTCCTTGTCCTTATCAAGTATGGCAAGATAAACAGAGGTATTGCAATTATCTATTATGAAGGTACCCTCCATATTTATTCCTGAGGAAGAGGATTGTTTAAGTATAAGCTCTCCATACATATCATTTCCTAAGGCAGTAATAAGATGAGTCTGCACACCAAGAAGGGATATGTTTTCAGCAATATTACGTCCTACTCCTCCACAGGACATGCTTATTATTCCAGGATTTGAATCCTTCATTATGAAGCTACCATTGGGGATACCTATTATATCAATATTAGCACCACCAATAACACAGACCTTTGGGGAGAAAGTATTACTTTTCACTGGAACCACCTCAAGGTTAATAATTTTTGTAACACATACAAAATAGCATATTTTGAATACTGAGGCAACTATTTATGGAAAAATATAATAAATCCAGAGCCCTTGAATAAGAACTCTGGATTTACATGTTACCTTTTTTCGAAGCTTCCGCAGTCTGTACATTCTATTGTGTCAGCTGAGGATTCATGCTTAACAACGTTGATTTTGTCTAGTGTACAGTAATTGTCATCCTTGCAGTGAAACTTACACTCTGTTACAGTGCAGCCAATACTTTCATTGTGGTTCATAATCTCACCTCCATAAATTCTAATAATATTATTTACCTTATGTCTTGTTTTATGTATTAAAGATTTTGTGCTATTATTATAATAACTAAGAATTTATTATACAATAATGTATTCCTATGACGTAACAAATTAAAAGGACACAATGTAAATGATAATAAATTAAAACAATATGGAACCTTTTATGAAGATAAGCAATCTGATATATAAGGTATAAATTGGAGGAGCTGAAAATGAAGCTTAATATGATTAAGTGCCATGGATCAGGAAATGATTTTATAATGCTGGATGAGAAGGCCAAAAGAAGCTTTTCGGATAAAAAAGAGTTCATAAGATTTATTAAGACAGCTTGCAGCAGAAATGGTCCAATAGGAGCGGATGGTGTGCTGCTTGTTTTGCCGAGTACCTCCTGTGATGCAAGAATGCGTATATTTAATGCTGATGGTACTGAGCCTGAAATGTGCGGTAATGGCTTAAGGTGTGCAGGAAGGTTTGTAACTGAAGCACTGTCAAGGGATATAGTCACCATTGAGACCATGAAGGCACAATATACAGTAAAAAAAGCTGAAGAAGTATATAAAAATGTTAATACTGTTCAGGTTGATATCACGTCCATAGACATGCACCCATCAAGCCTTCCTATGGTTTGGAAGGATAAGGAATGCCTGTTTAAGAGCATACCCCAGCTTTCAGATAGGCTGCTTTTCTCTGCAATAAGCATAACCAATCCTCACCTGGTTGCTATAGTAGAGAAAATAAACGTAGATGAGCTTGTTAAGGTTGGAACAATTGCTAACAGCCATATTTCTCTTCTTCCTAATGGTGTCAATGTGAACTTTGCAAGGATAATGGGGCCAGACAGCATGTATGTAAAAACATATGAGAGAGGCGTTGGACTTACTGCCTCCTGTGGAACAGGTATGATTTCATCAAGCATCATAGCCTGCATCAATGATAGTACAAGAATGAACAGGGAGATTACTGTATATAATGACGGAGGAGCAATAAAGACATTGGTAAGGAGTGCTGAGGATGGAAGTCTTATGGTAAGCTTTACTGGGAACGCTACTTATAATTACAGGGCTGAACTAGAGTACAAGGATGGTATTGTAAACATACTGAGCAAAGCACCTTTAGGTGAGGATGAGGATTATCAATCCTTCCTTGAGAATATTAAAAGACATTTACAAGAATAATGTATTATAATCGCTTAGATATAGAAAAATCCGGACATATATGTCCGGATTTTTCTATATCATTTTACAATTATTTGATATTATTTACGTCTGTGTACTTGTCCTTGCTGTTATTAAAATTTGTATAGAAGGTGTCAAAGCTATTAGATATATCAACGTATTCATTGTTGAGATTTCCCATAGTTACTGAACTTTCAGCCAGTGCGGCTTCATCTGCTCCTGCCTGCTGATAGCTTAAAATGGCAGTTTCATAATCCTGACAGTAAGAAATATATGATGTAAGTACAGGATTAAAGCCTTTGTGTAAGTCACCTGCCACAGAAGGTGCAGAAAGTGAGCCATAGGTGGTCTTTATTTTGTTCAGCTCCAAAAGCTTCTTTTCTATGGTTGCATATACATCAGAAACCTTAGTCTGGTTGTTGATTGCTTTTTTAAAGCTTATAGAAAGATCGCTCATTTCACTCATAAAGCTCTGTATAATACTTTCCATAGCCTGATAGTATTCCTTGTTTTTGTTCAGCTCATTAAGCTTGTCTTGGTGCTCCTTGTACATATCAGAGGAATATGAATCAACGATGCTCTGAAGGGATAATATTTCATTAGGCAGATCAATTGAAATACTGTTTATTTCTCCCTTATAATAACAGGAGGCTGCTTCGCTTATATAGCTTCCTAAATCCTTAAGTGCTGCATCACGCTCTGAGGATGTTGGATTTTTTAGTAACAGAAGGGTCTGAGTATAAATCTTTTTATTATAATCCATTCCTGCAAGGAGCTGGTCATATTGTTCCTGATACTTGGCTGGTATGGAGACACCCTTAGTTGTAGATATGGCTTCTCTTAATGTGGATTCGGCGGAGCTGAATGTATCCTTAATCTGGGATAAGGTGTTATCATCATCCTCAGACAGAGAACCAAGCTTATCAGCAGCATCGGCAGCAGATTTGTTAGCTTTATCAATTGCGTTTTTCTGCGCTTTAAGCGTTGTGGTATAGCCTTCACTGCTTTTACCGCTCATAACACGGTAGGCCCCGTAAAAGACACCTCCTACAACACAGAGGGTAAGTACAAGTATTAATATCTTGATCTGTATCTTTTTACTGTTTTTTGCTTTCTTCATATACGTACCTCCAAATAAAGTGTGAAAATAGTTATTACCTATTATACAATAACTTATTGAAATTATGAATAGATAAATACTTTAAAGTGTTCCAGTAAAAATCATACCTGTTGACATATAAATATATAATATGACAGGTTTTAGATTGAAAAGAAAATATATTTGTATAAGTGAATAAAGAAGAGGAAATTAACCTATAATCCCTATTGAGAATGGAGCATACTTTGAATTATAATTAATACGATACATGGTATATTTACAATGAAAGAGTGGGGACAGGTATGGATGATTTAAATGGCATCTTAAGTATCATAAAGAACATAACAATTATAAATATAATTGATATATTGATTGTTGCTTATCTGTTTTACAAGGCATACATACTTATTAAACAGACAAGAGCAGAGCAGCTGGTAAAGGGGCTTGTTTTAATTTTTATAGTTACCCAGCTAAGCAGGATTTTTGGCTTGGTAACACTTTATACGATTATACAAAATACCGTTACTGTAGGCTTGATAGCCCTTGTTATCATTTTCCAGCCTGAGCTAAGAAAGGTCCTTGAGCACTTAGGAAGCAGCAGGTTTATAAACAAGAGAATTTATGAAACCAATGAACAGATAGAAAAGATGGTAGATGAGATAATCATTGCGGCTATGAATCTCTCCAGCACCAAAACGGGAGCATTGGTTATAATAGAGCAGGATACAGGCCTTAACGAATATACTGTAAATGGAGTAAAGATAGATGCTATTATTACCTCATCCTTACTGGAAAATATATTTGTGGAAAATACTCCCCTACATGATGGAGCTGTCATAATAAGAAAAAACAGGATACTGGCTGCAGCCTGTGTGCTACCTCTTACAGAACAGAACATAAAAAAAGAGATGGGTACCAGGCACAGGGCAGCTATAGGTATAACAGAAAACTCCGATGCAATTGCAGTTGTTGTATCAGAAGAGACGGGAACTATTTCTTTGGCATATAATGGGAAGATTACAAGAAACTATAATGCAGAGAGATTAAAGATAGTACTTACGAAGCTTTTGGAAAGAAGCATGAATGTAGAGAAGAATTACATGGTTAAGAAGGTGAAGACATGGTTAAGAAAGACAGACAACAAATAACGGCAATGGTCCTGGCTTTATTGGCAGCCTTTATCATGTGGGCATATATAACTAATTCGGAAAACCCCCAGAAAAGCAAGACAATATATAATGTACAGGTAAGTCTTATAAACCAGGATAGTATTAAGCAGGCCGGGCTTGCTCTTCTTCCTGACCAGACTTTTTCTGTGAGCATAAGGATAACCGGAAGTGCCAGTGAAGTAAACAGCATAACTGCCAGTGATTTTACTGCTTCAGCCGATATGAATACTCAGCTTGCTGCAGGTGCCAATAGAATACCCGTGAAACTGCAGCAGACTCCCAGGAATGTAAAGGTAGATACTAACGATGAGGACTTATATGTAACTGTGCAGCTTGACGAACTGAAGGAAAAGCAGGTGCCAGTATCCCTGGATGTAAAGGGGACCCCTAAATCAGGACATGAAAATGCGGGAAGCTCTGTAAAGCCGGAAAGTGTTTTGGTAACTGGGCCAGCTAAGTATGTGGATACCATAGCCAGTGTATCAGGAAAGGTGGATATAACAGGAGCGTCCTCGGATGTTTCTGCGTCAACAATAGTTAAAGCACTGGATAAGGGTGGAAAGGAGGTTTCCAATGTTACCATAAACCCCCAATATGTACAGGCGAGTGTTTCTATAAAAGCATCAAAAACTGTGGATATATCTGTAAAAACCATTGGAAGTGCTCCAAGTGATGTAATGATAACAAGTATTACAACCAGCCCTGATACTGTTACTATAGTTGGGGATCAGAGCGTGCTAAGTAAGATAACAAAGATTGAAACCCATGCAATAGACATCTCTAAGATATCCCAGACACAGAGCATGGATGCTGCATTAAACCTGCCTGAAGGGGTTACTGTACTTAACAATGCTGCTGGAATAAAGGTTACCTTTAATGTGGAAGATATTATAGAAAAGACTCTTACTGTAAACCTTACTTCCACAGGAAAAACCGATAGCATGAACTATGCATTCAGCTCTAATACGGTGCAGGTAACTATAAAGGGCAAAAAAAGTGTAATTCAGAGCATAGAGGCAGCAGCCTTAACGGCAGCAATTGATGTAACCAATCTGACAGAGGGTGACCATGATGCAGCTGTAAAGGTTACGGTACCTAGTGGAGCAGAGCTTGGTAAAATTAATCCGGATAAAATAACTGTAACAGTAACATCAAAATAGGAGGCAAACATGCCAGTCAGGATAAATAACATAAAGCTGTCCTTAGATGAGGATCCAAAGGTCCTTGTAAAAAAGGCGGCAAAAGCAGCACGAATAGATGAAGGTAATATAAAGGATTTTCATATTCTAAAGGAAGCAATTGATGCAAGGAAAAAGGATAAGATAGAGTTTGTGTATCATGTTGAGTTTAGCTGCCCCAATGAGGAAAGGGTAGTCAAGAAGGCCTCAAGTAATAACATTCAATATGAAGAGAAGACAAAGACTCAGAATATAATATTTGGCTCAAAACTGCTTGAACACAGACCTGTAATAGTAGGAAGCGGGCCTGCAGGTCTTTTCGCAGGCCTTATAATGGCACAGAATGGATATAATCCCATTATACTTGAAAGAGGAGAGCAGGTAGAAAAGCGTACGGAAGCTATCAGGCATTTTTGGAGTACAGGAGACCTTGACACTGATTGTAATGTGCAGTTTGGAGAAGGAGGGGCAGGTACATTCTCTGATGGAAAGCTTACCACAAGAATCAAGGACCCTTCTATAGGCTATGTACTTGAAGAGTTTGTAACAGCAGGTGCACCAGAGGAGATATTATACTCTGGTAAGCCCCACATAGGTACGGATATACTCAAGGACGTTGTAAGGAATATAAGAAATACCATAATTCACCTTGGAGGAGAGGTGCGTTTCTGCTCTAAGGTCACAGGAATAAGGACTTCAGACGGAAGGATAGTTTCTCTCATTGTTAACAATGAGTATGAGCAGCCCTGCAGTCTGGTTATTATGGCTTTAGGCCATAGTGCCAGGGACACCTATGAGATGCTTCTAAAAAGTGGGATGATATTTGAGCAGAAGCCATTTGCCATAGGAGCCCGAATAGAGCACTCCCAAAGGCTTATAGATGAAAGCCAGTATGGACGCTTTGCAGGACATCCCAGGCTTTCTGCGGCTGACTATAGACTAACATATAATGACTCAAAGCTTAAAAGGCCATGTTATACCTTCTGTATGTGTCCCGGAGGCATCGTGGTTCCTGCAGCATCAGAGGAAAAAAGGCTTGTAACCAATGGGATGAGTGAGTACAAAAGGGATAAGGAAAATGCGAACAGCGCCCTTTTGGTAGGAGTAGGTCCTGGGGATTTTGCAAGCAGCCATCCTCTAGCTGGTGTGGAATTCCAGAGACATTATGAAGGTTTAGCTTATAAAGCAGGCGGAGGAGACTATGTTGCTCCCGTCCAGCTTGTTGGTGATTTTCTTAAGGATACCATATCAACCAGGCTTAATGGGGTTACTCCAAGCTATGAGAGAGGATGGGTGTTCAGAAGGCTTGAGGAATGCCTTCCATCCTATGTAATAGAGGTAATGAAGGAAGGACTTGTTAGCTTTGACAAAAAGATAAAAGGGTTTGCAGACGGGGGGGCTGTGCTTACAGGAATTGAAACTAGAAGCTCCTCTCCTGTAAGGATGGTAAGAAATGATGGCTATGAGAGCATAGGAATACAAGGGATCTATCCCTGTGGAGAAGGAGCAGGCTATGCGGGAGGTATAGTGTCTGCTGCAGTGGACGGGACAAGGGTAGCTAAGAGGATAATGGAAACCTATAAAGCAGTAGAATAAAAAATAGCATCATATGATGCCATTTTTTATTATGCATTATGGTGGGCATACTTCTTCCTGTATGCGCTAGGTGACAGGGCATTTTTTCTTTTAAAATTCATATAAAAGCTTTGACGGCTTTCAAAGCCAATAAGCTGGTCAATGGTGCCAATGGGTATGTCTGTTTCCTTAAGCAGCATTGTAGCTACATTGAGTCTTGTCTGGGTAACGTACTCCCATATGGTCATCCCCATGTGCTGGCTGAATATCCTCTGCATATAGGATTTTTCTAGTCCTACATGGTTAGCTATGTCTGACAGAGAGGAAATTTTTCGATATTCCTTTACAATGTAGTTTTGAATGTTTTTTACATGCTCGTAGGTCTGGGAAGTTCCCTTACCATAATAGAACCTACATATCTCAATGAGAAATTCAGTAATCAGGAGATTAGTATAGAAGCTGCTTATATTCTGCATGAGCTTTGTTACAAGCTTTTTGCACATTTTGACCAAGGCAGAGGCATGGTGTATAAGTATGTATTCCTCACTAATAGTCATAAAATCCTTTAAAAGAGGATTTTCACTAAGTATCATACCTATGGGAGGGAAGCATCCTGATGAGGGTATGTAGTCCAGCTGAAGCACAGAGAATAAGCAAGGCTCGTCCATGTCAAGCTCCAGCATATGCTTTGCGCCAGAATTAAATATAATAAGGTCTCCTTTTTTTACATCCAGGGTGTTTCTGCCAATACAATACTTGCAGCTTCCTTCTATTACAGCATTGATTTCCAGCCCTTTATGAGAACGAAGGGAAACATCCTGCCTTATACTATGATGAAGTGCAGAGTAATTAATTGAGAACTGATAGTAGTTAGAAACAATGGAATTATCGATTAGAGCCAATATATATCACCTCATACAAATATAATAAAATGTAAAAAATAATTGCCTCACTTTCCTAAATTAGTCATATAAAAGTATAGCATATCTTTACAATTTTTCATAGAATTTAAATGAAAATGGGTTGAAAATAAGTGATATATAGAACTTGTCAAATATTCAATTAACAAAACCTGTCTTTAAATGTACAAATAAGCAATTATAATAGCCAGATATTTAGTAGATGCCTGAAATAATGCAATAATTATGTAATTATCACCTGTATTTTTATTCAAAAATTTATAAGAAGAATGTAATTTATGATGCTACTACTTTAATAAATAAAATTATGTATTGGAAGAGGGGAAATTTATGATTAATAGCTTTGAAGATGTATTAAGAAAAGTAAAGGAAGGGCCAGTTAAAAAGGTTGCGGTTGCTGTTGCGCAGGATGAACCAGTATTAGAAGCAATTCGTGATGCCAGGGCAGAAGGTATAGCAGAGGCGATTCTTGTAGGAGATAAGGAGAAGATAGTTGAAGCAGCACAGAAGATAAATATGCCTTTAGACGGAGTAGAGGTAATTGATGAAAAGGATAACGGAAAGGCTTGTCTTACAGCAGTTGAGCTGGTTTCCTCCAATCAGGCAGATATGGTAATGAAGGGGCTCATAGATACAGCTACCTTTCTTAGAGCTGTATTAAACAAGGAAAAAGGATTACGTACGGGAAAGATTCTTTCACATGTCGCAATATTTGATATACCTGCACTTAAGAGAATAATACTTTTAACAGATGCAGCTATGAACATAGCGCCTGACCTTATGACTAAGAAACAGATACTAGAGAATGCTGTTGGTATAGCATCGGCAATTGGAATTAGTATGCCTAAGGTTGCTCCCGTGTGCGCTGTAGAGGTTGTAAATCCCGATATGCAGCCAACCATAGATGCTGCTGTTCTCTCTAAGATGAATGAAAGGGGACAGATAAAGGGCTGCATTGTAGATGGACCGCTTGCTATAGACAACGCTCTATCCATAGAGGCTGCAAAGCATAAGGGTATAAACAGTCCTGTAGCAGGGCAGGCAGATATAATCCTTGTACCTAATATTGAAACTGGGAATGTAATGTATAAGACTCTTGTTTATACAGCTAGCGCCAAAAATGGAGGAATACTGGCGGGGGCAGCTGCACCTGTAATACTGACCTCCAGAGCAGACAGCCCGGAGAGCAAGCTTTTCTCCATAGCACTGGCTGCACTGGCTGTATCAACCAGATAAATGTATTTTGAAAGTATAATCAAAAAAATTGATGGGAGGAAGATGCCAATTGAATAGAGTTCTTGTTATTAATCCAGGTTCTACATCTACAAAAATAGGGGTCTATGATGACCTAAAGCTTATCTATGATGAGACCCTAAGACATAGTGCAGAGGAAATAGGTGCCTATAACACTATTTTTGATCAGTATAAATTCAGGATGGATATTATATTAAGCGTGCTGAAAAAAGCCTCCATTCCAGTTGAATCCTTAAATGCAGTTGTAGGCAGGGGCGGCCTTCTTAAGCCTATTGAAGGAGGAACCTATGCAGTGGATGAAAGACTGCTGGAGGACCTCAGGATTGGAGTTCAGGGGCAGCATGCATCAAATCTTGGAGGAATCATAGCCTATGAGATAGCTAAACCAATGGGGATACCTTCCTATATTGTAGACCCTGTGGTAGTGGATGAACTGGACGATGTTGCAAGGGTATCAGGTCATCCGGAAATAAGCAGGATGAGCATATTCCACGCACTTAATCAAAAGGCTGTAGCAAGAAGGTATGCAAAAAATGCAGGCAGGGGCTATGACGAACTGAACCTTATTGTTGCCCATATGGGAGGTGGGGTATCAGTAGGAGCACACAACCATGGCAGAGTAGTAGATGTAAACAACGCACTGGATGGGGAAGGACCATTCTCACCTGAAAGATCAGGGGGACTTCCAGTAGGAAGCCTTGTTAAGTTGTGCTACTCAGGTAAATATACCATGGAACAGGTTAAGAAGATGATAAATGGAAAAGGTGGCTTGGTTGCATATCTGGGAACCAACGATGGCAGAGAAGTAGAAAAGATGATAAACAGTGGTGATAAGAATGCAGAGCTAGTATTTGAGGCTATGGCATATCAGATATCCAAGGAGATATGCAGCTGTGCAGCGGTGCTTAAGGGCAAGGTAGATGCAATAATTCTTACAGGAGGACTTGCCTATGGAAAGAGGCTTGTACAGGCAATAACCGAAAGGGTAAGCTTTGTAGCACCAATAGAGGTTTACGCAGGCGAGGATGAGCTGCTTGCTCTGGCAGAAGGTGGACTTAGGGTACTTACAGGTCAGGAACAGGCTAAGAATTATAGATAGGATGATGTTCATGGATTCGAGAATCAGGGTGTTTACAGGACATTTTGGAAGTGGAAAAACCGAGATAGCAATAAACTATGCATTAAGGCTGGCAGAGCAGGGGAAGAAGGTAACTATAGCAGACATGGACGTTGTAAATCCATACTTCTGCTCCAGAGATGAGGAGCAGCTGTTTATGGAAAAAGGTATAAGACTTATTGCAACTCCTAAGGAGATGTCCAATGCAGAGCTTGGAACCATACCTTTAGCTACTCCGGCAGTCTTTAATGACAAAACCTATGATGTAGTTCTTGACGTAGGAGGGGATGACCAGGGTGCTGTCGCATTAGGACAGTACAACCGTTTCTTTCATGAAGAGGATTACGATATGTACTTTGTTATTAACACATTGAGGCCTGATACCTCAAATGCAGATGATACCATAGCATACATAAGAGCAGTAGAAAGAGCTTCAAGATTAAGAGTCAAGTATCTTATAAACAATTCTAACTTGTCTTATGAAACAAAGACAGAACATATATTACAAGGGCAGTCAATTGTAGAGGAGATATCCATCAAAACAGGGCTTCCCATTAAATATACAACAGTAAGCGAGGACATGCTTGGAAAGCTTCCTGGTGGCTTAAAGGGAGAGATTTTTCCAATTAAGCTTTTCATGCTTCCACCATGGAGAAAGGATATGCAATAATCCCATAAATGGGTTTTATATAAGGAGGGAAAATAATGGCAAAGGTAACGTTTAGAGAAGACAAGTGCAAGGGCTGCGGTCATTGTGTCAACGTCTGCCCAAAGAAAATAATTGAGTTCCAAAATAAGCTCAATGCAAAGGGCTACCATCCTGCCGGAGTTGCGGATGAGAAGATGGCTGAATGCATAGGATGTGCGTCCTGTGCAAGAATGTGTCCAGATGTATGTATAACTGTAGAAAAATAAGGTGTATAGGGGGGAATTCAAATGACAGGTAAGGTATTAATGAAGGGTAACGAGGCTATAGGAGAGGCTGCTATACACGCAGGCTGCCAGGCCTTTTTTGGTTATCCTATAACGCCTCAGACTGAGGTAGCAGCTTATATGTCCAAAAAAATGCCTAAAATAGGCAGGGTGTTTCTGCAGGCAGAAAGTGAAGTGGCTGCTATAAACATGGTTTATGGAGCAGCAGGCTCGGGAGTAAGGTCCATGACCTCATCCTCCAGCCCTGGAATAAGCCTTAAGGCAGAGGGGATATCCTATATCGCAGGAGCAGAGCTTCCATGCGTTATTATAAACATAGTAAGAGGAGGCCCTGGACTTGGTTCAATACAGCCTGCGCAGTCAGACTACTTCCAGGCAACCAGAGGTGGCGGACACGGAGATTATAACCTTATAGTATATGCACCATCCTCAGTTCAGGAGATGGTTGACCTTATACAGGAAGCCTTTGATGTAGCAGAGATATACAGAAACCCTGTAATGGTTATGGGTGATGGAATGCTGGGACAGATGATGGAGCCTGTTGAATTCAAGGAAATACAGAAAAGAGAAGTACCATGCAAGGATAGCTGGGCAGCAAATGGCCTTAAGGGAAGAGAAAAGCACAATGTAATAAACTCCCTTTATCTTAAATCAGAGGAGCTGGAGGAACACAACAAGCATCTACAGCAGAAATATGCAGTTATAAAGGAAAAGGAAGCTAGATACGATACCTTTAATTGCGATGGAGATCTCGACATGGTTGTTGTAGCATATGGTACTGTATCAAGAATATGTAAAAATTCTATAAAGATGCTGGAGAAGGATGGTATAAAGGTAGGACTTATAAGACCTATAACTCTATGGCCATATCCTGAGAAGGCATTTGAAGAGATTACAGATAGAACAAAGCACGGATTTATATCAGTTGAGCTTAGCTGTGGCCAGATGGTTGAGGATGTAAAGCTGGCAGTTAAGGGCAGAAAGCCAGTGCACTTCTATGGAAGGTCAGGCGGTATGGTTCCAACTCCAACAGAGATAGCTAATAAAATAAAGAGCATAGTAGGAGGTGCAAGGTAATGGCAGTTGTATTTGAGAAACCAAAATCACTTCTGGACGTACAAACCCATTATTGTCCAGGATGCACCCATGGAATAATACACAGACTTGTTGCAGAGGTTATAGACGAGCTTGGAGTAATGGACAAGACTATTGGAGTTGCTCCTGTTGGATGCTCAGTTTTAGCCTATGATTATTTTACATTTGATATGTTTGAAGCAGCTCATGGAAGAGCTCCAGCAGTTGCTACAGGAATAAAGAGGACTAACCCTGATTCAGTCGTATTCACATATCAGGGAGATGGAGATTTAGCAGCTATTGGTACAGCAGAAATAATTCATGCAGCTACTAGGGGAGAGCATATAACCACCATATTCGTGAATAACTGTATATATGGAATGACAGGTGGACAGATGGCACCTACAACTCTCCCAGGACAGGTCACTGAAACTACTCCATATGGAAGAGATGTAAAGCTGGCAGGAAACCCTATAAGAGTGTCAGAGCTTTTATGTACCTTAGATGGTCCTGTTTATATAGAGAGGGTATCAGTAGATACTCCTGGAAATGTAATAAAGGCTAAAAAGGCTATAAAGAAGGCATTTGAGCTGCAGCTGCAGGGCAAGGGCTTCACACTTGTAGAGGTGCTTTCAATATGTCCAACCAACTGGGGCTTATCACCAATAGAGTCACTGAAGTGGCTTAGGGAGAACATGATGCCCTACTATCCTCTTGGAGTTTATAAGAATACAGAAGCAGGGGAGGGCAAATAATTATGGCAGGCAGTGAGATAGTATTTGCGGGATTTGGCGGACAGGGTATACTTTCCATGGGAAAGTTCCTTGCATATGCAGGAATGGATGCAGGACTAAACGTTTCCTGGCTTCCATCCTATGGACCAGAAATGCGTGGAGGAACAGCTAACTGCTCGGTTATAGTAACTGATGAGAGCATCGGCTCACCTGTAGTTTATGAGGCTTCAGCAGTTGTTGTAATGAATAAGCCTTCGCTAGACAAGTTTGAAAAGGCTGTTGTCAAGGGTGGACTTATAGTTTTGGACTCCAACCTTATAGACAGAATGCCAGCAAGGGATGACGTTGAGGTAATCGCTATCCCTGCACAGAAGATAGCAGAAGAGGTTGGTTCTGTACAGATAGCCAACATGGTGCTTTTAGGGGCGCTTATTGAAAGAACTGGTGTGGTTACCATGGAACAGATACTTGGTGCCCTTAAGGACCATGGAAAAGAGAAGTTCTTCCAAATGAACAAGGACGCTCTTGAAAAGGGTGCAGAGCTAGCAAGAAGATAAAAAAGACGTTAAACAAGGCTGTTGCAATGTAATTTTGCAGCAGCCTTGTTTAATGTAGCTTTGCATTAATATAACAAACTCTTTAAGCTGTACAACCTCCTCTGTCAGTGACGCCACCTGATGCTTTAAAAGCTCCATATCCTGTGAAGGAGAACCAGGGGAGGACATTGTTATTATGGGTATGGCTGGAGGAGAAGGAGCGTGAGGACGAGCTGCCAGAGGACCCTCCTGGCTCTGAGGAAAGCTCCTGCTACCTAAGCTGCTGCTATGCATTGTAGGCTTCTATTACCTGTCCGAACAGCTCAAACCAGTTTCCTACAGAGTTCTGCTGGTTTAACGGGAGACGTTCGGCAGCAAATACTCCCAGGGTCTTTGCTATTATGGTAAATAGTCCAGGAGGGATTCCAGAAAGCTTCATTGGCATCATATTTTAAATACTTACCTATTACAATATATATGTCAGAAATATTATTGTAGATTTATTTAAAATGTTATTTACAATGTAACAGTGTTATGTTACACTATACTTATAGAACAAACTGGAATTAGTAATAATAAATTACAAAGAAGGAGGTACCTATGGAAGGGGAGCTGATTTCAAAAAAGGAACTTCTTGAGCAGATGGGAATATCATATGGTCAGCTATACAGGTGGAAAAGAAAGAACCTGATACCTGAGGAGTGGTTTATAAGAAAATCCACCTATACAGGGCAGGAGACCTTTTTCCCAAAGGAAAAAATACTTGAGAGAATAAATAAGATAATGAACATGAAGGATGACATTCCCTTAGATAACCTGGCAGAGGTGTTTTCACCTCAGCTGGGCAGCATAAGCTTAAGCCTAAAACAGCTAATAGATAAGAACATTGTTACACAAACCACTCTGGATATATATAAGAGTGTAAAGGGAGAATGCGAAAGCTTGGGCTTTGAAAGGGTTCTTGGTGTAGCACTGCTGGATAAGCTGCTGCTGAAGGGAACAGTTACTGTTGATGAAGGACGTATGGTGCTTGACTGCATTGAGAAGGACTATAAGAAGCTTGAGGATAAGGGCTGTGAGATGCTACTTATAAGGAAGTTTGGGGTAACAGTGTGTATACTTGTGGCATTTCCATGTGAGCTGTATGTGGAAGGGTCAGCAAGGATTATTGAAAGAACTAATATAGCGGAGCTTATAGAGGAGTTAAAAATAAAGCTGGGAGGGGAAATATAATGGAAAACACCAACAGAGGGAATCTTAAAATATCAGGTGCTGGAAGCGGTACAGGTGGAAGCTATGAGGAGGTAAGGATAAGCGGAGCAGGAAGCATTGACGGAGATATAGATTGCAGGCTATTGAAGATAAGCGGTGCAGGAGAAGTCAATGGGAATGTTAAGGCTGAGGATATACGCATAAGTGGGACTGGTGACATAAAGGGAAATATTGAATGTGATAATATACAAGTAAGTGGCGCCTGTGAGGTAAAAGGAGATGTACAGTCTAAAAGCATAAGAATATCAGGAGGCTCTGATTTTAAGGGCGGCCTAAAAGCAGATCAAATAGAAATATCCGGTGCCATAGAGGTAAAGGGTGATTGTGAGGCAGAGAGCTTTACAGCTTCAGGGGCTTTTGAAATAGGCGGGCTGCTTAATGCAGACAATATAGACATAAGAATGAAGGGCTATTGCAGCGTGGCAGAGATTGGAGGAGAAAAAATCAGCATAAGGGAAGGAGAGGAGTTTTTTAACTTAGTAAGGATGATTAGCAGTGTATTCAGTACAAGACAGGGAATGAAATGCTCCATCATTGAGGGGGATGACATTTATCTTGAGGATACAAGGGCTAAAATCGTAAGAGGAAACAATGTTACAATAGGAAAAGGCTGTGAAATTGAACTGTTAGAATACAGAAATGAAATAAACATTTACGACGACAGGTGTGTAAAGGAAACGAAGAAGGTTTAACCTATACTGCAGCTTGAAGCTTTTGCTTCAGGCTGTTATTCATATGTGCTATATAATTAACACGAAAGTGTCTCAGTATTTCCATGATTGAATTTAAGAGGGTTATATGGTATTATGAAACAGGTAATATCACTATGGAAATAAAAGGGGTAAATATATATGAGTAGAATGTTTGGAACAGATGGAGTTAGAGGAGTGGCTAATACTGAGCTTAATGCTGAGCTGGCCTACAAATTAGGAAGGGCAGGAGCCTTCGTGCTGACAGAAGGGGCACATAAGCCAACTATAGTTGTTGGAATGGACACCAGAATTTCCGGAGACATGCTTGAATCGGCATTGGTTGCAGGAATATGCTCGGTAGGTGCCCACGCAATATGTGTAGGAGTTGCTCCGACACCATCGGTTGCATATCTTACAAGGCTATATAAGGCGGATGCAGGTGTAGTTATATCAGCCTCCCACAATCCTGTGGAGTATAACGGCATAAAGTTTTTTAACAAGGATGGCTATAAGCTTCCAGATGAGGTAGAGGACAAGATAGAATATATAATCAAGGAAAACATGAGAGGAATTCCAACTCCAACAGGCATAGACCTTGGAATGAGAGAATATAGAAAAGAAGGAATAAAGGAATATATAAACTTTCTCAAATCAAGCATTAATGTTGATTTGAGCGGTTTAAAGGTGGCTCTGGATTGTGCAGAGGGTGCCTCATCATTCTGCGCCCCTGAGCTTTTCAAGGAGCTTGGAGCAGAGGTACATGTAATCCACAATAATCCTGATGGCAAGAATATAAACAAAAAATGCGGCTCCACACATATGGAGGAGCTTAAGGCGTTTACAGTTAATATGGGCTGTGACATGGGCTTTGCATTTGATGGGGATGCGGACAGGTGCCTGTGTGTGGATGAAAAGGGAAACCTGGTTGATGGCGACAAGCTTATGGTTATATGTGCCAGATACCTTAAGGAGAAGGGCAGCCTGGAAGGCAATACACTGGTTGTAACTGTTATGAGCAACATGGGACTCCATATTGCATGCAAGAAGAATGGGATAGACACAGTAAGCACTAAGGTAGGAGACAGATATGTTCTTGAAAAGATGCTTGAATGTGGTTATAAAATTGGAGGAGAGCAGTCCGGTCATATAATACTACTTGACTACAACACCACTGGAGATGGCCTTTTGACGGCACTTGCAGTATCCTCTGTTTACAAAGCCGCAGGCGTTTCCATGTCAGAGCTGGCAGGCATCATGAGGGTAATGCCGCAGGTGCTTGTAAATGTTAAGGTGTCCAATGCGAAAAAACATGCATATGAAGAGGATGCCATAATAATGGATGAAATTAGAAGAATGGAAAATGTACTGGAAGGAAAGGGAAGGGTGCTTATAAGGCCTTCAGGCACAGAGCCCTTAGTCAGGGTTATGCTAGAGGGAGAGGACCAGAAGGAGATAGATCATATGGCCCATAGCCTTGGGGCACTGATCGAGGAAAGAAGTCGTTAGATAAATATGAAATAAACTTGGAGAGCTGGTTTTATGCCAGCTCTTTTTTAAGGTAAGTGAATATTTCTTGAATAAAACAATTTCTACTGTACTTTTTTGCCATATACTATATAATATAAGTGTTGCTTAAATGTCTGAAGAGACGGGAAAACTAATATAAGGGAGGGATGAATTTCAAAGTTCAATATAATAATATATTTAGCGCCAGAGCTTAAACCATGTTTAAGCTGACGAGGACAGGGCTCATCGAAAATTCGGCGGATACCCTGCGGCTGACCACCGTTAGAGGCTCTACAAAGAACGGAAGTGATTCCGTAACAAAAGAGTCGGGTCATAACCATAAGAATATAGTATAATATTGTCTTATTGTCCCCGATTTACAGGCATACTTAGCAATGCATTAAAACTTGAAGGGAGAATAAACACATGTGTGGAATAGTTGGATATATAGGAAAAGGTCAGGCAGACCCAATAATACTGGAGGGCCTGGAAAAGCTGGAATACCGTGGCTATGACTCAGCAGGAATAGCAGTAATCGATAATGACAGGATTAAGATAACAAAGTGCAAGGGGAGGCTTGTTAACCTTGAAAACAAGCTTAAGGAGTGTCCTCTTAAGGGAACTGTAGGAATTGGCCATACCAGATGGGCAACACATGGAGAACCATCAGATATTAACTCCCATCCTCATGCTAATAAGGGCCTGACTATAGGAGTGGTGCATAACGGCATAATTGAAAACTATATGAAGCTTAGAGAATGGCTTATTTCTATGGGCTATGAGTTCTTCACCGATACGGATACAGAGGTTCTTCCAAACCTTATAGATTATTTCTATGAGGGAGACCTTTTAGCTGCTGTAATGAAGGCCCTTGATAAGATAGAGGGAACCTATGCCTTTGGAGTGGTAAGCAGCAATGAACCTGATAAGATTATAGCTGTAAAGAAGGATAACCCCCTTGTTGTAGGACTGGGAAAGGGAGAAAACTTCATTGCCTCTGATGTGCCTGCAATCCTTAAGCATACAAGGGACGTATATTTCCTTAACGATGAAGAGATAGCAGTGCTTACAAGTGATAGTGTAAAGATATTTACTAAGGAGGGACTTCCAGTTAATAAGGAGGTCTACCATGTTACCTGGGACGCACAGGCTGCAGAAAAGGGCGGCTATGAGCATTTCATGATAAAGGAAATCCATGAGCAGCCAAAGGCCTTAAAAGATACCATGACCTCAAGGATTATGAAGGATTCAGATGAAATAAAGCTAGATGACATCAAGCTGACAGCTGAAGACCTTAAAAATATAGACAGGATATTCATTGTTGCATGTGGTACTGCATACCATGCAGGCCTTGTAGGAAAATATGCCATTGAAAAGCTTGCAAGAATTCCTGTGGAGGTTGATGTGGCCTCTGAGTTCAGATACAGGAACCCAATCATAACTAACAGGACGCTGCTGATTATAATAAGTCAGTCAGGAGAAACCTTAGACACCCTGGCAGCCCTTAAGGATGCAAAATCAAAGGGAGCAAGGATTATAGCAGTTACTAACGTGGTTGGAAGCTCCATTGCCAGAGAGTCAAACGATGTGTTCTACACTTGGGCAGGACCTGAAATAGCAGTAGCCTCTACAAAGGCATATACAACCCAGCTTATAGCTATGTATATAATAGCCATGCACCTGGCAAGGCTGAGCGGCCAAATGTCCGTTGAAGAGTACAGGGTAATGAGGGATGAGATGCTTAGACTTCCTGAAAAGACAGAGGAGGTCCTCAAAAGAAAGGAAGAGCTTCAGAAGTTTGCAACCAAGACACACCTCCAGAGGGATATGTTCTATCTGGGACGTGGCCTTGACTATGCTGTTTCCATGGAAGGAGCCCTTAAGCTTAAGGAAATCAGCTACATCCATGCAGATGCATATGCTGCAGGAGAGCTGAAGCATGGTCCTATAGCCCTCATTGAAAAGGGAGTGCCTGTAATAGTCCTGGCAACCCAGGATGACCTGTTTGAGAAGATGGTAAACAATATCAAGGAGGTCAATGCCAGAGGAGCAAAGGTTATGGCCTTTGCAATGGATGGCCATACTGAGGTTGAGAAGGCTGCAGAGCAGGTGGTTTATATACCGGAAACCCTGCCAATACTTGCACCAGTGCTTTCAGTGGTTCCACTACAGCTTTTAAGCTACTATACAGCAGTAGAAAAGGGCTGTGACGTGGATAAGCCAAGAAACCTGGCGAAGTCTGTAACGGTTGAATAGGACTTCGCAGTGAATAGATAAAAGAGAAAAGTTAAGAGTTAATGAAGAAGCCCTGTGCTCAAAACTGAGCACAGGGCTTCTTGCATATAGAATTATATGGTTTTATTGTAGGGGCTGGATTCCGTGCCAGCCTGTTTTAATAATTATTTATATATAGTGTTTTAAGGCTTCCCCTTTAGTAGGGGCTTATCCTAAATGGGTAAGCCCCTACTAAAGGCGGTGGTAAGGTGTATAAGTCAAGGCAGACCTTATTTGCTTAAATAAGCCTTTGTACAAAGCACAATCACCAACAAAATCTATGTTATTCTTCTATAGGAAGAATGGAAATGTTTTAACAAATTTTATATGTTATAATAGAATTAAGGGAGAAACAGGCTCCCTATGAAATAGGATGCCTATCATTTTTGCGTTTACTTTTAGTTATAGGAGGGTAAATAAATGAAGGATGAAATAAAGAAAGCAATCAAGCCATATAAAGGAAACTACATAAAAGAAATGAGAAAACAGATTGGACATGCTCCCTTGATGACCACCGCCTGTGGGGTAATAATCGAAAATTTAAAGGGTGAGATATTGCTTCAACAGAGAAAAGACAATGGAAGGTGGGGCCTTCCTGGCGGAGCCATGGAGATAGGAGAAAAATTTATTGATACAGCTAAAAGAGAGATATTGGAAGAGGTGGGTATTGAGATAGATAACCTATCCCTCTTTGGAATATACTCTGGTGAGGATAGAATCATAGTATACCCAAACGATGATATATGTTGTGTTACAAGCTTAGTATTTAAAGTATCCACATACAAGGATGAGCCGCTTCAGGAAACAGAAGAAACTTTTAAGAATAAATTTTTTAATTACAATAATTTACCTTTAGAAATAAATGAATTTGATAAGAGATATATTGAGGACTGGAAAAGGAATGCATCAGGAATAGTTATAGATTAATGCATGTTAAGATTATAAGAACAGGAAGAAAATAATAAGCCATTTTGGCAAGGAGATTTGTAATTATGAACAATAATAAAAGAGCAGTCTTTATAGACATGCAAGGTACATTAGGGGGAACAGGTTTAGACGATATTAGTACTTTTGAATTTTACCATTTCTCAATAGAAGCTATAAAGCTATTAAACCAAAATGGTATATTAGCAATTATAACTACAAATCAAAGTAATATATCCAGAGGATATATTTCACAAAGAGATTTTGATGCTAAAATGGATATATTGTATAAAGAGTTAGGTGAAAATGGCGCACACCTTGACGGTGTTTATTGCTGCCCACATACGAAAGAGGATAATTGTAAATGTAAAAAGCCACTAACAGGACTAGTTGAAAAAGCAATGGAAGAACATAATATAGATTTAAAAAACAGTTTTGTGGTGGGGGATATGGGTATGAGTGATATTATTCTTGCCGGAAATATTGGGGCTACTGGAATTCTTGTTTTAACTGGAGCAGGCAAGGGTAGCATATCAGAATTCAGACATACATGGAAAGACTATGAGGCTGATTATATAGCGGAAAATGTCCTTGATGCGGTAAACTGGATTTTAAGTATTTATTAGAGCCTGTGAAGAGAAGTCTATAAAAATATAATCCTATAGCTTTCTATGATAAAAAAATAGAAGGTAGTAATTGACATTCCATAGGACCATGAAAGCTACGAAAGGGGCGACCTGGCAAATGCAAAACTATGTAGAATACATACGTGATAGGGTTGGACATGATGCAATAAACCTTACTGGGGTAAACCTGTTAATAATAAATGTTGATAACAAGGTCCTTCTTCAAAGAAGAGGAACCTTTCCATATAAGTGGGGACTGGTTGGGGGAATCACTGAATTAGGAGAATCACTTGAGGATACGGCAATAAGAGAAGCAAAGGAAGAAACAGGACTTGATATTAAGGATTTAAATTATTTAGGAACGACATCAGGAGAGAAGTGTTATATGGAGTTTCCCAATGGTGATAAGGCATTTTTTATAAGCATTGGCTATTATACTAAGGATTTCAGTGGGGAATTGAAAATAGATGATTTTGAAACCAAAGAATTAAAGTTTTTTGGTTATGAGGAATTACCTGATAATATACCAAACAGCCATA
>JAEZLD010000080.1 GCA_023415335.1 Bacillota bacterium | reverse complement strand
CCGCAGGAGATGTTACTGGGAAGCCTTATCAGATTGCCAAAGCAACAGGTGCAGGACAGATAGCAGCACTACATGCCGCAGAGAATATGTAGAACATAATTATATTTTTAAATCAGCTTATTGAAGTTAAGCTGATTTTTCATTTTGCTTTTATATTCCTATCTTACATTTAATTTCTTATTTCATCATTTTTCGACTATATCTACACAATTTTTCAAGTACTTTTTAAGGTATTAGCGTTTTTCAAAATGCAATTCTGTGTTATATTATACATATTAATATTTTTGCATTCTATGCAGTTTTATAAGGTGGTAATATAACGTATGAACAACTCGGAAAAATTAAAGTTCCTCATAAAACGTATGAAGAGCATGGACTATAACAAAATGATGGACACTGCAAAGGCACTACACAAAAAAACAGGAAAGCCTACAGCATGGCTGCTGGCAGACATGGCTGGGTGTGCTGTAAAATATAACGCTGGTTATAGCGATTATAAGATTGCTGAGATGTATAACCTTAACTCTGACCAGCGCAAAACCCAGATAACCAGAGGACTTTCAAACCAGATAGTAAGAAAAATGAATCCAAAGGAGTACTGGCATTATTTCGATAACAAGGCAGAGTTTAACAGAGTATTTGAAAAATACATTAAACGTCAATGGTACAGCCTTAAGGATGGCACCCGAGAAGGCTTTTACTCATGGCTTAAAGGAAAGTCTGACCTTATAGCTAAGCCAATAGCTGGCACCTGTGGTGTGGGAGTTAAAAAATACACCAAGGCCCAATACCAAGCCATTCCTGACTTCTATGAGGAGCTTATAGGCAGTGGTATAGGAATCGTTGAGGAATATGTAATCCAGCATGAGGCCTTAAGCCGTATAAACCCCTCCTCGGTTAATACCATGAGGATTGTAACCTTAAACGGAGACAAGAAATATGGAATCGTTTATGCTGCACTGAGAATAGGAAACGCGGGAATGAATGTTGACAATGTGGACAGTGGAGGAATGGCATGCCCAATAGATTTAGACAAGGGAACTCTTAGTGCATCTGGTGCAGACAAGGCTGGAAACATATATATAAACCACCCTGTTACAGGAGTTACCCTGAAGGGCTACCAGCTTCCCTATTTTGAGGAAGCTAAAGCCATGTGCATGGAGGCCTCAAAGGTAGTTCCACAGATAAGGTACATCGCCTGGGACGTAGCCATAACTCCCACAGGTCCAATATTAATAGAAGGAAATTCCTATCCTTCCCATGCAATTCCTCAGTTCTCAAGCCATTATCCTGACGGAATAGGAATAATGACTGAGTTTAGGAAGTTCATGACTATATAGAAACCTGTAACGTATAAAATCCGTGCTCAGCCTTAGAGCACGGATTTTCAACCTTACCTGATTACTTTTTATCTTAAATTACTGCTTCTTCTCCATATATGCATCTGTTCAGCTGCCTTTATAAGCTCATCCCTGAAGTCAGGATGTGCAATGGATATGTTACTTTTTTGATACCCTTGTATAAAGTATCTGTGATTCCCAGCTCCAAAGTGATGTGATTCCTTCGTAACCTGATATCCTGGAGGAGAAAAAGTCAGCATAAGTAGTTGAATAAAGTGGCAGAGACGGAAGCAGGTCATTATACCTCTTCTGGAATTCCATCCATCTGGTCATATAGGTCTTCTCATTTTCAGAGGATACCTTAAGCATGTCTGCTGCAAGCTCTGCAAGCTTCTGGTCTGATATATGGCTGATGTTTCCAGGTGATCCTGATGCATAGGTATCCTTAACATCATATACCGGGGTGCTGTAGTCTGTGGCAAGGTTATACATGTTGAAATAGTTTTCATCTTGGTTCCGGTAGTGTTTTGTAAGCATTTCATCAAAGGTCATTACAGTCCGCCTGATTTCCAGTCCTGCTGCTGCAGGGTTAGGACTATCAACAAGCATGCCTGCTAAAAGCTCAGATACAGTATTGTTTTCCGTAGCTGCCCAGTTAATGGTAAGCTTCATAAGCTTCCTTCCATCAGGAAGGGTTACAACAGTATTTTTACTGTTTCCTATTTCACTGTTATTTACTTCCTTATACCTTATTCCAGAGCCTGCATATGGCTTTCCACCTGCATCAAGCTTCCATCCGCCCTCCTCTAGTACCCTTTTGGCATTATCCAGGGATTTAGTATATGAATTAAGCTTTGCCAGCTCTTCCTTATTAAAGTCCCGTTCAGGCATTGGAAGGCTGTAGTCTCCGTTTATTACTGTTCCTTGCCCCTGTTTAGGAGAGCCTTCAAATATACTTCTGTCCACAAGATATGCTATAGCCTGACGGACCTCCTTAAACTGTGTAGGTCCATTATTACATACAAAGGTTATATGTCCATACCCATTACGGTCATATGTACAGGCTTTTAGTTTTTTATCGCCCTTGCACAAATCAATCCCATTTTTTACAGTTTTCTCATCAGCAGCCTTTGGCAGCAGATCTATTTTCCCTGTTCTCACCTCATCTAAGCCGGTTCCCCTGTCAATCTTTTTAATAATAATGGTTTTTATAAGCGGAGTCTGCCCTTCATAGTTACCAAGAAATCTATGGTTTACCTCAAGTGTATAGGTTAGTGAGCTGCTATCATACTTAGCCAGACAATATGGTCCTGAAAATGCAGTCTGATTGTAACGGTAGGCTTGTGCTGTACTTTTAATATAATCAGCCTTGAAGTTTTCCGAGAAGCGGCATCCCTTTTCAGGGTCATTCTGTATTATAATGTCAGATGGAACCCACCCCTTCATATAAGTTGGGGTTATGTTAACAAGATATGCTTCAAAATAGTTGGGAAGCTTCTCAGCTGCAACCGTTACAGAGAAGGTATAATCATCTATAAGGTGTACCCCCTTTAAATAGTCCGACTTTCCATTGTGGAAGTCCTCATATCCATCATAGTACAAGCCATAGCAGGCCTCTTCGGCGCCTAAGTTGTGGGCTACCTCATTGCTGGACCAGAAAAGTATTGTGAATACATAGTCCCTGGCAGTTATTTTTTCACCGTTTGACCATAGAAGGCTATTATTCAGCTTGAAGGTCCAGGTCTTTGAACCGTCTGCATTCTCTTCAGCTTCATGGCTCTTAAGGACCACATTGTTATAAGTGTATGTCATAGCCTTTGTCAGACTGACTGTTTCATAGCCTGTTGTGAGATTATAAACATCTAAATCAGCTCCGCCGCATGGCCAATATGGAGTAATACCCCCAGTTAAATCAGTATCCAGCCCCACTACAATCTGTCCGGATGGCTTTTCCTTCTCTACTTCACATGCTGTGAAGGCACAAAGGGAAAGAACAAGGATTATTAATACTGTTATATCCCTTGTTAGTCTTTTCATTTTTATCCTCCTATATTTACGCTTAGCGCTGCTTTTTTTATTGAAAGCATTCCGTATTATATACAGCTCCCAGCTTAAAATCAGTAATTTTAATCATATTAAATAATGACATGCCTGAAGCCGTGTAATATTTCTACAGACAATTTAATTTTATACCCTTTTTACATATAATTCCATATTAATAAATGCAAAAAAATACAGGACTATATAATAGCCCTGCAGCCTTTAAAACTATTCATTATTCTTCCGAATTATTAAACAGCTTCTTTTCATTAAGCATGTAGCTAAGAGTATATAAGCTGTCACTTAAGTGGACATTCTCTACCATAACACTTTCAGGAACCACCAAATCCGTAGGTGCAAAATTCCAAATACCCTTTACTCCGCCTTCGGCAAATATTTCTGCAACCGATTGCGCCTGACTCTTTGGTATACAGATAACGCCTATGTCAACACTGTTGTTTTTCAGGAATCTTCTTAAATCATCCACGTCCTGTATTTCAATGTCTCTTATCCTGATTCCAACCAGCTTTGGATTCTTATCAAACATTGCAGTTAGGCGGAAACCCATTTTGTCGAAATTCGTATAATTAGCCACTGCCTGACCTATGTTTCCTGCTCCTACAATAACCATATTGTAGCTCTTGTCAAGCCCTATTATCCTGCTGATGGAATCGTAAAGCTCCTTTACATTGTAGCCATACCCCTGCTGTCCAAAATCACCAAAGCAGTTTAAATCCTGACGTATCTGGGACGCAGTAAAGCCTATCCTCTGCGAAAATTCCTTTGAGGATATTCTCTGCACATCATTTTGCAGCAGTTCTAAAAGGTACCTGTGATACTTTGGCAGTCTTCTTACAACAGCCATAGAAATTACCGTATTTTTCACTATGGTTCCACTTCCTAACTCTAACTTAGATAATTCTTTAATCACACCTATAATATATTATCATATTATATATTTTGCTTTTGTGTCAATAACAGAATATCTATTACCTCTCCTGTTCCTTGCATTTTACCCCTTCAGATAGTACAATATCTATGGTATACACTGAAATTTTTAGTAAATTATAAATATTTTTAATAGATGTAATGAGGAGGTTCGACGTTGATTTCACTTTCACTTAAAAATATATCCAAATCCTATGGAACAGATGTAATATTGAAGGATGTATCTTTTTCCATAAACGAAGGTGAAAAGGTAGGCCTGGTGGGAGTTAATGGAGCAGGAAAAACAACCCTCTTTAAGATACTCTGTGGCACCCTTATGCCTGACAGTGGTGAAATATTTATACAGAAGGGTAAGAAGCTAGGATATCTTTCCCAGAACTTAGATTTGGACGAGAACTGCCCACTGTTTGAGGAGGCCCTTAAGGTTTTCGGGGATATCAAGTCCATTGAGAAAAGGCTGAGGGAACTTGAACATCTTATGTCACAGGAAACAGGGCATAAGGATGATGGTGCCCACTCCGGGCTCCTTAAGGAATACGGCCACCTTCAGGATGAGTATGAGAGGCAAAACGGCTATGGCTGCGAAAGCTACACCCGGGGAATGCTCATTGGCCTTGGAATACAGCCTGATTCCTTTGATAAACAGATTAGATATCTTTCAGGAGGCTTAAAAACCAGGGTTGCATTATCTAAGCTTCTTCTTCAGGAGCCTGATATACTTCTACTGGATGAGCCCACTAACCATCTGGACCTTGATGCAATTGCATATCTTGAGGATTTTCTAAAGGAATACAAGGGTACAGTAATTATTATATCCCATGATAGATATTTCCTTAATGTAATCACCTCTAAGACATTGGAGCTAACCTCGGGCATTATAGAAGAATATAATGGTAACTATACCTCCTTCATATCCCAAAGGCAGAAGCGCTATGAGGATAGAATGAACTCCTATGAGGAGCAGCAGAAGGAGTTAAAGCGCCTTGAGGACATAATTGAAAGGTACCGCTCCTTCAACAGGGAGAAAAGCATAAAACAGGCGGAAAGCAGAGAAAAAGCCCTTGCACGTATAGAGAGGCTTGAAAGGCCTACAATGGATACTAGGGCTGCAAAGGTAGACTTTAGCATAAAGTATAAAAGTGGGAACGATGTAATAATTGTAGAGAACCTTGAAAAATCCTTTGGAGAGCTGCATCTATTCAGCAATCTGTCCTTCATGATAAGAAGAGGAGAAAGGGTTGCACTAATAGGACAAAATGGGAAAGGCAAAACTACTATATTTAAAATGCTCTGCGGACTGGAGGATGCTGATTCCGGCTATATGAGGCTGGGAAAAAATGTTGACATAGGCTACTATGAGCAGGAGCAGAAGAACCTATCACTGGATAAAACCGTAATTGATGAAGTATGGGATGACTATCCGGATATGACTGTTACCCAGGTCAGAAATGCTCTCGCTGCCTTCCTGTTTACAGGAGATGATGTATTTAAATCTATAGCCTCCCTATCCGGAGGAGAACGCTGCAGGGTTTCATTACTTAAGGTAATGCTTTCAAGATCGAACCTGTTGTTGCTGGATGAACCCACAAACCACCTGGATATACTTTCAAGAGAGGCTGTAGAGAATGCACTACTCAGCTATGAGGGCACACTTTTTGTAATAAGCCACGACAGATATTTCTTAAACAAGGTAATAAACCGTATACTGGTGCTGGAGGACCAGGTTTTAACCGATTATCCGGGAAGCTTCCAGTACTATATAGAAAAGAAAAATGCCTCTTCTGATGAAATAGTGGTTTCCACCGTAGGGAAGACCAAAACCGAAATAAAAGAGGAGCGCCGCAAGCTTAGGGAGCTGCAGGAAAAGCAGAAGGAGCTTAAGCGTAGCCTTCAGGAAACAGAGGCCAAAATAGAAGAAACCGAAAAAGAAATACAGGAGAAGGAGCAGCTGATGTGCCTTCCTGAGGTTTACTCTGATCCGGATAAATCCATCCAGGTCACTAAGGAACTGAAGGCACTTAGAGAATTATCAGAGGAGCTTTATTCCAAATGGGAGGAATATACCTTTCTTTTAGAAAATGAGGAGTGATCATTCATATACACTCTCTCCGGACCCTTTAGCTGTAAATCGTATTTTTGCATTAAAAGAGGACTGTCATCCTGATTATAGTATGAC
>JAEZLD010000062.1 GCA_023415335.1 Bacillota bacterium | reverse complement strand
ATCCGTCAGCCACCCCATATGGACATAGCTCCATAAGGTAAAGGGTACCCCCGCCCTCCTGCCATATGCTGTCCTTATCATATTCCTTTGCAAGAAGTATTGCATTGCTGCCCTCGGACAGGCAGGCTGCCACATCCGTGTCCTCAACCTTATAGCCGTCAACTCCTATGGGGCAGGGCATAAGCACCTGTACGGTACTACCTGGGACTGCATCTCCCTTGATTGTCTGGTCAACCTGAAGGGTTACTATGGAATTGTAGTTTACAGAGCCTCCTATTGTGAGCTTTATATTTTTAATCTCCTCTACTGTGCCGCTTACTATAATGTCACTCCACTGATTAACCATCTCCTCCTCTGTGAGCCATACAAGGTCGGCCTTTGCTGACTGGGCTGGAGCCTTTGTGGTATATACTGCCTTGACGTCCTTGGATAGGGTAAAATCAAAAGCTGATTTAGATAAAAGCTTTGATATGGAGGTTATTCCTAAGGCAAGTACAAGCACTGCTGCTGAAAGGCCAAGGGCAAGACCTCTCCTGTTGAAGCTTTTCCTTTTAACTGGATTATTATTTATGCATTCCTTTTCTAAAATTGAGATTGTCCGGTCTTTAAAATCATCACTGGCTTTAATCTGGTCTATTGACTTTTTATATTTATTGCTCATCATCAAATCCCCCTATTTTTGATTTTAGGATCTGTCGTCCTCTGGCAAGCCTTGTGCCTATGGTAGCAGGCCTGGCATTGAGGATGGCGGCTATTTCATTTATGGAATAGCCCTCGTAATAATAAAGATGTATGGGCACCCGATATTTCTCTTCCAGTGAAAGCACACTCTGAAGTATTTGGCTATCCTCCTCAGGCATGTAGCTTAAATCATCGGAAAGCTCCCTTCTTTTCCTGAACCAGGATGATTTCAGCAGGTTTTTACTTTTATTTATAGCAACCCTTATAAGCCAGGCTTTTTCGTGTTCATCGTCCTTGAACTGGGGCCTCTGCTGGAGGTATGCCAAGTAGGTTTCCTGTGTTATCTCTTCTGCATCATGTATGTTCTTTACATAGGTAAAGGCTATTTTAATCAGGCTTGATGAATAGGTATATACTACATGCATGACGCGTTCATTGAGCTCAAATGAACGTTCCACAGCTGTTCAGCTCCTTTCACTTATAACTCAATTTAAAAGGGGGATATTTTTCAATAATAAATAATTTATATTAACATATTTGGGTTTATTATATTAGTTGGGGGCTTCATTTGTCAAAATGAAGCCCCCAACGTGTGCTAATGCAGCTTGTTTATATCAAATATCCATAGAGTGGATGGACGCTCTGCTCCTGGATCAGAGGAATCGGTGCTAATGGGTGTTGAATCCCCTTTACACAGTGCAATATGGTCATTATCATACCAGAAGGAGTAAGTGAAGTATACATCCTTATAATCTGATAGATTGAGAATTGAAGTTTCGTTTGCTCTTGTGTCATATATGTAAATTTTATTTATTGCTGGTGCATTACAATGGGGTTCAAATAAAATATGCCTTTCATCAGGGCTGAACCTCGGAAGTAAATATAGTTCATCCACATTTTGCATATTTGGAATGTTGGTGGATGCCCAGGAGCTGATATCCACTATGGAGCAAGTATTGTCAGGTTTTTTCAATAAAACAGTATCAGCATTGCCAAAATAACGAATTTCATTGTCAGAATCATATTCATAGCATTTTCTTACGGTGTTTGTGTTTATGGAATATTCATAGTAACTAGTCACATTGCTTTGTACAGATGCTTCATTGGGTTTAATACTGTATATTATCGTTTCATCGTTATAGAAATATGCTGAGTTTAAATAGTCGTTTCCAATGTTCGCAAATTTAATAGAGGATGAGGAGTTTATATCTAAATAATATATATCCTTATTCTTAGTACAAATTATTGCCCTTGGAAGGCGTTCATTTAAATCAACATTAATATCATAGTCAAAGTCTGAAATCCCACAGTTTGAAATAAAGTCAGTAGTTTCCAGTGTGTTTATGTCCATTATAAGTGGATAATAAAAGGAATTTCCATCGTTATCGTGACTGCATAATGTTACCAGAATCTTTTCTGTGACATAATCGTTCGGTAATATAGATGCAAATGCTATATCATTACGAACATTATTGTCAAGAACAGCCAGATGGCCATCCTTTATGCAATAGTAAAAGTCTGCCAGAAATTCTTGCCCTGCATAATCAATGGTTTTAGTTATGTGTTTGGTTTCAAGAGGTTCTAACGAATTTCCATTAAGGGTGTAGCCCTGATAGCCGTTCTCAGAATAAGCAAGCAATACACCAGGAGTGTCATTTTCATGTATACGGTTAAGTGTGACGGAGCGTATAGTGCCGTTCATGAAAGCATATTTTGTATTTATGACAGACTTAAGCACTGGATAAAGCCGTATAGTTCCCATGCATAAAGCAGCTATAGCAATTGCAGCTAAGGCAGCTTTACCCTTTTGCCACGGTGACAGGTAGGTCGCCACATGAGGCTTTCCTTCTGTGAGGTAAAGGTATATAGCTTCCTTTATTTCAGGGGATGGCCAGCACTCCTCCAGCATGTGGTGGTAGTACTCGCAATCCAGCTTCCTTTCCAGGACCATTTCCATAAGCTCCGTTCCCTTCACAAGAAGCTTCTTTACAATAGGTCTTGTTATGTAAAGTATTTTGGATATGCAGGGTATGTCCAGACCTTCATAAAGAGCCAGGTGCAGTACAGGCTTATATTTTCCAGGAAGCCCATAAATCCCCTCCAGCATGCCTATGGATTCTGAGTATAAGGCATCCTCAGACATTCCTTTCTCTTCTTCAGGAACTGTCTTTGATTTCCTTCTTGATTTGCTTTCACATATAAGCACCATATGTCTTAGAAGCTCCAGCTTTTCTTCCTCAGGAGTCTTAAACTCCTTTTTTCTTGTAAGCAGCCAGAGGAAGGCTTCCACCATAGCCTCCTGACACGTTTGGTTATTATTCCCTGGACCAAAATATATAATTCCAAGCTTATAAAGCATGTCTCCATATAGGGCATATTTCTCGTCAAAGACGGCTTTGTTATTAAAGCTCTTTTTAGTACGCATGGTTTTCCTCCCTGGAAAATACAGTTAATAGTACATAATAAAATTATAACAAATTGGAATAAAATAACATATATTTATTCAGTATGTTTTGAAATGATTTTTTAAAATTTGGTCATATGATATACTAATAATAATTAATGTCATAGTAATTATACGTACATGTGTGCAGAAGAAACGGGAGTGTTGATATGTTCAGCGTAAATAGAGAGGCTGCTCTGGCTTTAAGCATGCTTGAGGAGAGGGGCTACGAGGCATATATAATAGGTGGCTGTGTAAGGGATTACCTCATGGGAAGGGAGCCTGGAGATATAGACATAACCACCAGTGCCGAACCTGAGGAAATAAAAGAGGTATTTAAGGCATTTAAGGTGATTGAAACAGGCATAAAGCATGGTACTGTTACCGTAATTATAAATGAAGAGCCATTGGAGATAACCACCTACCGTATAGACTGCGGCTATTCTGATGGAAGGCATCCGGATAAGGTAAGCTTCACTAAAAGCCTCCGGGAGGATGCAGCCAGACGGGATTTTACAATGAACGCCATAGCTGCAGATGCTGATGGGGATATTGTGGATTACTTCGGAGGAGCTGTGGATATACAAAACAGGATAATAAGGGCTGTGGGAGACCCTGAGGTAAGGTTCGGTGAGGATGCACTAAGGATACTGAGAGCCATAAGGTTTTCTTCAGTTTTAGGCTTTGAGATAGAGGAGGAAACCAGGTCTGCTGCATTTAAGTGCAGAGGGCTTTTAAAAAACATATCCTCAGAGAGGATAGCCTCCGACCTTATAAAGCTTTTATGTGGAGAAAATGCCGGGAAGGTAATAAGGGAGAACATAGAGGTTTTAGGTGTGTTTATACCGGAGCTGCTTCCTATGAAGGGCCTTGGCCAGAAAAACCCCTATCATAACCTGGACCTGCTTTCCCATACCTGCGTGGTAGTGGACAGCATAGAAAATAATCCTGTACTTAGACTTGCCGCCCTTTTCCATGATATAGGAAAGCCTGAAGCCTTTACAATTGATGATAAAAACATAGGACATTTCTATGGGCATGAGGTTATCAGTTCTCAAATTGCTGAGGACATACTAAGGAGGCTTAAGCTTGATAAACAAACCTCTGATATGGTTGTTAAGCTTATAAGGTACCATACCATGAGAGTGGAGGAGGATGAAAGGTCTGTGAGAAGAAGCCTGGGAAAGCTTTCTCCAGAGGTCTTCTTCCAGCTCATGAAGCTTAAGAGAGCTGACAGCAGGGGCCAAAGTCCTGAATTTTATAATAAATCTATTGAACACTGCAACAAAATAGAGGAAATTGCAGTCAATATAATTGAAAAGGGAGAGTGCTTTTCTAAAAACACCCTTGAAATAAATGGAGGAGACCTTATGAGCCTTGGCATGAAGCAGGGAAGGGAAATAGGAAGTCTCTTAGATGAGTTGCTTGGTATGGTAATTGATGGACAGCTTGAAAATAATAAGCAGGTCCTTGAGCAGTATGCAAAACATAGTATAAGTAAAAAGAATAAGGGCTAAGGGGGTAGCAAAAATGTATTCAGTTTTTGACACAGGCTTTGAAAGGTTTATGTTTGGAGGGTTCACATTGTTTCCTATAATTTTTGGAATAGTATTTATACTGGTATTTGGAGTTATTGGTTTTGTGTTCGCTAAAGGCATTTCCCAGTGGAACAAGAACAACCACTCACCGGTTTTAACTGTTGATGCAAGGCTGGTGGCTAAGAGAACAAACGTGTCCCATCACCATAACAATACTGGAAATGGAGCCATGCATACCAGCACCTCCACAACCTACTATGCTACCTTTGAGGTGGAAAGCGGTGACAGACTGGAGCTTTGTGTATCGGGCTATGATTATGGAATGATGGTGGAGGGGGACCAAGGAAGGCTTACCTTCCAGGGAACCAGATTTAAGAGCTTTGAGAGAATGTAGCAGTATAGGGGGGAGATGGGTGGCTGGATATAGAAGAAGGAGCAAAATCAGGTCCATTGTAAAAGCTGTAGTGCTAATTTTACTTGTTGTAGGAATAGCTGGGGGCATTTATGCGGCTTACTATTGGAACCTGATTCCCAAGAGGACCTATACAGCACAGGACTTCGGAATAAAGACGATAAAAAGCAGTGTTGACTTCGACCAGGATGGAGTAGATGATTATACAGACATAATGCTTGGGGCAAGAATGGATGCAAAGAACCACCCTAAATATGATAGCAGGTATTGGGAAAGCGGGTATCCTCCCGATAATATAGGGGTGTGTACGGATGTAATATGGAGGGCTTTTAAAAACGCAGGCTACTCCCTTAAGGATATGGTGGACAAGGATGTGGAGGATAACCTTAAGGTGTACCCTATGAAAGTACAGGATAAGAATATCGATTTCAGACGTGTAACTGTGCTGAAGGTTTACTTTTCAAGGTATGCTAAACAGCTTACTCTTGATACACAGCAAAAGGAAGAGTGGCAGCCGGGGGACATTGTTATATTTGAGGACAGGCATATAGGAATTGTATCTGACAAGAGAAACAAGCATGGAATACCCTATCTTATACATAATGGAGCCCAGCTTAGAAGGGAAGAGGATGCATTAACCACAATGGAAATTACAGGCCACTATAGGTTTGATGCCAGCGTTATAGAGGAAGACAAGCTGCTTTACTTTAAACAATAGTATTAAAAGGGGGTCCCCCATCTGAGATATAAAACTCAGACGGGGGGCCCCATATTTTTATTGAGGTTGAACAAGCAGCTCTTGCAGCTCTCTGGTGTCCTTTGCCATAGCTACTGCGCCTTCGAACTCTTCTTTTTCTCCAAAGCCATGCAATACTCCTATGGAGTCCATTCCAAATGAAGTCGCTCCCTGTATGTCATAGATACGGTCTCCTATCATGACGGCCTCTGATGTATCAATACCGTACTGCTTTATGGCATAGTTTATAACCTCTGGCTTTTCAACTCTGGACTCATCAAGCTCGGCTCCTGATATAAAATCAAAATATTGATTTAAATTGAAGCGCTCCAGTATTTGCAGTGCAAACATTGTGGGTTTTGAGGTGGCCAATATAACCTTCTTGCCATTAGCCTTAAGCTGTTTTAAAAGTTCCTCTATTCCTTCATATATCCTACACTCATAAATGCCCTTGGACGAGTAGTACTCCCTGAAGGCTGATATAGCCTTCTGAATGTCATCTCCCTGCAGGCCATAAAAGGTGTTAAAGGAATAGTTAAGCGGTGGACCTATAAACCTCCTTAATGAAACCATAGGGCTGTCTACTTCTATTCCAAAGCTTTTAAGAGCATATAAGGTGGCGTTTATTACTCCCAGAGATGTATCTGCTATTGTGCCATCAAAATCAAATAAAATATACTTATAATTTTTCATATGAACCTCTCTTACCAAGTGTATTACATCTCATCTACAAGCCGGTGCCTCCACATTACTATTAAGAGGAAGGCTTATACAGGTACATAAAGTACTGCGGATATAATGCGTGTATTTATTATTTCTAGTATATACTGTAAGGGTGGACAAGGCAAATAAACAAATAGAAAATAAAAATATTATTATATAATGTTAAAATGTTGTAATAATATGAATAATTGACAATGACATGTAATTGTGGTTTACTAGATGTTAAGGATACTTTTAAATGCGGTACAGAGATGCCGACAAGGTACGAACAGTTAAGAAAATCTTGTGATTAATATGCCTTGTCCGGATTCGGACAGGGCTTTTTTTGCGGATATATGCAGCGGTTCGTATCTATAATTAAAGGGAGGAATTAAGATGAACAAGAATCAACAGAATCATGGATATCTTCCAGATGAGTGCCCATCCTTTGGAAAGCTGCTGCTTTATGCAATTCAGCAGGTTATAGTTATGTTCCCTGCTACAGTTACGGTAGCACTTATCACGGGCTTCCAGGTATCAACTACAATTTTTGCCAGCGGACTTGCAACTCTCTGCTTTATACTTATAACCCGTAAGAAGATACCACTATACTACGGCTCAAGCTTTTCGTACCTTACAGCAGTAATAAGTCTTATGACCAGCCAGTCAATAACCTCAAAGCTGAGTCCTGAGGCACTTACCCAGCTTAATGCATGGCTTGGAGGAGCTTCTCCTGTAATGCCTGGTGAAGCAATATCCTATGCACAGTTTGGAATCATAATGTCAGGCTTTGTATCCATAGCGGCAGGCCTGCTTGTAAAATATTCTGGAAAAGATGCTGTGGAGAAAATACTCCCTGCAACTATAACAGGACCAATAGCTATGATTATAGGACTTACCCTTGCGGGAAATGCTTTAAGCGATGCTGCACCAAAAGCATTGGCAGAAGGAGCTGCAGCAACCGTGTTTAATTCCGGCTGGGTATGGATAATATCCCTTTTAACTCTGCTTTCAACAATACTTTTTGCCAGATATCTAAAGGGCTTTTTAGGCCAGCTTCCCCTTCTTCTTGGTGCAGCTGTAGGATGTGCAGTATCAGGAATACTTTATCTGGTGGGAGGGCAGGACATGAGCCTCTTCCGCAGCATACAACCTGAAGCTATAGCAAGCACCATATGGTCAGCAGGTCCAATTGCAGTGCCAGCCTTCACCATACCTAAGTTTTCCCTTGAGGCAGTGCTTGCCATAATGCCAATAGCCATAGCTACCATACCGGAATCAACAGCTCATATATACCAGCTTGACATATATGTAAACGATGTAGCAAAGAAAAAGAAGTCCCCAAAGAAATACAACCTGGCAGACAATCTCCATCTAAACCTTATAGGAGATGGTCTGTGCGATATGATATCAGGCTTTGTAGGTGGACCTGCAGGCACAAACTACGGTGAGAATATAAGTACCATGGCCATTACAAAGGTGTTCTCAGTACCTGTTCTGGCATGTGCTGCGGTTATAGCAATGGTAATGTCCTTCTTCACACCAATGATAAAGGGCATATATGGAATACCGCTGCCTGTAATCGGAGGCCTTGAGGTATATCTGTTCGGCGCTATAGCAGCCCAGGGAATGGCTATAATGATAGACAAGAAGGTTGACATGTTCAGCTCTAAAAACATAGCAGTAATAGCAACCATAATGGTAATAGGAATCGGTGGACAGTATGCCTTTGGAGGCAACATAGACTTCTTTGGAATAAACGTTCCCTGCATAGCTGGTGCTGCCATATTTGGAATACTTCTTAACCTGATACTCAGCATAGGAGAAAAGAAACAGGAAGCACAGCAGGATTTAGCCGCATAAAATTATATAAGCTATATAAAGAGGCCATAGTATAAGTGATTTAAAAATCATTATGCCATGGCTTCTTTTCTAGTATAATGCTTTATCATTATATTAATTCTTAGAATGATTGAAATAATGAATGTATAAACTTATAATATAAATGTTATAAGTTTAAAGAGGCTGGCACAAGCTAAAGGCCTGTATGTTATAAACAGCTTTAGCGCTTGTTTCTGTATGGTATAATAATTATATGTACTTTTAAGGAGAAACAGCGATGAAAAAATCCCGTGTAAAAATGAGGTTTTACAGGTACTTGGCAACTGGGCTGCTGCTGATAATTGCAATTGTGGTTATGGTAGGGGTAATAAAGACCATACTGCCAGGCTTTCTCGAGATATTGGAAAGTGGCAACCGTAAGCAAATAGAGCATTACCTAACAAGCTTTGGGTCATTTCAGGGAATGCTTCTGGCATTTCTTATGCAGTTCATACAGATAGTAAGCATAGTGCTTCCGGGAGGCCCTATACAGATTGCTGTGGGAATAATATTCGGAACAATAACAGGCTTTATAATATGCCATCTTGGATATATTGTGGCCAATGTAGTGGTTTTTGCTGTTTCAAGAAAGCTTGGAAGCAAGATAGATAAATTTTTCCCCGTTGAGGAGGAAAAATCAAGAGGTAACTTTATAACCTCCTCAGACCATCCTGGCTTTATGGTATTTCTTGCATGTCTTGTGCCCTTCATGCCTAATGGTATTATTCCACATATAGCAGCGAAAACGAAGGTTACTTTTTTGGATTTCATGCTGGCAGTATATCTTGGCTCCGCACCATGCATGCTGCTTTTGTGTGCGGTTGGAGGAAAGCTTATGCAGGGGCAGTATCTTATGGCAGGAATATATGGTGCGATACTATTCGGGACCGTACTATGCCTGTACTTTGCAAGGAATAAGGTAGTGGAGTTTTCAGAAAAGCTGAGGAAAAAGTTCTAGTTAAGGTTCAACATTAGAGTTTAAGTAAACCGCTGCCGGAACCTGCATACAGGTTAGGTAGCGGTTTGTTATTATGATAGAGAGGGGCAGAATACAATGAAGAGGGAATTAAAAGAAGCATCCAGGGAGCAATTTATAGAAAATAGACTGTTCCTTTCAACCCTGTCTCAGAAGGCAGCAGACGTAGCCAGAAGATACGGATTTGGACTTGAGGTAAGTGAATTTTGTACAGCATTAAACATGGACGAGGACTTTCATACATGGGATGAAAAGGTTAAATCTGAGCTTTACGGTATCAAAAGAAGAATATTTCATGCACCCTTTAATGAGCTTTTTCCTGCAGCCATCGAGCCTATGGTAGTGGATGTGGCCAGGAAGAGATACGCACAAGCCTTTCAGCTTGCTCAAAGCTATGGCATAAACAGGCTGGTAATACATGCAGGACATGTACCTACCATGTATTATGACGTGTGGTTTGTGGAAAGGTCTGTAGAGTTTTGGAAGGAGTATCTAGAGGACAAGCCTCAGAATTTCAACATTGTGCTGGAGAACGTGCTTGAGGAAAACCCTGAACCTCTTGTGGAGATTATAGGAAAGGTAAGGGACCCAAGGCTTGGATTGTGCCTGGATATAGGACATGCTAATATTAACTCTCCAATACCATTGGAGGAGTGGATAAACATAATGTCACCATATCTTACCCATGTGCACCTTCATGACAATAAGGGCAAAAGTGACCAGCATCTTGAGCTGGGAGAGGGAAGTATACAGCTTAAAAGGGTTATTGAAAAAATAGAGTCATTTTGCCCTGATACAACATACACATTAGAGACCATGGATCCTGAAAAATCCATAGTATGGCTTGCTAAAAATTCTTTTCTTGAGGGGAATACAATAGATGGAATACAGTGAAGCAGAACTAAGGGATCATACCTTTTAGACAGCGTTACTGCTCTGTTATCCAATCAGATGTTCCATATGCACGGAACAAAGCAAGCGATAGCTTCGCTGG
>JAEZLD010000131.1 GCA_023415335.1 Bacillota bacterium | reverse complement strand
TTGCTAGAAGGTTTTCCATGTAGTAGCGATGTCCTTACACCAGATATAAGTATGTTGCCATAGGGCTGAGTATCCGCACCCTCTATAACCATATAGTAGCTAAGGAGTGCTGCAAGCTCCTTTTCAGTCATGCCAACCCTTATATCCTGTATTATCCTTTCAAATGCCCTGCAGGAAATATCACAGGCGGCCCTCTGATAGTACAGTTCCTTTTCGCTCTTTACGGACCTTAGTTCCTCTATTATATTGATTGTCGGAACAAGCTCTGCTGAACAGCCATTTCTAAAATCTTTGTATCTTATGTAGGTTATGTAGTCCTCCTCAAAGGCAATTGACTTTAAATTATTCTCCAAGGCAATGGCAGCGGCAGACTCCTCAGGGGAGCAGCCCCTCCTTCTCCACTCTACAAGCTCATAACCCGGACATTCCATTAAAGCCTGCTCAGTATACCTTGGGTCAGTTATGAAATATCTTTTCTCTTTGGTTATAAGCAGGAAGGAATCATCTCCTGTATAGCCACTTACATATCTTACACTTTGGGGTTTGCATATATAAAAGCCATCCCAGCCTCTCTTCTCCATTATTTCTAAAAGTCTCTGTTCCATAAAAAGCCTCCTATCAACAATAAATAATATCGACATCTATAAACTATTGTACCATTAAAAAAGAGACAGTTTCAAAATAATTGAGAACTGTCCCTGATACTTCCCTGCTACTTCAGCCGGGTGACTATTACCTCCAGCCTTCCGTCCCTATACTCCACATCTGCCTTATCCACCATCATCCCAACGATTATAAAATCCTCAAACTCATCCTCACCGCTAAGCTGCCAGTAGTAGCTCTCAACCTCATGCTGTCTATGCACATTCAGCTGGGAGGTGAACTCTTCTATATCCTGCTGCCAAATATCCTCAATACTTCCCTTTATATACATGCATACCTTATCATCCTGGTCCTCAAATCCCATATTTAGCTCCCTGGCTCCCCTGCTCACAAAAAAAGCAGCCAGTTCGCTCATGATTTTAAAATTTATAGGATCAAAGCTCTTCAAATGCTTTTTAGACTTCATGAGTGTCTCCTTTCTTAAATGCCTTGATTATAGGCAGTATTATAATTGCCACAAAGCCTGCAGCAAAGCCATTGCTGTATAGGTTCATACCCCCGTGGACTCCTCCTATGTTCATGCATACAGCTACATGCAGAAAGCCTGTTATTATACCAGCAATGAAACCGTACTGCCCTGCGATAGGAGCAAGGGCTGTACTGAAAAGTATGGCCAGCACCATGCTCGGTGAGTTTAATGTCCATATGTTGAGAAGTGATGTAAGGGCGGCTCCCACCATTATAGGAGTAGCATTTTTGGGATGCTTTCCAAATGAACCAAATCCAACTATGGTTAAAATTCCAGCAATAGTAGGCCCATTCAGGT
Source organism: Bacillota bacterium (assembly GCA_023415335.1). Taxonomy (GTDB): domain Bacteria; phylum Bacillota; class Clostridia; order Clostridiales; family Caloramatoraceae; genus JAEZLD01. Next base: position 1,668 of record JAEZLD010000131.1, on the reverse strand, counting down.
CTCCTCCCGCAATAATCAGAAAGGTAGTTGCAATAAAGCCTAGTAAGCCCATATTTATATATGCAGCATTTCCATACAATATATAATAATCTGTTATAAGTCTTCCAGAATGCTTCATTATTTTACCCAGATTCTTAAAGCTTCTTCCATTATTAATATAACCATATATTATGAAGAAAAGAAAAATGCTATAAAGCATTATTGAGAAAAACAGGTTGTTTCCCGTACTCCAAAGCAGCCTGCTTTCAAATTCAATTCCTAAAAGCTTGAGTACTGACATAAGCACCATTGCCAGCATTCCTCCTGCAAAGCCAAGGTTATACAGATTATAGCCATGGTGTATACTTATCGTACTAGCAGCCAAAGGTGGAAGTATGAATCCTATGAATACTCCTATAAGTATGCCGCAGATTACAGAAATTCCCGGGGGTAATATATTCTGGAATGCCAACTGGCTTACAGTAGGCGCAAGGCACGTACCTAAAACTGCTACCAATATATAGTTATGGAAGGGCTCACCCTTGTACTTGGAATACAGAAAAACTCCTAGCATAATAGGCCATACATTAAATATGTTTTTTCCGAAGAATGCAAAGCCTGCCATAAGCCACAGGGACATTATTGTAGACCCATTGGGCTTTATACCGTTTCCAAGATAAATAAATAATATGGTAAGTGAAAGGAGTCCTGTATTTACCAGGGAGGGTCCTATACCTGCAAGCTCCACGTAGTCTGTTATAAGAATGTCTGATTGAAGTATTATGTCCTTAAGTCCTATAATTACACCCTTGGGCCCAGTTATAGCCATGCCAATTATTATAAATAAGAGAAATATAGCTCCATGTACTTTATATGCTGGATATAGGCGTGCTTTCATATGATCAACCTTTCATCATTTTATATTAATATATTATCTTAAATTCTGGTGTATACAAAGGGAAATTGAAAAAATTTAAAAACAATTTTTAAGTTATTGATACTATTTGTAGTTATAATTTCTTTATTTTACAAATAATGATATACTTGCAAAAAGGAGTGATACATATGGAAAAGCATGAGCTAAAGGAAAACATAATGGCTCCGGATTTCACCCTTCAGGGCTCTGACAACCAATTTCACAGCCTTAAGGATTTCCTGGGCAGAAGCGTAGTGCTTTATTTCTATCCCAAGGATAACACATCCGGTTGAATCAATGAAGCCACATCCTTCCGTGATTCAATGAAGGATATAGCCTCAAAAAATGCAGTTGTTATTGGGATAAGTAAGGATTCTGTGAAAACACACCAGAACTTTATTGAAAAGTACAGTCTCCCCTTCCTGCTTCTGTCAGATCCAGACAGGGAGATATGCCAGCTTTACGGGGTGCTGAAGGAAAAGACCATGTATGGCAAAAAGGTAACAGGGGTAGACCGCTCCACCTTCATAATAAGTGAAGAGGGAACAATCAAAAAAATATTCAGAGGCGTTAAAGTCGATGGACATGTAAAAGAGGTTCTTGATGCCATTTAGGCATCAGGAACCTCTTTTTTATAGCTCAATATTATCCAAAAGCTCCTTTAGCTTTCTCATCTCTTCCTTATTAAGAGTTATCCCCTTTCCCATCTTCTCATGGCCAGGGTCCCATTCTCTTAAATCGAACTTAGGCTCCCTGTCGTTCCAGCTTACCAT
>JAEZLD010000112.1 GCA_023415335.1 Bacillota bacterium | reverse complement strand
AATACTGAGCCCCGCCCTTGTAAGCCATCAGGAAGCACAATATAGATGCAATAGTTGCAAAGTGATATATGCTGTTAAAATCAAACTCCCATATAAGAGTAAATCGTACTCTACGTAATGCTGCAATAATTCCACCTGCTATCTGAAAAATTGCTCCTGCCACAAGATACCAACAGTAATGTTTTTTTCTTTTTATTATAATAAAAAGCAGGCTGCAAAGGCTTACTATAATCAATATGCCAGCATATACTCCAAATACCCTTAAATATTCACTTGTATATAATGACGCTATAAGCATAGCAGTATATCCAGATATATTTGATATAACCAATATAAGAGATACCTTCTTAAACTTCTCATCCCCATAAAGCTCATAAAAAACAACCATTGCAAACATTGAGGCAGTGGTAAACATCGCAAGTGCAAGGAGAAACCATGACACAGCAACAGCATGAGCTGAGATATTAAAGCCATGTATTAAAAAGCCCCCGGCTCCAGAGACAAGCATTATCCACATGAAAGCCTCCCACATAGCTCTGCGGTTTTTTCGCGGTTCATGAATACTCTTCATCCTTAATATAAAATCTGCTGCTGCTATACTTATTAAGAAGTCTGTTACAGCCGTTGTAAGCTGTGGTGGGCGTGTAAAAATATTCATGCTTATTTCTCCCTTTATTTCTATTCTTTACAAATATAAAACCAATGTTATTCGCCTAACACTGCCAGGCTTTATTGGCAGGGGGCTATAGTATTTGTTTTCATAAAAGGTATGAAATAGTCATCTACTAGTTCCATAGGGGATACAAATACCCTCCTTTATTACTGTTCACTTCAATTCTTCCTAATTTACTACTTTATGCAGTCCTTTATTACCCTTAGGGCATTACCACTACATATCATATCCACCTGGTCATCTGTGAAGCACCTGGTCATAGCATTTTCAATTAAAGGCATTCCCTCATAGTTGCCAAACTCCAAAGTACATCTTATTCCATCAAAGTCAGAGCCCAGGGCAACAGCCTCAATTCCAGCTTTTTTGCTTATGTACTCCATATGCTTAACAATATCATCTATTAGAGTATTCTTACTATAATCCTTAAGAAAGTTTGAGCAGAAGTTAACTCCTACAATTCCTCCCATTTCTCCAACAGCCTTCAGCTGTTTATCATTTAGATTTCTTGGATGTCCGCACAAAGCCCTTGCACAGGAATGAGTTGCAATGAACGGTTTTTTGCTATGTTTTACCACATCCCAGAAGCCTCCCTCAGACAGATGAGAAACGTCCGCGATTACCCCAAGCTCATTCATTTTTTCTAAAACCTCTATGCCAAAGGGCTTTAGTCCTTTCCTCATCCTCCACCAACGACTACTGTTTGGATATCCCAGACAGTTCTCGTAATTCCAGGTTAATCCAATTATCCTGACTCCCATGTTATAGAATTCCTCAACCCTGGATATTTTATCATCTATAGCTACCCCATCCTCAATGGTGAGAAGGGAGCTGATTTTACCTGCATCTTTATTTTTTATTATGTCCTCGTAGCCATAAGCAGGCAGGATAATGTCCTTGTTTTCTTCCATCTCCCTAAGATATAGCTTATAAACGGAGTTGAGGTACTCATATGGTGTTTCCTGTATACCATCCTTCTTTGCACCCTCATGGGTCGGTATAAATATAGCAAACATCTGAGCTAATGCCTGTCCCTTTTGTAGCTTCTCCATATCAATATGCCCAGGGTTTTTTTTCAGCTTCCATCCCTTAAGATAACATTCCATCAGCGTATCACAATGCAGGTCAATAAATTTCATAGTTGCCACTCCTTTAGTATAAGACTTATATTCATAGCTTTTTTGTATTTAATAATCTATAGCTTTTATCATATAATAATAGCCTCTAACAATAATATTATAACAAGACAGCTATTTTTGAAACCTTTATTATTTATTTCCATAAGGAATCGAATCAGACCCTTTTATAGCTTTACTTAACTACCCTCTTACGATAGTCATATATTATTCCGCCCTCTATGCTTTCATTGCGGAACCATTGGAGACCTCTGTCTAGAAGCTCTTTGCATCCACAAAGACAGAGCACTCTGGAGCCTTAGCCCCACAAAACGTTTCTAAAAAGGGAGAGGCGTTCATAGCCTCCCCCTCATAATCACCTGTCTAATTATCTTTATTTCCTTTGTTTTCGGATTTGCCCTTACCATTGCTGTTTTCAGAGTTGCCCTTACTATTGTTGTTTTTGTTAACGTTGCCGTTGCTGTTTCCGTTGGCTTTGTCGTTGCCATTATTCTGGTTGGTCTTCTCCTTCGGCTGCTCCTTATCTGCCTTCCTATTGGCCTTAGTTTCGGCCATTATTTCCTTTACGGATTTATCCTTCCAGGCATTTATGAAATCGTCTGTCAGCTCATCATTGCCTTTACTTTCATTCAGCTTCTCTATCAGGTTAAGCTTTCCAGGGGTTATTTCAAACGTTGCTGCCCTGTCTACCCTTGCCTTGCCTATGCCTTCAACCTGCACCTGTGGCTCACAATGGTTCTTCTGACAGGCTTCCTGGGCTACTGTCTCCAGCTCCTTTTCGTTCTTGTCATCTCCCTTGGTTGTTGCTATTACTATGCCGCTTTCTTCTTCATCCAGGTAGCCCTCCTTTGCAATCTTATCTACAGTAAGAGCTACTGCCTCTTTTATATCCTTGTTTTTTAGGTTTTTCTCTTGAATACTGCCTATTATGTCCTTACCATCCTGATTAGCTCCTTTAACCGCTATTACCCTGTCGAACATATTAACCTTGTACTCTATGGATGGATTTACATCCAGACTTACATAATCAACAGGGATACTGTATGCTGCAGTACCGGCACCCATTGCAATCAGCAGTCCTGCTGCTGCGGCAATACCTGTTCTCCTAAAGCCCGTCATCTTTTTCATTTCTAATTCTACCTCCTGACCGATTTCATAGCTTCTGTTTTTAACCTTAACTATGTATCCCTCTTCAGAAAGCAGGGCAGCCGTGTCCCCCCGTATTTCAGTTATAATACCCTTCATACTAATCTCCTGCCTTTCTTATATAGGATACATACTCAGCCAGGTAGGGATATTCTCCTGAGAGTATCTCCACCACCGCTATTATATATTTACGATGATGCTCTAATGATTTTCGGGGTAGCCCCGTATTATTTTGTATTTTTTTTATTGGCAGCAGCTTTGATTGCCTTATTTCCTCAATCAATCCTGGTGTTTCCAGAATTGACCTGACTGCCTTTTTACACGCCGCCTTAGTCTTCTGGGACCTGGGAGAGCATTCAGCCAAATCCAAAAATGAAATTCCATAGCTTTTCAGTTCACAGCTTACGGCCTCTATCTCATAAGCTATATCAGACTTGCTGCATCTGTCGAGAACCTTATCCACTGGTATGTCTGCCTTTTCACCCTTTGTAAAATCGCTTTCTCCTTCAAGTGCCTCTGGACTTACAGACCACTCACATCTATGCCTTCTCTGTGACCTGTAATAGTCTAAAAGCCTGTTACCTATAACCCTTTCTGCATATCTATGGAAGCTTCCTCTTTCAACATTAAAGGAATATACCGCATCAGAAAATGCAGTCAATGCTATGGACCACTCATCATCACTGGTAGTTATGTATCTTTTGGTTGTTTTAAAGGCACACTTAATGATAAACCTTCCGTTTTTCTCAAGAAGCTTATTAAAAAGCTCCTCATTCTTTGCCGCCTCCATAACCAGCTGGTTATCTTCCATAGAAACCTCTTCCTTCCACAGCATTTCTTAGAATCATTATAGGCTTTCAATGTAATAAGTCAATATTTTACATATATTTTTATGAAAGCCCCCAGGCAGTTTCTGATGGAGTTTTACTTTTATATTAATTGTCTATACTTTTTAATATCTCCTGAGACTTTTCATCAGTTATATACCCATACTTAACCATGTTCTTCAATACCTGCTTCTGACGCTTGGAGGCAAGCTCAGGGCTCTCTTTTAGTGAATACACCGACGGGGCATTAGGAATTCCTGCCAGGATTGTACACTGGTAATCAGTCATTCTTTGTGGTTCTACCCCAAAGTAGCCCATGCTGGCATCATAAACACAGTAATAACCGCTTCCAAAATATATTGTATTAACGTAAAGCTCCAGAACCTGATCCTTACCATAGATACGTTCCAAATCCCTGCCCATGAAAACCTCCGCCACCTTACGCTCTACCTTCTTCTCCTGGGTAAAATATAGATTCTTGGCTAGCTGCTGGGTAATTGTGCTTCCTCCTTCTACAAGGCTCCAACTTTTAAGATTATTCCACAGTGCCCTTCCTATAGCCAGGAAATCAATAGTCCCATGATTGTAAAACCTGTGGTCCTCAACGGCTATTACAGCTTTTATATACGTTTTAGGAAGGTCTTCTAAAGATACATAGTTGTCTCTAGATTTAATGCTCTCCGCCATTTCCCTTATGCTTGTCTTCTTTATTGCTGATTTATACATGCCATATCCCATATAGGTATAAAACCCACCTACCACTATGCCTGATAACATTATTAGTATAAATATGTTCTTTAAAAGCTTTTTCATTGTATCTGACCTCCTAACCTACCAGGTATAACAAAATCCATGTGAACACCCTTTATTAATAATATACTACTATAGAAACTCGTATAATGTAAATTTATATTATACTGTCAAATACTATTATACTTCCAGAAGAACTGATGAAAATCCACAGCAGTTTTTATTGTTATCTTACATTATAGTCCTAATAATTTTTATTGTTGTACTCTATATAGCTTGTATTATATATTAATATACATATTAGTTTTACGATTCATTACATAAAAGTTATTTTCTTAATCGTTGTATAACATTTAACATTGTTGTATGATTGTATTACAAATATCTATATATACTTGTCAATATGGGAGGAATATCTATGAAAAAGCGGTCTCTTGTTTTTCCATTGATAGTACTGCTGCTTATGTGTACACCACCATTTCTAATTACTGCATCAGCATTCGATTTAACAGTTACTTCACTCCTGTGCTTACCCTATGCAGTTATATCCCAAGGCTATTATTACTCAGCTAAAGAATCACCTGTTATACTGATTATTGCTGGGGTACTGGCTCTTTCACAAATTATACTTTGGTTCTGTATAGGAAAAACTGCATGGGGGGATCTTACAAAATCCATAAAGGAATCCTATACCCATAAAAAATAGAAGGAATTGCTTACATACAAGACCATAGTCTCACCATAAGAAATTCCTTCTGTCATATGAAATGCCGGTATAGCCCTATTATGCCTCATAGCCAAGTCTGAGCACCAATTATTTAGCTCACCTTCGCTAAGAAGCTATTAGATAACGACCTTCTGTTCTGTTACTTATCTATAATACATTAGTTGCTCATAATATTAAACTACTTTGATGTTGTATTGTATAATTATGGTTTATAAGTTATATTCAGGTAGATACATAATATCGATTCTACAAAACCTATTATTAACATATTTACATACTTTGACAATTGTTATAATATTATAATATAATGTTTATCAAATATTGGAAAATCAACGTGTTAACATACTAATTTTGAATATACCTATATACATCAGCTTTCAGCATAGTAAGCTTGGAGGTGAGCCTATTGGAGTTTGATTTAGTGGCCTTTGGCCGGCAGCTTCGTATCATAAGAAACCATTTGAACTTAACCTTAGAAAATGTATCTGAGCTGTCAGGTGTAAATGCTGAAACCATACGGCGTATTGAAAGCGGCAAGGTAATTCCCAAACTAGAAACACTTGAATTCCTTTCCATAACATATAAGCAGGACATAAATAGTCTTTTCCTTAAGTACAGGCATACTAGCAGTTATTATTACTTAAATTTAAAAAGCAGGCTTGAACACAAGCTTTACTATAACGATTATTTTGATATAGACAACGATATAATAGAACTGGAAGAACTGATGAAAGGTACAGAAAACAGTTACCTAAAACTAGATATAATGCAGCTATACCTGTTTGCAAAAGCAATGTTGCTATATAAAAAGGAATGCAGCCCTTATAAAGCATTAAAGTTCCTAATTGATGCCATCCATGTAACCAATCCTGATTTTTCACTTTCCAATATGGATAGATTTATATATTCACCTTTAGAAGCATGGATACTAGTGATTATAGCAGTAGTAGAGGATGACCTTTCTGATACCAGTCTTTCTCTTAGAATTCTGGAACTATGCATGAAAATTACAGAAATAAACGATAGTGTTTATATTCCCTTGTACTACAATCTCTCATATGCTTATAAAAAAACCAAAAACTATGAAAAATCCATAGAAATGGCTGATAAAGGAATTAAAGCCTGTCAGATAAATAATAACTATTTTGGATTACCTCTGTTATACCTATACAAAGGGCTCTCGTTATACCATATTGGTGATACTGGATATAATAATTATTTTGATAAAGCGCTGATACTCTGCCAGTGCTTTGGGCAGAAAAGCTTTAAAAGCCTTATAGAAAACATGTATCATGAAATTACCAGCTGTGTATCCACAATCAGCAGCAGCTCCAGCTAACTACTATCTAGACTCCCTTTCATACATGGGAGGTTTATAAATTCTTACTGACTGCTAATTTTATTTAACCGCCCATGTTTGTTATTTCATATGGGATGGAGCTTTAATTTTTACATCCCTGAAATTATACACACTGAAACGTTCCTTTGTTCACACTTTAGTATTTGAAAACTCCTGTACTTATGAAGTTCATATCTGCGTTATATATATATGTAATAATCTAAAAGGTCCATTTTTTATACACTCTCTCAGAATAATTTCTTTTTAAACACTAATTTTTTTACCTTATTATTACATTTATTATAGTAATTGTCATTAATTATAGGTATAATTATGTTATGAATACTTTTACATATAAGGAGGTTTCTATGAAAAAGAGGTTTCTATCCATCTTCCTGGCCCTTGTAATCATATTCAGCTTCTTTGGTGCAAAAACCTATGCAAAAGAACCCAATACTGTAGCCATACTGTACACAAACGATGTACACTGTGCAGTAGATGCTGATGAAGCAACTGGCAGCATAGGTTATGCAGGTCTTGCTGCATACAAAAAAGAAATGATTGCCCAGTATGGGGCCGACAAAGTGGTGCTGGTTGATGCCGGTGATGCCATACAGGGTGCGCCTATTGGTACTCTATCTAAGGGAGAATACCTGGTGGACATCATGAATCATTTAGGCTATAGCTTCTCCACATATGGCAACCACGAATTCGATTATGGAATGGCCCAGCTTAAGGCACTTACCTCAAAAGCAAAGTACACCTATCTTTCCTGCAACTTTATGGACCTTAAGCAGAACAAGCCTGTACTGGACAGCTATAAGGTTGTGACATATGGGGATATAAAAATAGGCTACATAGGTATTACAACTCCTGAATCCTACACTAAATCAACTCCTACATTCTTCCAGGACGACAGTGGAAATTATATTTATGGCTTCTGCGAGGGAAATAACGGGCAGGATCTGTATGATGCAGTTCAGGATACCATTGATGCTGCCAAGGCTGATGGTGCAGATTATATTGTAGCCTTAGCCCACCTTGGCATAGATGAACAGAGCAAGCCATGGACAAGTAGAGAGGTGGCTGCCAATACTAGGGGAATAGATGTAATTATAGACGGCCACTCACATTCAACTGTAGAGAAGGAAGTTGTAAGTGACCTGGACAAGGAAAATGTTATAATAACTCAGACAGGTACAAAGCTTGGAAGTATTGGGAAGCTTCTAATAAGCAATGATGGCACCATAACCACTTCCCTTGTAAAAGGATATACAAATAAGGATGCTGACACCGATGCCTATATAAAGAACATAGAAAGCCAGTATAATACCTTACTTAAAAAGGTTGTAGCACATACAGACTATAACCTTACCACGCTAAACCCAATAACCAAAAAACGTGCAGTAAGAAGCTCTGAGACAAACCTTGGAGACCTTTGTGCAGACGCATACCGCTGGTCACTTAATGCTGACATAGCCTTCGTTAACGGAGGAGGAGTCAGGGCGGATATACCTGCAGGGGATATAACCTATGAGAAAATTCTGAATGTACACCCATTTGGAAACATGGCCTGTATGGTAGAAGCAACAGGTCAGGAGATATTGGATGCGCTTGAGATGGCCTCCCGTTCCGCCCCTGGAGAAAGCGGAGGATTCCTTCAGGTTTCAGGGCTGAAGTATACAGTTGACACTACAAAGCCCAGCACAGTTATTGTGGATTCAAAGGGTGCCTTTGTAGAGGTATCAGGTGACCGCAGGGTTAAGAATGTAATGGTCCTTGATAAAAAAACAGGAACATATATCCCAATAGATACTAAAGCAACCTATACCCTTGCGTCCCACAACTACATGCTGAAAAGCGGTGGGGATGGCATCAACATGTTTATGGACAACAAGCTGCTTGCAGATGAGGTGCTTATTGATAACCAGGTTCTTATAAAATATATTGTGGATGGTCTTGGTGGAAACGTGGGAAAGGAATACGCAAACCCATACGGACAGGCCCGTACTACAATCTTATGCCAGCATAAGTATACAGAGACAACCGTGGCAGCCACCTGTACAACACCAGGCTCTATAACCAAGGTATGCTCACTTTGTGGCCATGCTGAGGTTACAGAAATTCCTGCCACAGGACATACCTTCAAGGATGGGGCATGCACAGTATGTAAGGAAGCAGACCCTAACTTTAAGGCGCCTCCTACAGGTGATGACACTAACCTTGTGCCGTATGTTTCACTGGCTGCTTTAGCCATAATAGCCGCTGCAGCCATAGTAATATTAAAGAAAAAGAAGTCCCCCACGCAATAGCTGAAAGTATAGAGGGCTAATGCACATACTAAGGTGTGCATCAGCCCTCTGTTTATATTCAAATCAAGTTTTTTATTATATCCACAACGTCCCTTCCCAGTACCCTGTTATGGCCGGAAATGCAGGTATCAAAGTCAAATTTGTTATATGAATTAAGCGTGTCCTTATAATAACTGGTATCGCAGTAAAGGCTTGGGACTATCTGTTCCATATTATCTCCAATATTATCTCCCATATTGACAACCCCTTCCTTCTCATCCAGTACACTTATGGAATCAATAGTATGACCTGGGGTATATATAAGCCTTATACCATCCTCTGGGAAGTACAGCTCTCTATCAAAAACCAAATCAGGCAGCTTAAGCTCGGCTTTTCCATGTATAAGCATATAACATTTAGCAAGCATTTCATCCCATTTTTCTTCAATCATCTGTCTGCAGAAGATGTGGGATATAGTTGCCATAGCTTGTACATATGCATTTCCCCATACATGGTCCCAGTGGTAATGGGTGTTTATGAGCACCAGTGGCTTCGAATCATGCTTAATATAATTCTTTACTTCTGCCACATCATCTGAGCCTAATCCAGTATCTATTAAATAATTGTTCTTTTCCCCTAGAATAAGATGCATATTCAGGTCCCAGGATGATTCTGGAGAACTGGTAAATAACACATGCCTTGTTTTGACTCTTGTAATCTGCATTTCGTACCTCCTAAATATTTATATTTAAATTGTATACAGGCTATCTATTTCTTACCCAAATAAAGCAAGTTGTTATTCCTGCAAAGTATTCCAGGCCTTTGTCAGCAATAATGAATGTACATTATTTTATTATACTATACGTTAAAATATTTTACTATATAATGCTTAATTGTAATTATTTTCAAGCCATCATTATCTCTATTGAGTTATTAACCATTGAGTTATTAAGCACAAAACTATATTATAGGGAGTATAGATTAGCTTTGCTAATAAATCCGGGGGGTAAAATGAAAAGAAGAAGACTTGTTCTGTTAAATATTGCATTGTTAGCTGCACTGTTTTCCATAGGAGCTTTAGTGGAATATATTCTGTCACTTAATAATTTGTCATTCAGGAATTCCGTCATATCATCAGCATCAATAGCAGCCATTATACTAATACTTACTCTGATTCTGCAGCTCCAGGCCATTATGCTTCGCGCATGTAAGAACCCACAGATAAGAATGCCGTGGAGGGTACTTTCAGGAACAGCCCTGGCTTTATCTGCAGCCGCGGCAATAGCCTTTTCTATCCTTCTAACCGTATTGGGAGCCTTTGCTTATAATCCAGAGCATGTGGTTGAAAAGGATGGGAGGAATATGGTAGCCTATGTAAACAGCTTTCTCCAGGTTAGGGTTGAATACTATGACTATAAAAACGTCCTTGTACGTGGAAGCATACTACGTATAGAGGAGGATTATGGAAATGGAGGCTATGATCCCTTTACTGAGGAGCATATGCCCCAGGTTAAGAGATTCATTTATTATAACGAGGATGGAAGCGTAGAAAAATCCAACTGGTAATTTCCTGCCATATAACAAATAAGGGACGGTTAATGCCTTTTCTGCAAATAGCAGTCTTAGCTTAACCGTCCCTTATGCTTAGTCTATGCCTCAACTATTCTATAGTATACTCTGGCAGTAACTGTATATATAATTGCATAAACTAGCGCAAACACCCCTATGGTAATGAGTGTCCATACTGCAAACAGCCTTACGTCAGTAAGCCCAAATACTGACAGCAGCTTTGTTATCATTTTAAATGCAAAGGCCAGATGTATGAAAGCCGTTACAAGGGGAAGGAAGAATACGGTTAGTACCTGGGTGCGTATGGAGCTTCTAACCTCTCCATGGCTCATGCCTACCTTCTGCATTATCTCAAAATGCTCCTTATCCTCGTAGCCCTCGGATACCTGCTTGTAGTATATAATAAGCACTGTAGCCATTAAGAATAGCAGTCCCAAGAATATTCCTATAAAAAGCAATCCTCCATACACTGCATAGAAATCCTGCTTCTCTGCCTGCTTGCATTCCACGAAGGACTTGTAGCCTGTCTTAGTAACATCATTGCCATTTTCGTCCTTTCCTACATATTCATAGCTTATGCTTGTAGACTTCCTCATGTTTTCATAACACTTTACTATTTCATCATCAGTTCCATCCAGGTTAAACTGCATATACCATTTTATAT
>JAEZLD010000005.1 GCA_023415335.1 Bacillota bacterium | reverse complement strand
GTTAATTTAAGGCTCTGTTTAAGAATAATGTTGAAATTAAAAGACAACCTTGCTTGGTTGCCTTTAGTGCGTCATATATGAAAATTCTGAAACTACTGTTAATCTATAATGCATTTCATGTAATTTTTTATTGTATCTACAGTTGACAATATATCAGCGATATTTTCTTCAGATTTGTTATTGTCTTTGGCATAAAAAAGCATCTCACGAACTGTAGATAAAGAATTTGCAAACTTTTTATCCATCCACTCATATCTTGGCAATAACCATAGGTGAAAATGACCTGACCTTTCTTCTTGAATAATTGTTACTTCTTTAATATCTTTTATGATTTTTAATGCCATTCTTGTCTTGTAAACTACCTCAAATAGTTCTTGTGATTCCTCGCAAGTGAGTTCTGAAATTGATTTAATATGTTTTTTTGAAGCAATGATTAGGAATGCCTTAATTGGAATTTCTGGGTCTTGATGAATAACAAAATTTTCTGTACTCATTATTATCTCACCAGGGGGCGTGATTTCCCCATTTCCAATTGAACACCCTATGCATTTACAATTCCATTCCTTGCCTAAAATGTCTTCTACTATCATAAATTTATCTCCTCTCAAATTCAATACTTCTCATTTGATTACAATTGTGTAGCAATTATATTATATATTAAGTGGATAATTACGGATATAAATGATGTATTTGATTTTCAACATTATTCATTAACATAGCCTAATTTAAATACTTAATTTGTACAAATGCATTACCGTCCCTATAGGCCCTACGAAGCTTCTATTTTGTAAAAACACCGCAAATAGTTTCTCCTGAATCTGAAAATTCTTTCCCCGCAATATCATCATAAAATTCAAATGTATTGAACCCAACGGTTTGAATTTCTGATAACAGTGCTTCCTTAGTAAAAAAATGGTCCCATATATTATAGCAATTTACAGTGTCTTCGGTTATCACAATAGTTTGCCTTAATTCTGTATTATCTTCATCATCATATTGATAAATAGATTGTAAACAAATATGTGGCTTTTCGCTAAAAAATCCACTCTCTTTATAGTACTCCCATGAACGACTTTCCTTCTTTCTCATAAGTGGCGTAAATACATCAAAAATAAATTTCCCATTCGGCTTTAATGCTTGATATACTTTTCTCAATAAAATAAGCCTATCCGTAATTGATAACGCTGCATAATCACAATATATCAATGTTATTACATCGAACTGTTCTATATAATCAATCGTCAAGTAGTTTTGGTAATGATACTCGATAATGCTTTTATTAAGTAATGTTTGTTCCTTTGCATACTCAATGGAGCGTTTAGAAAAATCCACTCCTGTAACAGAATATCCAGCACTATTAAATCGCTCTGCATATAGTCCAGGGCCACAGCCTAAATCTAGTAATAGCTTATATTGAGACGATGGTGCAATTTCTGAAATCCAATTTACTGATTTATCAAGAAATTCAAGTTTGCGAGTTGCAGCATCCCAATCCGGATTTAGATGAGCTTCTAACATACCTTTAGAGATATGTTCATCATCCCAAAATTTATTTGTGCTTGTATCATATAATTTAGGTTTGGTTGTATATTTTTTAAGTTCATTAAACATAATGCCATCTCCTCATATATCTAGTACTTATTTTTTTAATATTGAATAAATTATAAAAAGTAATTTCCTCTAACTTTTTCTTCTCTTATTGCTCTTTTTTACTAATAGGGCACCCGAAAGCGAGTATTTCGGAAGAAATGTACGCTTTTGGTAAGTTTAATAGCATTGACATTTTGTCAACGTCAAAATAGGATACCCAGGTTGATGCTACTCCATGTTCTAGGGCTGCAAGTGCCATATATGTTCCAGGAATTTTTGTCTGATGCTCTTTCATATTAAAATTAATGTAATAGTATGATTCTCCATAAATAAAAAGCCGCAGATTTACTCTGCGACTTACCTTGAAAAGGTTGGAGATTTCGTCTTGAGAGTAAAAATAAAATCACAAATAAACATATTGGCATCAAAAATAAACCGATACTAAATAATTAATTATTTAAAATCAGTATACCAACTTATTTAATTTAATGATTTTATTCTACTTCTCCGTGCGTCTTATGCTATGCGATTGTTTAGCACTAAGATAGCCGAACGACATCCCACCTTCTATAATCATACTATTACATACATATAATAACATAACATTTATTATATGTGAATAAAAGCTTATAAGCAGAGAATCTTTTAATTAATTTCCTAAAATGAAAAACTAACTTCCGCAATCATGTGATAAACGGAATTTAGTATTGCAGAAAAATCTGATATGCTTAATAAGATATCTGTCCTGATGAAGTCAGGAGATGAACTTAAGCTGTGAAAAAGGATAAATGAATGAAGAAAATCATATTTGGTTTTGGATAAATACTGCATTAAAGACTCACTTACCCACAAAAGTTTTCTAAAAGAAATCGCTAATAATATAAGTAAATATCCTAACACTATCCCCAAGGAAGTAAGTGCAGTGATGTTTATGCAAAATAATTATTTACATTTACCACCCTCATGGCTTACGCTTGTTGTATCTATAAAAATAGCCTTAGGCAAGTCATGTGAATACCTGATGCTACTTTTTACGTTACTTATGATACGGTTCACCCTTTATTATCCTATATCCCCTGTATACCTGCTCCAAGAGTATCATCCTCATAAGCTGGTGGGGGAAGGTCATCTTGGAGAAGGAGAGCTTGTAGTCTGCTCTGGATAAGACCTCTGAGGATAAGCCCAAGGAGCCGCCTATTACAAATACAAGACTGCTGTCTCCGCTTAAGGCCCTGTCAGCTATGAAGTCTGAAAGCTCCTCTGAGGACAGCTGCTTTCCGTTTATGGCTAAGGCTATAACGTAGGAGTTATCCTTTATATGCTTTAAGATAGCCTGTCCTTCCTTTTCCTTCACCTGAGCCTCCTCCTTGGGAGATAGGGTTTCAGGGGCCTTCTTGTCTGGAACCTCAATTAAATCTATATTGCAGTAGCGGGTAAGCCGCTTCCTGTATTCCTCTATACCGTCCCTTAAGTACTTTTCCTTTACCTTTCCTACTGATACAATAGTTATGTTCATAGCTTACCTCTCATATATTATTTCTTATCCTTTTCATTAAGTATAACCCCTAGATAATCCACAGTTCCATCCTTATATTTTATCTTAAGGTTTGCAATATTGCCAACCCCCACCTTATACAGCTGTTCCTTAAGCGCTGTTACCGTGTTTACGGGAGTGCTGCTTACTGCCAGGATTGTGTCCCCTTCTTTTAAGCCTGCAAGCTGTGCTCCCCCTCCGGGTGTTACTTTGTTTATGTATATTCCTGATTCTACCTCTATATGGTATTGCTCCGCAAGCTCGCTGTCAATTCCCTCTATGCCCATATCAGGCTCCTTAAAGCTTCCATTTAAGCTTAAGGAATATATTATAGGCTTTACAAGGTTGATGGGTATGGAAAAGCCCTTCTCATCGCTCTGTGAGTTTTTAGCTATATTTATGCCTATTACCTCTCCTGAGATGTTTACAAGAGGAGTCCCCTCAGGGCTTACACATCCCCTTGCAGCATCGCTTTGCAGCAGGTTCTGTAGATTCTCAGCCTGGTCTGAATTAAGGCTTCTGTTCATAGAGTTGATGATTCCTGAGGAAAGCCTTATCTGCAGGCTGTTGCCTTGTATGACCTCTGCTGCTACAGTTATGTCGCCAATTTCCTGTTTTTCAGAGTCTCCAAGTACAGCTGAGGTAAGCCCTGTCTTATCTATCTTTATTATGGATATTCCCATGTCCTTATCGCTCCACACCTCTGCGGCCTTAAAGCTGGTGTTGTTCTGAAGGTAAACGTACATGCTGTTTAAGGCAGGCTGGTATCCTGTAAGTATATAGCCTGTTGAATCTACAACAAAGCCTGTGCAGGAGGACAAAATCTTTCTGCCGGTCTTCTCATCCTTAGTTACTGCAACTGCCACCAGGGAAGGCTTAATGCTCCTTGCAGCATAGCTTAAGCCCTCATCTGTATTGTCTTTTTTCCCTGGGGTATAGGCTGCGCTTATGCTATCATCACTAAAGGACATTCCTTCATACATAAACACGGGAGCAAAGCTTAGGGTAAGAAACGCTCCTATGACTGCCCCTACTATTCCCATAATTAAGAAACTCCATATAGAAGGCCCTTTCCTCTTAAAATCATCTATATCCATGTTACCACCTCCTGCTAACAGCTACGTTCTTACATCTCTTCAGCCCATTGGGATATACCCTATTAGTATTAGCCAAATTAAAATGTTTTAACCATTATTAACCACCTTGTTGTGTGCATATTTTTATGTTCATAAATATTTACATTAGTAAACTTATCTGGTCGTATCTTATACTTAGGAGTCATGTTATAGAAAAACAATATATAAATTGTGGTTTTTTGTGGAAATTATTTTTTGATATTTTTCCAATAATTGTATAGATTAGAATTAGAGCAAGCGCTCACTCATATCTAAAACTTAATAAGGGGGGTATTTTAATGGTTAATACTCTTACGAAGGCCCACATAAACCTATTCGCACTGCTTAGGAATATTGAGGACCTTTGTGAAATGGATGAAGAATCCAAGTCCCTCATCTCAGGTAAGGACCTTTCAATCCTCTTTTCTATTAAGGGTGGTCCCCAGGGGCGTCTCATATTTAAGGATGGGAAATGCCGCTTTGAAAGGGGCCCTGGCAGCTGCAGCATGAAGCTGTATTTTAAATCTCCCCGGCATTTCAATGAAATGATTGACGGAAAGGCAAACCCCATCCCTCTTAAAGGACTGACACGAATAAAATTTCTCACCAATGAGTTCACAAGGATCACTGACAGGCTGGCATATTTTTTAAAGCCCACCGACGAGCTTCTTAAGGACCCACATTATTTTAATATCAACACCTATCTTACTGCGTATACTGCCTTCTATGCACTAGGTGAAATAGGAAATACTGACCCTGTTGGTAAGCTTAATGCCAGTAGGATTCCTGATGGGATAATATCCATATCCGTGCTGAGTGGTCCTGCTGTCCACATTGATGTTAAAGAGGGATTGCTTACGGTAGGCAAGGGAGCCCATAATAAGCCGAGAGCCTCCATGACCTTCCAGTCAGCGGAAGCTGCCAACGCCATACTCAATGGGAAGGCTGACACCTATACCTGTATGGGCAATGGCTCCTTCTCTGTAAATGGTTATATTCCTATGCTGGACAACATGAACAAGCTTCTTTTCCAGGTACCAGCCTATGTTAAGTAAGGGGGTAGAATAATGAAAACCTACAGCTATGAAAACAATCGCAAGCTTTTCGACAGAGCCCTTAAGGTAATCCCTGCAGGTATTTATGGGCACCTTGGTCCTGCAGAGGGCTGCTACATTCCTGTTTCAGCTTATCCCTTCTTTTCTGATCATGCAAAGGGCACTTATTTCTATGACGTGGACGGGAATAGGTTCATCGACTATATGTGTGCATATGGTCCAAACGTTTTAGGCTATGGAGATGAGGATGTAGACTATGCTGCAGCCCAGCAGGCTTCTATAGGAAACTGCACAACTGCGCCGTCTAAGATAATGGTGGATTTTGCAGAGCTTATGGTGGATACTGTTGCCATGGCAGACTGGGTGTTCTTCGCTAAAAATGGAGGAGATGTAACCAGCTATGCCATGCTTATTGCAAAGGCAGCCACAGGCAGGAAGAAGGTAATACTGGTTAATGGAGGGTACCATGGGGTCGCCCCCTGGACACAGAAGCTTGGCTACCCGGGAATATGTCAGGAGGACGTGGTAAACAACTTCTATGTAGACTGGAATAACTATGAGCAGGTTGAAAGCATAGTTAAGGACAATCCTGGTGAAATAGCCTGCTTCATGGCCACCCCATACCATCACCCCGTGTTTACCGACAGCCAGCTTCCTGAAAATGATTACTGGCAGAAAATAAGAAAGCTTTGTACTGACAACGGAATAGTTCTTGCCATTGATGACGTGCGGTGCGGCTTCAGATTAGATATGGAAGGCTCTGACCACTTCTTCGGCTTCAAGGCTGACCTTGAGTGCTTCTGCAAGGCCATTGCAAACGGCCATAACGTTTCTGCCCTATGCGGCACCGCAGCGCTTAAGGAGGCTGCCGCCAGCGTAATGTACACAGGCAGCTATTGGATGTCTGCCGTTCCCTTTGCAGCCGGAATAGCCTGTATAAACAAGCTTAAAGCTCTGGATGGTCCAAATCTTATGCAGAGCCTGGGCAGAAAGCTTACAGACGGGCTCGTTAAAGCTGCAAAGAACAACGGCTTTAACCTTAAGGTAAGCGGTATCCCCTCCATGTGGTATATGCGCCTTACAGACGACGATTCTATGGTGCTCCACCAGGAGTGGATTTCAGAATGCGTAAGAAGGGGTGCCTTCTTTGCAAACCACCACAATCTGTTTATTAACTGTTCACTGACAGATGAGGACATAAAACTTACCCATGAAATTGCAGATGATGCATTTAAGGCCGTAAGACGCAGCCACCCAGAGCTGGATTAAGGAGGGATAATATGTCATTAACGAGTAGTGAGCTAAGAGCCTTAGAGGATAAGGCCCACCAGCTGAGAAAGCTTTGCCTGGATACCGTAATATGGGCGGGAAGCGGTCATATAGGCGGCGCCCTAAGCTCTATGGACATACTAACCATGCTTTACTACAAATACCTTAACCTACGTCCTGATGATCCCCATTGGGAGGACAGGGATAGATTCATACTAAGCAAGGGCCATATAGGGGTGGGCTATGCCCCGGTGCTTGCAGATAAGGGTTATATAGACAAGGAGCTCTTAAAGGAATACAACCATACGGGCTCCACACTTGGAATGCACTTAGACTGCCTTAAGGTACCTGGTGTGGACGCCTCCACAGGCTCCCTGGGCCACGGACTTTCCATAGCACTAGGTATGGCCTTAGCTGCCAGACTTAATGGAAAGAGCTACAAAACCTACTGCCTCCTTGGGGACGGGGAATGTGACGAGGGAGCCGTCTGGGAGGCCGCAATGGCAGCAGCCCATTATAAGGCTACAAACCTTATAACCATAGTGGACAGGAACAAGTGTATGATTGACGGACCCACCGAGAAGGTTATGGCTTTAGAGCCCTTTGAGGACAAATGGAAGGCATTCGGTTTCATAGTAAAGCAGGTGGATGGACATGATTTCATCCAGCTGTCGGATGCTATAGAATATGCCCTGGAAGAGGTTGATAAGCCTGTAGTTATAATCGCAAACACCATAAAGGGCTGTGGAATAGGCTTTATTGAGGGGGACTACAGGTGGCATTATGGAAGCTTTGATTCCCAGATGGCCTCCCGTGCTAGGGAAGCACTGGAGGACTGCTATAAAAAAAGAGTTAAAGGAGAATCGGTATGAGCGGGTTAACTTATACAATGATTGATACCACAAGCCTGTCAACTGCAGAGATTTATGGCAGGGTTCTCTGTGAGCTGGGTGGGGACCATCATGAGGTAGTAGGGCTGTCAGCGGACCTGGCTAAGTCAACTAAGATAGGCGCCTTCGGGGAGAGGTTCCCAAACAGGTTCTTCAATGTAGGCATAGCAGAGCAAAATATGTTCGGAATGGCAGCAGGTATGGCAAAGTGCGGCCTTGTCCCTTATGTATCCACCTTTGCAGTTTTCTCCTCCATGAGAGCCTTAGACCAGGTACACACAGACATATGCTACCAGAAGCTTAATGTAAAGATAATAGGCACCCATGCGGGGCTGTCCTTTG
>JAEZLD010000076.1 GCA_023415335.1 Bacillota bacterium | reverse complement strand
TGGGAGCTGGAGGCTTTAAGGTGCTTAGGGAGGTAATTATACCCATGACCTCAGCAGGAATCGTTACAGGAATAACCATGGTGTTCGTACCCTCGGTGAGTACCTTCTATATATCCCAAAAGCTGGGTGGAGGAAGGTTTACTCTTATAGGTGACGTAATTGAAATGCAGTTCCAGACTGCTTATAACTATAACCTAGGAGCGGCTATATCGCTGCTGCTTATGATATTAATACTCATATGCCTTGCAGCAATGAACAAGTTTGGAGATCCAGAAAGCGGAGGTGGCTTCTAATATGAATAATCAGAACCATTCCGTAAGAATATACACGACGCTTATTTTTATAATGCTTTATGCACCTCTGGCAGTTTTGATTGTATTTTCATTTAACTCTATCAACAGCACCAGCGTGTTTGGGGATTTCTCCTTAAAGTGGTATAGAGAGCTTTTCAAGGATGGGGAAACAATCACCGCCCTGAAAAATACAGTGATACTTGCTGTTACTTCTTCCGCAATCTCTACGGTGGTAGGAACGGCTGCATCAGTTGGAATATATAAAATGAAGAAAAAATGGGTAAGGTCGTCCATTATGACTACCACCAACATTCCTATGATGAACCCTGACATAGTTACAGGTATTTCAATGATGCTTTTGTTTGTATTTGTAGGAACTCTCCTTGGAGTTAAAGGCGTGCTGGGCTTTAAGACACTGCTCATTGCACACATTACCTTTGAGCTGCCATACATTGTGCTTTCGGTCATTCCAAAGCTTAGGCAGATGGATAAATTCCTGACAGAGGCAGCAGAGGACCTGGGCTGTACACCTGCAAAGGCCTTCTTTAAGGTGACTCTTCCTTATATAAAGCCGGGAATAGTAACAGGCTTTATAATGGCCTTTACTTTGTCTCTGGATGATTTTGTAATAAGCTATTTCTGCAGTGGTCCTGAATTCCAGACACTGCCCATAAGGATATACTCCATGACTAAGAAGAGGGTTACTCCTGATATGTATGCCCTTTCAACAATAATATTCATAGTTATACTGATACTGCTGCTCCTTTCAAACAGAAGTACCAACAGGACAGCTAAGGTAAAGGAGGGTAAGGTATGAAGAGCTTGATTAAGACGCTTTTATTTGTGCTGTTCATAGCAGCCGTATCCTCCTTTACGGCCTACGGGTTGGATGAGGACTACTATAAAAATTCAGGCTTAAGCGGAACAACATTAAATGTATATAACTGGGGAGAGTATATATCTGATGGCTCGGAGGAATCACTGGATGTAAATAAGTATTTTGAAGAGCTTACAGGTATTAAGGTAAACTACACTAACTTCGACAGCAACGAGGACATGTATGCTAAGGTGAAAAGCGGTGGCGCAAACTATGATGTCATATTCCCCAGCGATTATATGATTGAACGTATGGTTAAGGAGGGACTGCTTGAGAAGCTGGAATATTCAAGACTGCCTAACTATAAATATATAGATGCCAGATATAGGGGACTTTATTATGACCCTAAGGAAGAGTATACCGCAGCTTATAATGTGGGCTATGTGGCACTTATATACAACACCAAGCTGGTTGATGAGGCACCCACAAGCTGGTCGGCTATGTGGGATGAAAAATATAAGGGACAGGTGCTTACCTTTAACAATCCCAGAGATTGCTTTGCACTGGCCCAACTGTATCTGGGTCAGGACCTGAACACTACAGACCCCGATGAATGGGCATTAGCCTTTGATAAGCTTAAAGAACAGAAGCATATTATTAAAAGCTATGTTATGGATGAAATATTCAACATAATGGAGCGTGGAGGGGCTGCCATGGCTCCCTACTATGTAGGAGACTATATTTCCATGGCTGACAACAACCCGGATCTGGCAATTGCATTCCCAAAGGAGGGAAGCAACATATTCGTGGATGCCATGTGTGTACCAACCACTGTCCAAAACAAGGAGGCTGCGGAGCTTTACATCAACTTTATGATGGAGCCTGAAATTGCACTGGCTAATGCTGAATATATATGCTATGCATCACCTAATACGGCTGTGCTGGAGAATGATGAGTATTCCTTAAAGGATGATGAGATACTCTATCCAGACCAGGAGATTCTGGAGAATATGGAATACTACCACAACCTGCCTCAAGAGACACTGACTCTAATGACTAATTACTGGAGCGACTTGAAGGTTGAGGGAGATTCCAATATGTCGGTTTACATAGGGCTGATTTCCTTTGTTGTGATAGTTACTATATATACTGTTTACAGGATGGTTAAAAAGAAGCGAAGGGAACGCTACTATGATTAGTAAAAAGAGGCTGAGAAATCAGCCTCTTTTTTTCTTTATAGAAAAGTTCTTCATTTGGGGAATATGCTCATAAAAATTGCCTGCACTTAGGCAGGCATAAGAAACAGACTACTGTAGTTTAAAAGGTTAAAAAACCTTCTATACCAAAATCGCCAAAAACATTTTCTTCATTTAGAAAATAATCCATGCCCAAAGGGTTTTGAAGCAGGGAACAGAATCCTACCGTATGCAACCCGGCAAAGACCAAATTTTGCGGCTATGTATTTTTACGCGAATTTTGCAAATTTTAATACAATTTAAAAAATATATAATAATAAATAAGGGGACCTGGGGATGGTGAATATAATATTTTTCATCCCAAATTGACCGATAGTTTAGCTTTGCTACCATGGTTTGTTGTTAG
>JAEZLD010000055.1 GCA_023415335.1 Bacillota bacterium | reverse complement strand
TGCAAGTACAGTTGTGATAGCTGCTGTTAATGTTGTCTTGCCATGGTCTACGTGACCTATTGTCCCGATATTAATATGTGGCTTCGTTCTTTCAAAATGTGCTTTTCCCATTTATTATTCCTCCTTTTAAAACTAAACACCTTAGTTTAAAACGTCGGTACGTTCAATAAACTCATCCCGGTGTTTCTTTTTTGTTCAACAATTAAATAGTGGAGCCCATGACCAGAATCGAACTGGTGACCTTTACCTTACCAAGGTAACGCTCTACCGACTGAGCTACATGGGCACAAGGGATAATCCCTTAATTGCTAACTGTCATCGCTTATTTATTCTACTATGAGATAAAAAATATGTCAATAACAATTTTTGGTGCTTATTCCTGTTCTTTAAGATACTTTTCCAGCTTCCTTTTTACTCTCTGCAGAGCATTGTCAATAGACTTAGCGTGCCTATCCAAATCACAAGCTATCTCCTGATAGGATTTACCCTCAAGATAACACTTAACTACTTCAATCTCCAAGTCACTTAGTACATCCGTCATGGCCGACTGTATCTTTTTCTTCTCCTCATTGCTTATAATAAGCTCTTCCGGGTCCGAAATATGTATTGTAGACAATACATCCATAAGTGTCCTGTCTGATTCCTCATCATACACAGGCTTATTCAAAGATACATAGCTGTTAAGCGGAATGTGTTTCTGCCTGGTAGCAGTTTTAATAGCCGTAATTATCTGTCTTGTTATGCAAAGCTCAGCAAATGCCCTGAAGGATGATAGTTTATCTGGCCTAAAGTCCCTTATGGCTTTGTAAAGCCCAATCATTCCCTCCTGGTATATATCATCCTTGTCCCCGCCTATTAAGAAATATGACTTTACCTTTGCCTTGACGAAATTCCTATATTTGTTTATAAGATACTCCTCAGCATCTGCATCGCCCTCTCTGGCAATGGCAACTACCTCTTCATCAAGCATTTCTTCATACTCATTAGACCTTTTGGACTCATATACATCAAGCTTCATCATTATCCCCCCAGTTGCGAAAAAGGTCACTATACTTACTTATTATATGAATAAATACTTAAAAGTCAAGTGTTTTAAAGGGTTTAAAGCACTTTTTCAAGTATTCTTCTTAGAAATATAAAATATTTATCCCCAAGGCTTAGCCCTTGAGGATAAATGAGGAAAACCTCTATCTAAATTATGATTTATATACTAATTGATTCCCATTCTCTGCCGCACGATTTCATACATTATAATGCCAGCTGCAACGGAGGCATTTAGTGAATTTATCTCTCCTAATACAGGTATTCTTACAACCAAATCACAGCTTTCTCTTACAAGCCTGCTTATTCCTTTACCCTCATTTCCAATTACAATTGCAATAGGCCCCTTAAGGTTTGAGCTATAGCAATATTCCCCATCCATGTCGGTTCCTATAATCCACAATCCCTTTTCTTTTAGCTCTCTGATGGTCTGGGTAATGTTAGTAACCTTTGCTACCTTCGTATATTCAACCGCACCTGCAGAAGCTTTCGCAACTATAGGAGTCATTGTTGCGGACCTTCTTTTAGGTATTATTACCCCATGAGCTCCGCATACATTAGCAGTTCTTATAATGGAGCCAAGATTGTGTGGATCCTCCACCTCATCAAGTATTATAAGAAATGGCGGCTCTCCTTTGCTTTCTGCCTCCTTAAGCATATCATCTACAGTATAATATTTATAAGGCGTTACCTGTGCAGCTACACCCTGGTGTGTGCTTCCCCCTGCCAGGCTGTCTAGTTTTTTCCTGTCCACCTCACTTATAACAATGCCCTTTTCTCTTGCCATGGACATTATTACATTTATGGATCCCTCCATAGAGCCTTTAGCTACAAAAAGCTTATCTATAGTCCTATCAGACTTTAGAAGCTCTATTACTGGATTTCTTCCTGCAATTATATTCTCTGCTGGCTCAAAACCGTTTTTTTCTCTGTTTTCCCTTGGTCTTTTATCATTAGGGTTACCCAAATTATTCAGCTCCTTGTATTATTTTATTATATTTTTCCCTTACTTCCTTCATTTTACCACAGGTCATATTTCCCTCTGAGCAGGCTGAGTGCACACAGGAAGGACCTGCATTCTTAAACAGGGATGGTGCAGCCTTTATGACCTGCTTAAGCATTTCCTCTGCCATCTGGCGTATCTCCCACTGTGCTCTGTTACAGCACCTATGGTTGAAAAAATTAAGAAGAGACCTGGCATTCATAGTAAACACTATCTTCGTCTCACAGGCATTTGGAAAAACATACCTGGCATCCTCAATGGCCATCTTTTCCGCAGCCTTAATAGCCTTCTGCTCCTCCATTCCCTCCTCTATAAGCCTTCTTGTATGCTCTCTTTTAAGGGTCTCTGAAAGCTGGTCATAAGCCTTCTGGTCCCTTTCCATCTGCTCTATAAAGAGTCTTTTAGCCTCAGGGATGGAAGCAATTGATGGTGGTATTATATATTCAAACTGTTCAAGCTTAACGTACCTCTGGCTCTGCTGTGAGTATGAGGCTATCCTATGTCTTACCAGCTGGTGGGTTAAGGTTCTTGAAATTCCTTCCGCAGAAAAGGTAAAGTTAACATGCTCAATCGGTGACTCGTGTCCAAGCTTCATAAGCATGTCAACAAACTTTCTGGTTTTCTCCTGGTCAAGATTGTCCATAATATCTTCAGCACTTACAGAGCTATAGCATAGCTTGGCCGCAGATGCAACCAGCTTTTCTGGCTCCGGTGTATAGGCTATAAGCTTTATCTTCATATTTGCTTCCATATTGATCCACCTTTCTTGTTTCGTTTACAGTATTGTATTAGACTGCTTTTCCTTATTCCATGTTTCAAATATGATCCCCATTATCTCATCCATTCTTTCATACCTTTTCATCAGATACAGGTATCCTATGAGTGCCTCAAGGGCTGTAGCCCTCCTGTAATCTATTACCTGAGCATTCTTAGGTACATGGGTGGTTTTAGTGTTTCTTCCACGCCTTACTATGTTCTGTTCCTCCTCAGTAAGCTTCGGCAGAAGCGTCTCTAGTATATCAGACTGAGCCTCCGCCTTTACGAAGTTTATAGAGCCTCTGTGAAGGTCTCCTGCGTTCCTTTTTCCCTCTGAGATTACATAGCTTCTTACATAAACCTCATATACTGCATCACCTATATATGCCCATACAAGAGGATTGAGCATCATAACATCAGTTTCCTTAAGGCAATTATATCCATTTAGTCTTTCCATCAGGTCCATAAAACTAACCCTTCATTTCATTATAGATTAAAGCTATAGGTGGATAGTAGAGCTATGTATTTTGTCTACCACTAATCCAATCATATAATACCATATTAGAATAAATTTCTAAAGCTTCATGTAAAAGTACTCCCTTATTCCTTCTATTCACTTATTTTTCCAAAAGGCATACTGCATGGGCTGCCATTCCCTCACCTGTTCCTGTAAAGCCCAGGTTTTCTTCAGTGGTAGCCTTCACATTTACACAATCCAAATCCATCCCCAGTGTACTGCTTATATTTTCCCTCATTTTATCAATATATGGGGCCAGCTTTGGTCTCTGTGCTATTATTGTGGCATCTATATTTACAACAGTATATCCCATACCTTCTATAATGTTTTTTACCTGTGCAAGAAGCTTCATGCTGTCCGCATCCTTGTACCTTTCATCATTATCAGGGAAATGCTTCCCTATATCTCCAAGTGCTGCTGCTCCAAGAAGACTATCCATAATTGCATGTACCAGCACATCCGCATCGGAGTGTCCAAGCAGTCCAGCATCCCATGGTATACATACTCCGCCTAGTATAAGCCTTCTGTTTTCAGTTATTCTGTGAACATCATAGCCATGACCTATTCTCATGTTACTTCTCCTTTATCAATTTCTCTGCAATTGCCTCCCCAAGTACTATATCCTCTGGGGTTGTTATTTTAATATTGTAATAGCTTCCCTCAATTAGCTTTGCCTTGTATCCCACTTGCTCTGCCAGAGCAGTATCATCCGTGGCAATAATTTCTTGCCTTCTGGCATCCCTATGGGCCTTCATTATAAGGCTGTATTTAAAAACCTGTGGAGTCTGTACTGACCATAGCATGCTTCTGTCGGGTCCTACCTCTGCAAACCCCTTATCATCCTCTTTCTTTATGGTATCCTTTACCCTAACTGCAGCTGTACATGCACCATACTTCCTGGCGGCATCTATTGAAGTATTTATTATATCTATCGGTACAAAAGGTCTTGCCCCATCATGTATTAGCACTATATCTGTTTCACTGCTGCAGGCATTAAGTCCATTATAAACAGATTCCTGTCTTTCTTCCCCTCCTGGGACTATTGCCTTTAGCTTACTAATAGTATATATTTTTAAAGGGCCGTCCTTAAATGAATGTATTTCATCCTCAGGAAGCACAAGTATAATTTCATCCACAGAGCTGCAATTTTCAAAAGCCTCAAGTGTCCATATTATTATTTCCTTCCCAGCAAGCTTTATATATTGCTTATTTATACCAGCCTTCATTCTTTTTCCTTTTCCACCACCAACAATTACAGCACATACCATATGGTACTAACCTCCATACATAATTAAGAGGCACCGCAGCTGCAGCGCCTCACTGAATACTATACTGCCCTATCCTGGGCTGTTTTAAGCTTTGCAAAAATCATCCTGCCTGCTGCAGTCTGCAGTACACTGGTAACCACAACATCTATGGTTTCTCCAAGATATTTTCTTCCACCCTCTACTACAATCATGGTTCCATCGTCCAGGTAGGCAACTCCCTGTCCAGATTCCTTGCCATCCTTGACAATACTTAAATTCATTTCCTCTCCCGGTATAACAACAGGCTTTACTGCATTGGCAAGTTCATTTATATTGAGCACCTTGACCCCCTGGAACTCA
This sequence comes from Bacillota bacterium, assembly GCA_023415335.1. Lineage (GTDB taxonomy): Bacteria > Bacillota > Clostridia > Clostridiales > Caloramatoraceae > JAEZLD01. Next base: position 19,735 of record JAEZLD010000055.1, on the reverse strand, counting down.
GCCACCTTGTTAAGGTTAAAGTCATTGGTTATAACCACACCACCGATTGTCTGGGCCAGCTTTAAAAGCTTAGCATCCACTTCGGCGATGTTCTCAAAGTCCTTTTCAGTGATTTCCACAGGTATCTTTAAATCCTTCTGTATCTGATTTAATATATCAAGACCTCTTCTTCCTCTGGTCCTTTTGAGAACATCAGCAGAATCAGCAATATGCCTAAGCTCCTGCAGTACAAAGGAAGGTATAACAATTGTACCTTCTATAAAGCCGGTCTTTAGTATATCATGTATCCTGCCATCAATTATAACACTTGTATCTAAAAGCTTCGGCTGTGCTGTATTAGTCTTGCTTTCACCTTTAGCCCTCTTATCCTTATTAAGCTTCTTTACTGAAGAAAAAGAATTATATATATCATCCTTCTTCTTTATTGCTATATTTACTCCAATTATACCTGTAATACAGTACACAATTACTGCCAGCACTACACCTATAATCCTCAGCATGTCACTGCCAGTAAAAATATTTGATATAGGGGTCATAACCAGCGCCGCTATAAGAAGCCCTACTATAAGTCCGGCTGCTCCTATTAGCAGGTCACCCCCTGGTAGCTTCTGTATACCTATCTCTATTAACCCTGTCAGCTTCCATATCAATCCTGCTATTATTGGCGATAATAAATAAAATATTATTCCGAATAATAAAATGCCAATAATCATGGCTGCAATAAACCGGACTGACTTAGGGTTGCTGCTAAACATAGACGACACTGTAGGTAGCTTCAGCAGGGCATCAGATACTTCGTATCCGGTTAGAAGTCCTAGCAGTGTGAATATAATTCTGAATATTTTGTTTAGCATTTAAACACCTCCTTGTAATTCCTTTTACTCATTATTCCAACTTGAATATATTTTTTCCAACACCTTAGATAATAATTCTACTATACCTTAATACATAAATTAATTCAACGTGTATAATTTGAAGTGTTATTACTTTTTTATTAACATTTACATCCCTTTGACCTTAAAGCCTCTAACACCTTTTTCTTTATCAGACTATATTCTGTAGAGCTTGACAGCGACATTTCTCCAACAATAAGCTCCAATATGCTATTAAATATTCTCTCCTCACTTTTAGAAAGCTCTTTTTCCTTTGAAAGGTCTCCTATTGAGGATAGCACCAGGGTAAGCCTGTATATATCCCCCTTTTTTATACTGTCGTTATAGTAGCGGTTTCTTAAATTCCACCTGTTAGGAAGCACCTCTCCCCTACACCTTAGAATCTCCATTAGATGCTCACACTCATCAGGGCCTATTGCCCTTCTTATTCTTGAGGCTTCACTAGAATATACAGGTATCATACACTCCATTCCATTTGCAAAGCTTATTATATAATACTTTTTAATTTCACCATGAATAATTCTGTCCTCTATATTTAAAATACATCCTGCTCCAAATACAGGATAAAATATAATATCTCCTATGAGAAACATTTTGGCCACCCCTTGATATATTTTACATAAATGGTATATACCTAAATTGACGTAATAGCTGTGTAAACTCAGTAATTCCATGAAAAAAAGACCTCTTTACTATTATTATATTAAAAGCGACCTAAAATTGTTTACATAATGCATTTTCGCCCTCATTATATTTGACATTATCTTGTAAAACACTCTATAATGTTTATATGGGATGTGTTCTATATCCTCCCTCATAATATATTATTCCATGCCGTTTTATTATGAGGAAGCCATCCTTAATGTGTTAATTCTATATAGTGGGAGTGTGACCTATGAACGACATTATGTTAGATGATTTCCAAAATTCCGTGTGTGAATCATTAATGCGGCACAAAAGCATCATAGATATTCTTACAAAACTCACAGAATCCAATGCAAGAATTAACCGTGCTATTGCCAAATCAGCAACCCAGTGCGGATGCATAAGCATTTCTGCCTGTAGGCAGAAGCTCCCGGAGGATGCTTCCCTTGAAAATATAAGCCAGCTTCTAAGTACACAGATAGAAGGCAGCTTATGTGAAAACTGTAGAGAAATATTAGAGAGGGAAATAGGCACCCACCTTTATTATCTTGCTGCTCTTTGTGGCGAGGTGGATATCAATCTCTTTGATGTTCTTATAAATGAAAACGATAAGCTTAAAACATTAGGGAAGTTTACATTACTTTAATATTGCTACATATAATATATAATAGAAGTTTCCGGAACTGCACCCAGCAGTTCTTTTTTATTTGTCCATACCCCAGGTGGTCACAGGGAAATTTCCCAAATGTGGGGTCATTCCCATACGGAAACCTTGTAATTGCAGCATATGAAAGCCTTCCCCTTAAGACAAGGTGTATGTGGTGTAAAATGAAATCCCATGCCTGCTTGGCATGGGATTTCAACATTACTTATTCCATCTTCACTATTACCTTTTACCTTACAGGTGTCTGCTCATAAGCACCTGCTCCTGTATTTTCCTCATACCCTCCTTAATGCTCCTGGCTCTAGCCTCTCCTATCCCTTCAACCTTGTCAAGGTCCTCTATTGATGCCCTTGATATCATCTTTAATGATTGGAAGGACTTCACTATATTCTCTATTACCACAGGAGGCAGCTTCGGAATCCTGTTAAGAAGCCTGTAACCCTTTGCAGATATAAGAGTATCAAACATAGCATCAGGAGAGTATCCCATAAGTTTGCACACTGAGGATATCTCCAGTACATCATCCGAGGACAGGTTTTTTATCTGACGACGACACTCGTTCCAATCCTTCTGTCCTTCTACGTAATCCCTTATAAGCAAGTCCCCTTCGGTTTCCGTATTAGCAATCAAATCCACCAGCTGCATAGAAACAAGCCTTCCCTCATTCCCCAGCTCGCATATGTATCTTTCTATTTCATCTGCTATTCTCATAACCATCTCATTTCTCTGTACAGCAACAGCTACATCGAAAACCGTAACCAGGTCCTCAAATTCCAGAGCTGACATACTTACCATGGCCTCATCTAAAGATGATTTATATCTTTCAAGTGTCTGAATGGCCTGGTTTGCCTTGGTAAGTATTATATTAGTATCCTTAAGTACATATTTAATGCTGCCCTTATATACAGTGATTATATTTCTTCTCTGAGATATTGATATAACAAGACTCCCAGTCTGCTTAGCCACCCTGTCTGCGGTCCTGTGTCTGGTGCCGGTTTCACCTGTTGGAATCGATGAATCTGGTATAAGCTGTGTATTCGCATACAGTATCCGCTTGAAGTCGCTGCTTATTATAATTGCTCCGTCCATTTTAGCAAGCTCATATAGAAAGGAAGGACTATATTCACAGTTGATATAGAATCCTCCATCAACTATTCCCAATATCTCCTGTTGGTCGCCTATAGCAATAAGCCCTCCTGTTTTGGCCTTAAGCACATTCTCAAGCCCTTCCCGAAGAGGAGTTCCAGGTGCCATTACCTTCAGCACCTCCATTAGTTCGTTTCCCTTCGAATCTCTCATAAACTTCCTCCCAACGCTTCCTCCAGGGCCTCATAAATACTGCTCACTGCGCATATGCGTATGCCCTCAGTTTTTCCGATTCCCTTTATATTTTCACTGGGGATTATGCATCTAGTAAATCCCAGTTTTTTAGCCTCCATGATTCTTTTTTCTATTAAGCTTACAGCTCTTATTTCTCCTGTAAGACCGACCTCCCCTGCCAACATAGTTTTCGGGTCAATTGGTATATTTCTAAAGCTTGATGCAATTGAACAGGCTACTCCTAAATCGCATGCTGGCTCATCTATCCTAAAGCCTCCTGCAGCATTAAGGTATGTGTCAAATGTCTGGAGCTGCATTCCAACCCTTTTCTCAAGGACTGCAAGCATAAGAACCATACGATTGTAATCCAGCCCAGTGGCCATCCTTCTTGGCATTCCAAAGCTAGTTGCAGCTGTTAATGCCTGTATTTCCACCAGCACAGGCCTCGTTCCCTCTACACTGCAGACTATTGCTGAGCCTGGAACGTTTTCAGGTCTTCCGGACAGTAGCATTTCAGAGGGGTTAACAACCTCCTCAAGACCACTTTCCTTCATTTCAAATACTCCTATCTCATTGGTAGAGCCAAACCTATTCTTGACAGCTCTCAGTACTCTGTAGGAATGATGTCTTTCTCCTTCAAAATAAAGAACTGTATCAACCATATGCTCAAGCACCCTTGGGCCCGCAATAGACCCCTCCTTGGTTACATGTCCCACAATAAACACCGACACTCCTTTACCCTTTGCAATGCGCATAAGTGCTGAGGTAGCTTCTCTAACCTGACTTACACTCCCTGCTGCCGAGGAAAGCTCTGGCCTGTATATTGTCTGTATTGAATCTATCACTGCTATGTCGGGTTTTACCTCATCAATAAATCTTTCTATTGTAGAAAGGTTTGTTTCAGATAATATGTAAAGGTTTTTCTCCCCAACTTCAAGTCTGCGTGCTCTTAGCTTTATCTGGCTTGGTGATTCTTCACCTGACACGTAGAGCACTGTTCTTCCCTGAGAAGCTGTGTTTTTAGATACCTGCAGCAGCAGGGTGGATTTCCCTATTCCAGGATCTCCTCCTACCAGCACCAGAGAACCCCTGACTATTCCCCCTCCAAGCACCCTGTTCATCTCTTCCATGCAGGTGGAGTATCTCTCCTCCTCATTTATCTCTATTTCCTTCAGGGTAAGTGGCTTTGATGGGATACTTGATATGAATGTACCAGAGCTTCTTTGCTTCTCGACTTTTTCCTCTACAAAACTGGTCCATGAGCCACAGCCAGGGCATTTACCCATCCACTTGGGTGACTCATAGCCACAGTCCTGGCATATAAAAACTATCTTTTCCTTTCCCATAAGTTCATCTCCCTGATAAATATCAATTGCAATTTCATTATATTTTATATTCATAATGCAGGCAACCATAATATAGCAAAATTCAGCGAAAAAAAACTGTCATATGACTATTAGTATTGTCATACGACAGCTTTCATTTCATTAATGTTGAGCCTTATTAGTAAAAATTATCTCTCCATCCTTAACATCCATAAGTACCTTATCCCCATTTTTAATTGTACCTTTCAGCATTTCCTCTGACAGTTTATCCTCTATTGTCTTGGTTATAGCCCTTCTGAGAGGTCTGGCACCATAATCAGGATCAAAGCCCTGCTCTGCAAGCTGTTCCTTTACATCCTTTGTATATTCAATATCTACTCCCATGTACTTAAGCCTTGAGAGCACACTTTTGAGCATCAGGTCTACTATCTGTCCTATGGCATCCTGGTCAAGCTGGTGGAATACTATTATATCATCAAGCCTGTTAAGGAACTCAGGTCTGAAGGTCTTTTTAAGTTCTTGAGTAATCCTCTCCTTCATTCTTTCATATGAGTCTTCCTTACCCACTGTACCTTGTCCAAAGCCCATCACAGGCTGGCGGTTTATGGTGTTTGCTCCAATGTTGGAGGTCATAATTATAATAGTGTTCTTAAAGTTTACCGTTTTTCCCTTTCCATCTGTGAGTCTTCCATCCTCGAGTATCTGTAGAAGTATGTTAAACACATCAGGATGTGCCTTTTCAATCTCATCAAACAAAACCACGCTATATGGCTTTCTTCTTACCGCTTCAGTCAGCTGCCCCCCCTCATCATAGCCTACATAGCCTGGAGGAGAACCTATAAGCCTGGATACTGAGTACTTCTCCATATATTCAGACATATCAATCCTTACTAATGCATTTTCATCTCCGAACATAGCCTCAGCTAAAGCTTTAGTCAGCTCTGTCTTTCCAACTCCAGTGGGCCCCAGGAATATAAATGAGCCTATAGGTCTCTTTGGGTCCTTAAGCCCTACCCTGGACCTTCTTACAGCCTTTGATATAGCCTCCACTGCTTCGCTTTGTCCTATTACTCTCTTATGAAGTATTCCCTCAAGATTAAGAAGCCTTTCTGATTCCTGTTCTGTCAGCTTGCTTACAGGTATCTTTGTCCAGCGGGATACCACTGCAGCAATATCCTCCTCAACCACTATTGGATCATCGCCACCCATCTGACTCTTCCAGCTATCCTTCTGTTTTGACAGCTTTGTTTGTAGCTCATTTTCTGTATCTCTAAGAGAAGCGGCCTTTTCAAACTCCTGGGTGTTAACTGCTTCTTCCTTTTCCTTCTTTATCCTATCCAACTCATCCTCAAGAGCCTTAAGGTCCGGAGGAGCGGTCAGATTCTCCAGCCTTACCTTGGCAGCCGCCTCATCCATAAGGTCTATTGCCTTATCAGGAAGAAATCTGTCAGTTATATACCTGTCTGAAAGGTTAACAGCCGCCTCTATAGCCTCGTCTGCTATCTTAACCTTGTGGTGGGCCTCATACTTATCTCTAAGCCCCTTCAGTATAAGCAGGGATTCCTCTTTGGTTGGTTCCCCTACCATTACAGGCTGGAACCTTCTTTCAAGGGCTGCATCCTTTTCTATATACTTTCTATATTCATCTATGGTTGTGGCTCCTATAGCCTGAAGCTCTCCTCTTGCAAGGGCAGGCTTCAGTATGTTGGATGCATCTATTGCTCCCTCGGAGGCTCCTGCCCCAACAATTGTATGAATCTCATCTATGAAAAGCAGCACATTCCCTGCATTTCTCAGCTCATCCATTACCTTCTTAAGCCTCTCCTCAAACTCTCCTCTGTACTTAGAGCCTGCAACCAAACCCGAAAGGTCAAGTGTCACAACCCTCTTGTTTTTAAGGCTTTCAGGAAGGTTGCCCTCAACAATCCTTTGCGCAAGGCCTTCAGCTATGGCAGTTTTTCCAACTCCAGGCTCTCCAATAAGGCATGGATTATTTTTGGTTCTTCTTGAAAGTATTTCGATAACTCTTTGGGTTTCATTATCCCTGCCTATTACAGGGTCTATTTTTCCGTCACTTGCCAATTGAGTAAGGTCTCTTCCATACTGGTCTAATGTAGGTGTGGAAGTATTTTTAGCTTTTCCTGATTTCTGGGTGGATGGTGCTGCATCAGAGCCTATATTACCCAGCAGCTCAGACTTAAGCTTGTTTAAATCAACCTCCAGTTTTTCAAGTATAGCGAGGGCAACACCTTCTCCCTCGGCAATAATTCCCAGCAGCATATGCTCAGGAGCAACAAAATTATGGTTTAGTCCCCTTGCTACGCTTCTTGCTACCTCCAGCAGTCTTTTGGTTCTTGGGGTAAGGGGAATCTGCTGCATCATTACATCCTCCTCACCGCGTCCTTCCAGCTCAATTATTGAAGCTCTTATATTTTCAGGAGTAACGTTCATTTCTCCCAGTATTCTTGAAGCCTGGCCTCCTTCCATAGCAATGCCAAGGAGTACATGTTCTGTGCCCACATAATTGTGTCCAAGCTTTGCTGCCTCCTGGGCACTCATGTTAAGTGCCTTCATACTTCTTTCTGTAAATCCCGCAAACATAATAACACCTCCTATTATATGTGATTTCTTATGAATTCAGCTCTTAATACATCCCTTGCTGCTGCATCCAAGTCCTTTTGGTCTGTCAGCTGAAGGGTTGCCGGCTGGACCTTTGTAAACAACTCATTTATAGTATTTATGTCCATATCCTTAATTATGCCCATTTCAACCCCCATTCTAACCTTGGACAAAAGATTTAATGCCTCAGAGGTTGAAAGAATCCTTGCATATCGGAGGCATCCTAATGCCCTGTATATCTCATCCTGCATTGCAACGGGCTGTTTTTCATACATAAGACGTCTTGCCAGTATCTCCTGGTCTATTATCTTCTTCGTAACCGCAATCAGGTTATTTACTATATCTTCCTCAGAAAGTCCCAGAGTAACCTGGTTGGATATCTGATATATGCTGCCCATTATGTTGCTGCCTTCCCCATAAAGTCCTCTTATGGTCATACCTACCTGAGACACCGTATTGAGTATACTGTTTATATTTCTAGTTATTGTCAGTGCAGGAAGATGAAGCATTACCGATGCTCTGAGACCTGTACCAACATTAGTAGGACAACTAGTAAGATATCCCAGAGAAGGATCAAAGGCATAGTCCAGCTTCTCCTCTATGGCATCATCAAGCCTTTGTGCATAATGATATGCCTCACTAATTTTAAAGCCTGGATATATTACCTGAAGCCTTATATGGTCCTCCTCATTAAGCATTATGGATATATCCTCATCAATACTTAGAAGGACTGCCGACTTATCATGATTTTTAGCAAGCTCACGACTTATGAGATGCTTCTCCACCATTGCCATTCTCTCCAACGGTTTCATGTCCTTCATCTGTATAAGCTTTATTTCTTTATCATTGGCACAGGAGGTGCCCATAACTATCTCAGACACGTCCTGAACTACCTTTGCCGCTGCCTCCTTAGAGAGCACATGTGGAAAAGGAGTGTTGTTTATATTTCTAGCAAGCCTAACCCTGCTAGATAAAACTATTCCTGTATTATCAAAGCTCTTATTATCCTCCATCTCTGTTCCCTCCTGCTTAATTATTACCCTGTTTTCCTTCAAGGTCCCTTATTTTATCCCTAAGCTCTGCAGCCTTCTCATATTCCTCATTGGTGATTGCAGCTTTCAGGTCATCCCTCAGTGCTTCAATTTCCCTCTTTTTCTTCATTTCACTTCCGCCTCTTCCTGGTATCTTACCTGTATGCTGTATATTACCATGAATACGCTTGATTACTGGTATCGCCTCTTTCGTAAAGGTGTTATAGCAGCTGCTGCAGCCGAACATACCAGTTCTCTTGAAATCCTCAAAGCTCATATTGCATACAGGGCAGGTTCTGGCGCTTAAGGTCTGAGGTGCAACTCCACCCATCATATCAAAGAAGCTTTCAAGTAAATTCTGTATGGACATTGGCTCCTCTATTCCAAATGGGGTACTTAAGCTTATATCCTGATGCTTTGCGCATTCTTCACACAGATGGATTTCTGTTTTGTTTCCATTTATATTCTTTACAATATGAACTGTGGCTTCTTTTTTATTGCAATTCTGACATAACATTATAAACTCCTCCTTTTTTATTTTCTGACTTACTACACTACTGCAATTAGCATGTTTTTTAATAGCTGTGCCCTGAGCCTTCCCTTATCCTCAGGGGCTATGGCTAGTGTTTTGTCGTTTATAACTGCCCTCATAAGGGCAGCTTCCCTATCTGTAATAAAGCTTCTTTCATGGAAAAGCTTTATTATATTTTCACCCTCCTGATGGGTAATGCTGTCTCCTATACTCTTCCATATAGCATGCTTCATATAGTCATTCTTGTCTATAGCTATTCTAGTAATTCTTATGCATCCCCCGCCGCCTCTTTTACTTTCAATGTAATACCCCTGTTCAACGGAGAACCTTGTGGCAAGCACATAGTTTATCTGAGACGGAGCACAATCGAAATGGCTTGCCAGTTCATTTCTCTGTATTTCCAAAGCATTTTGGTCATTTTCTTCAATGAGTTCCTTTATGAAGTCCTCTATTATGTCTGATAGCCTTGCCATTGCATCGCCTCCTTTGACTTTGACTTTCTTTGACCTTTTATCTATATTATATTTCTTTTATAGACTCTATCAATATCCATAATTCCCCTTTCAATGTCTTTAGGCTTTGTCAGGGTCATTTATATAAAATTATGTCACCAGAACTTACTTTTTATTCATTTTATTAAGTTTTACTTTGTATTTCAAAAACAAACATACTTCCAGTTCATAAGGTAAAACAATATGCAGCAGTTACTTATAGTAAATAGTGGTAATTAATTGCCATATATAGTAATATTAATATCCAAGGGAGAGATGATAATGAACAAAACATTAGAACTGCAGAAGACTGGCCTTGAAATCGCAAGGTTCATGCGTGGAAAATATGAGCTTGATGAGGTTGGTGACGGTAAGGACACAATTAGATTCCGCCGAAGCGGAAAAACAATACTTACATTATTGATACGTGAGGATCGATATGACCTTCTGCTCATATACGGCAAGGCCGAGAGGGAAAAATTCGAATCACAGCATAATGAATTTTCAGAATATATACTGTCAATCTACGAAAGTTCAAAAAACTATCATGATGGAAAATGGATGCTGTTTCCTGTAAGCAGCTCTGCCAGATTTGAGGAGCTAAAACCCCTTATTGCTATAAAGAAAAAACCTAACCGCAAGCCCTTTCCCAGAGAAAATCTAGTCTACTCCAAGTGCGGAATGCGCTGCGACCTTTGTGTGCATTACACCGGAGAAACCATGAGTACTCAATTGCAGGAGGAGATAAGGAAAAGGGTGAGCCAGGTTTATTATGGAGGTAAAGAAACTGAATACTATGCTTGCCCAGGCTGCGGCATGAAAGAGTCTGGCAACCCAATTCCTTGTATAGAAAACGACCTCTGTAGCCAGCTAAAATGTGCCAACAAAAGGGGCTTGGCTGCCTGTACTGACTGTAAAAGCTACCCTTGCAGCAATGCATGTGCTGGCTATGAGGGACTAGAGCCGAGAAGCATCTCCGCAAACGACGTTACCTGGGCTATATTACCTTATGTTCCATATCAGTATGGGAATTAAAATGAATCCATAAACCTTTATGCATATTTATTATACAAACAGATACTTAAAAATTTAAGGCAGAGCCCTTGGCCCTGCCTTTGAACTATCTTTATTCTTCGTCCTCGTCCTTTTCCTTCTGTGCATTTTCTATTATCTTTGCAGCTATAGGGCTAGGAACCTCCTCATACCTTTCAAACTTCATGGTGAAGCTTCCTCTTGCCTGGGTCATGGACCTAAGATCAGTTGCATATTTAAACACCTCTGACATAGGAACCTCTGCCATAACAACCTGGTTTCCATTAACCTGCTCCATTCCAAGAACCTTTCCCCTTCTTCTGTTTATGTCACCCATGATGTCTCCAAGGAATTCATCTGGAATAGTTACTTCCATATGCATAACAGGCTCAAGCAGTATTGGATTTGCTTCCTTAAGACCCTTCTTGAAGGCCATGGATGCTGCTGTCTTGAAGGCCATTTCCGAGGAATCTACAGGATGGTATGAACCATAATGGAGAGCCGCCTTCAGGTTGATTACAGGATAGCCTGCAAGCACACCCTTCTTAATAGCCTCCCTAAGTCCCTTTTCAACAGCAGGAATATACTGTCTTGGAACAACTCCTCCTACTATCTCATCAAGGAATACAAGGTCTTCTGTCTCATACTGAGGCTCAAATCTTATATGAACATCTCCATACTGACCATGTCCTCCTGACTGCTTCTTGTACTTACCTTGTACATCGGCGGTCTTCTTGATTGTCTCCCTGTATGGAATCTTTGGGATATCAAGTACTGTATCTGCTCCGAACTTATTCTTAAGCTTATTTACTATTACCTCAATATGAAGCTCTCCCTGTCCGGATACAATGGTCTCTGCATTCTCAACATCTCTTGAAATCCTGAAGGTTGGGTCCTCTTCAAGAAGCTTATGAAGTCCGCTGGATATCTTATCCTCATCGCCCTTTGACTTAGGATTAACAGTCATGGAGATGCAGGCCTCCGGGAACTCAAAGCCCTTAAAAACTATTGGATTACCAGCATCGCATAGTGTATCACCTGTCATGGTATACTGCAGCTTAGATACTGCTCCTATTTCGCCAACGGAAAGCTTTGTAGCAGGAAGCTGGTTCTTTCCTTTCATAACATAAAGTGTTCCAACCTTTTCAGTCTTATCCTGGTTTGCATTGTATATTATTGAGTCTGAGGAGATGCTTCCTGACATCACCTTAAACATTGACAGCCTTCCAACGAACGGGTCTGCTATAGTCTTAAATACAAAGGCTGAGAATGGGGAAGATGCTTCAGTCTTCCTTTCCTCATCATTATTTGTCTTAGGATTCTTTCCATGACACTTTTCTGCGTCACATGGTGCAGGCATATTATGTATTATGCCTTTAAGTAGTGATGGCATTCCAATGTTAGCTAATGCTGAGCCACAGAAAACAGGGGCAATTTCACAGTCAAGTATACCTTTTCTTAAACCCTTGATTATCTCCTCGTCTGTAAGCTCCTCTCCTCCAAGGTACTTGTCAAGAAGCTCCTCATCAGTTTCAGCAACAGCTTCCATTATATTGTTTCTATATTCATCAACAGTGCTTGCTACCTCTGCAGGCACATCGCACTCAGTGGCTTGCTTAGTTTTAGGATCATATATATATGCCTTTTTTGTTACTAGGTTAACAACACCCCTGAAGCCTGATTCCTTACCTATTGGTGCATGAAGCGCACAAACCGACGAGCCAAATTTGTCTCTCAGCTGTTCATAGGTTTTCTCAAAGCTTGCATTTTCCCTATCAAGCTTGTTAATGAAAAAGCTTCTTGGTATCTTATACTTGTTGCAGAAATTCCATGACTTTTCTGTTCCTACCTGTACTCCAGATACTGCACAGGTTGTAATAAGTGCTGAATCTACGGCCCTCAGTCCTTCTATTACCTCTCCTACAAAATCGAAGTAGCCTGGGGTATCTACAATGTATATCTTGTGGTCGCTGAACTCACAAGGGGCAACTGCTGTAGATATTGATATCTGTCTTTTCTTTTCCTCGGGATCATAGTCAGATATGGTGGTTCCATCCTCTATTCTTCCTACTCTGTCGATTTCCTTGCAGCTGTATAACAGTGCCTCCATAAGGCTGGTTTTGCCGGTACCACTATGACCTATAATCCCGACGCTTCGGACATTTTCAACATTATACTCCTTCATATCTTTTTCCCCCTTTAGTCTGGAATTTATAGTATGATAAAGTATTCTATACATATTGCATTTTTCCTTTTTAAATATTTAAAATTTTTTGAAAAATGAACATGTATCATATTTATATTTCCCATATGTTACATCTTCTATGCTTTATTTTAACATTTTTTCTATATAATTCATTTTATATACACTCACCCCCAATACATATTCATCATAGGTTTACACTATTAAACATTTTTTTAAAATGAATGATTTTTGCTTCCTCACAGTATATAATAGATATGTATGAATTCAGGAGGATAAATAGTAATGAAGAACAAAGCAATGAAGGAGCTTTTTGATTGGATTTTATCAATAGTAATTGCAATTGCAGCAGCCCTTTGTATTAAAGCCTTTTTATTTGATATTATAGAGGTGTCGGGAGATTCCATGAAGCCTACATTGTATAATTATAACAGGCTTGGTGTAGAAAGAGTGTGCCATTTTACCCATGCAATTAAAAAAGGACAGATTGTTATATTTGATTCTGGAGACGAGAAAAATGAAATATTTATAAAGCGCGTAATAGCATTGCCAGGAGATAAGGTTGAAATTAAAGATGGACACGTTTATCTAAACGACCAGCTCCTTCAAGAGGACTATCTTCCTGAGGGTACCTATACATCCTCAGGAACTCTGACGGGCCCTATTATCATACCTGATGAATGCATGTTCGTCCTTGGTGATAATAGAGAGATTAGCGAGGACAGCCGCTACATTGGCTGTATTCCCTTTAGCATGCTAAGAGGAAGAGTTCTCTTCAGGATATATCCATTTAGCAGTATAAAAAAATTCTATTGATTATATTTTTCTGTTTTAAATGGTATTCTAAAATGCTAAACTATTATTTGGCAGTATTTACGATATATTATAGTTGTTAACAATAAACAAAGGAGAAGTGTACTATGTCAAAAATCGCAGTTATTTTTAATGGCGGCACCATATCCATGAAGGTTGATGAAAGAATCAAGGCAGCCGTTCCCTCCCTTACAGGCCATGAGATAATGGCAATGGTTACAGGAATAGATGGCTTCGCAGAGATTGAAACCTCAACCTTTTCAACCCTCCCAAGTCCTCATATGACGCCAGAGCTCATGTTTGAGCTAAGGACATATATACAATCAATACTCGACAGGGATGATATTACAGGAGTAGTTGTAACCCACGGTACTGACACCCTTGAGGAAACAGCCTTTTTCCTTGATCTTACCTTAGAAAATGATAAGCCAGTTGTTATAACAGGAGCCATGAGAAATGGTTCGGAGCTAGGGTATGATGGTCCTGCAAACCTGGCCGCCTCAATATGTACAGCAGCTTCTGAAAAGGCCCGTGGCAGGGGTGTGCTTGTATGCTTTAATGGAGAGCTTTACTGTGCCAGCGAGGTTACTAAGATTAACTCCATGAGCCTTAATGCATTTAGTTCCCCAAATCTCGGTCCTATAGGAATAGTTGACAGTAATATGGTTATATTCTATAGAGATAGCATAAGAAAGCAGCATATAGATATAGATGGTTTACATGCCCGTGTAGATCTGATTAAATGTGTTTCAGGAATGGATTGTGATATAATCGACTATTATCTTCAGAAGGGAACAAACGGGCTTGTAGTCGAAGGAACCGGTCGCGGAAACGTTCCTCCTGCATTGGTAGAACCCATAAAAAAGGCCATTTCCTCAGGAGTTCCCGTTGTAGTTGTTTCCAGATGCTTTCAGGGAAGGGTTCTTGATTCATATGGCTATCCTGGTGGAGGAAAGGACATAAGAAATTTGGGAGTAATATTCGGAGACATCCTTCCAGGACAGAAGGCCCGTATAAAGCTTCTAGTTGCCCTCAGCAAAACAAGGGACATGGGAGAAATCAAAAAATTCTTTGAAACGGAACTATATTAAGGAATAACTTTAATAGAAAAACTGCCTTAGATTACTAAGACAGTTTTTTCACTTTTTCTCTTCTCTTTTCACTTGATTTACAGTACCTTTGCGATAAATGCTTTCAGCCTGTCGCTCTTGGGATTACCGAATATTTCATCCGGGCTTCCCTGCTCAATTATTCTGCCACCATCCATGAATATAACATGGGAGCCCACCTCTTTTGCAAAGCCCATCTCATGTGTTACCACTGCCATGGTCATACCGTCTCTTGCCAGATCCTTCATAACCTCCAGCACCTCTCCTACCATTTCAGGGTCCAGTGCACTGGTAGGCTCATCAAACAGCATTACATCAGGGTTCATGCAAAGAGCCCTTATAATGGCTATACGCTGCTTCTGTCCTCCTGACAGTTGGCTTGGATATGCATCAGCCCTGTCAGCTAGTCCAACCCTCTCCAAAAGCTTCATAGCCCTTTCCTCAGCATCTGCTTTTGACAGCTTTAATAGCTTCATTGGAGCTATGGTCATATTTCTTAGCACTGTCATGTGAGGAAACAGATTGAAATGCTGAAACACCATGCCCATTTTCTGGCGGTGCAGGTTTATATCTGTTTTTTCATCAGTTATATCTGTACCATTAAAGTATATTTTTCCTTCTGTAGGATCCTCCAGCAGATTCAGGCATCTTAAAAAGGTTGACTTTCCTGAACCTGAAGGGCCAATAATGACTGTGACATCTCCCTTTTTTATATCCATATCAATGCCATCGAGGGCCTTTATGCTGTCTCCATAGTATTTCTTTACACCCTCAGCCTTTATAAGCACATTATCTTTCATTCCTGCGGAGCCTCCTTTCCACGTTGCCTAACACCTTAGTAAGAATGCTAACAAGCACAAGATATATTAATGCTGCTGCTACAAGCGGCATAAAAGCCTGGAAGGTTATCCCCTGTATAATCATAGCTCCCTTTGTCAAATCCTTAAGTCCCGTTACTGTAACAATGGAGGTATCCTTAAGAAGTGTTATGAGTTCATTAACCAGTGCAGGAAGCACGTTCTTAATAGCCTGAGGTACTATTACATATACCATGGTAGGTACATAACCAAAGCCCAGGCTTCGGCTTGCCTCCGTCTGCCCCTGGTCTACTGACATAATTCCGGAACGGAATATCTCAGCCACATAAGCTCCTGAGTTTATTCCAAATGTCAGCACAGCTACCATAAATGTATTAGTACTGCTTGCAAATATTACAAAATACATTATAAGAAGCTGTACTGTAAGCGGCGTTCCTCTGATAACAGTAAGATACAGCTTACATATGCCATTAAGCACCTTTAAAATACCCTTTGCGGCTCCCTTAATCTTATTTCCCTGCTGGTCATAGGTGGATCTTATTACAGCTATAATAATTCCAAGAACCATGCCCATTAATAATGCCAGTATTGTAACTCCAATGGTTGTTAAAACACCATTAGTCATGTACCTCCAGCGGTCACCTTCAATAAATGCCTGTACAAATTGATCCCTTAAATTCATCACCCACTCAGGCATTTTTCCCCCCCCTTCCTTTTATAAAGCCGGGGTTGCCACCCCGGCCGTCAAATAATACTTTATTAGTTAGCTTTTATATATTTCCCTACTATGTTCTTTACTGTTCCATCTGCTATAAGCTCCTTCAAAGCATCATTTACCTTTTTAAGAAGCTCATTGTTGTCCTTTGATAT
This sequence comes from Bacillota bacterium, assembly GCA_023415335.1. Taxonomy (GTDB): domain Bacteria; phylum Bacillota; class Clostridia; order Clostridiales; family Caloramatoraceae; genus JAEZLD01. The sequence goes on along the minus strand of JAEZLD010000055.1, from coordinate 3,370 downwards.
TGCTATTGCATAATCCTCAACGGCATACTCGGTATCAAGTATCTTAAGGCCTTTATTAGCCTCAACAAATTTCTTTGCAGGCTCGTTATCTATGATTACACAGTCAACCTTTCCAGTAACAAGTGCCTGAACTGCATTGGCTCCTGTTGTAAACTTGGTTACGTGGTCCTCTCCGTATCCCCCGTTATCTGGAGTATCTGAACAGTATATGTCGCCTGTAGTTGACTGCTGAACTCCTATGAGAAATTTCTTTCCTTCATCAAGCAGCTTGCCGAGGTCATCCACACTTGTTATGGAGGAATCCTCCTTAACTATTATGGACTGTATTCCTGTTGCATAGCTGTCTGTAAAATTAACGTTTTTCTTACGGTCCTCTGTAACTGTCATGCCAGCTACACCCATGTCAACCTTGCCTGTCTGCACAGCTGTTATTATTGAATTAAAGTCCATATCCTCTATTTTAAGCTCATAGCCCAGCTTGTCAGCTATAGCCTTTGCAACCTCTGCATCTATTCCTACAATCTTATCACCCTCGTAGTACTCATATGGAGGGAACGCTGCATTGGTTGCCATTGTAAGAGTCTTCTTCTCTCCCTCTTTGTCCTTTGAATTGCTGCTTCCACATGCTGCAAATCCCAACAGCATGATTCCTGCCAGAAGAGCAACTGTTATTTTAGTAAGCTTTTTCATTTTCTCCATCTCCTATATTTCATAAATTATTGTATAATTATACCCTCCTTTTTTGCATTATGCAATGTTTATGCATAAAATTAATATTTTTTTTTTATAACTCATTAACACTATATAAATGGCTTGGAATCTCAAAAAATGTAAAGTCCCAAGGTGTCATAATTGCCTTGGGACTTTTGTATTAAAATTAATTAATATCTTAACCGCATTTTGAGAAGCCACAGTTAGGGCAGATTACGCATCCATCCTGATGGGTAATTGCTCCACCACACTCAGGGCACTTAGCGGCACTTCTGTTTTCCTTTGGTACGGGTATTAGATCCTCAATTACTATTTCATCCATCTCATCTGAAGGCTCCTGTACATTGCTGCCTGAACCCCTGAAGTCCCTTAGCTTATCAAGCTTCTCAATAGCCCTGCCAATTGCATCAGGACAGGAAAGCACCTTTATATCCTTATTATTGGTCTTCTGCCTTAAGGTGGAATGACACCTTATTCCCTTAAGCTGCTCCACTATCTCCTGTACATCCATACCGCTTCTCAAGCCTATGGATATAAGTCTTGCAGTTGCCTCAGACTGTGAAGGACAGCCTCCGGCCTTGCCTACGTTTGTAAATACCTCACATATTCCGTTGTCATCATAATTAACTGTAATGTAAAGGTTTCCACAGCCTACCCTTACCTTTTCAGTTATACCTTTTGTAACCTCAGGCCTTAATCTTGGTGATGAGCCTTCTCCCTCAGAGGATTTATCGTTGCCTTCTGCTGAACCGCTATTTACTTTTCCTACATTAAGAACCTGTGAATCACGGCTACCATCCCTGTATATTGTGACTCCCTTACAGTCAAGCTTGTATGCCAGGCGGTATACCTCCCTTACATCATCTAACGTAGCATCGTGTGTAAAATTAACAGTCTTTGAGACTGCATTATCAGTATGTCTCTGGAAGGCTGCCTGCATCTTTATGTGCCACTCAGGGGTAACGTCGTGAGCAGTAACAAAAATATTCTTAATATTGTCTGGTACCTCTTTAACAAGGGATGGCGAGCCAACCTGGGCAATCTTTTTCATAAGCTCAGGCGTATAAATACCGCTTTCCCTTATTGCTTCTTCAAACAGAGGATTTACCTCAGTTAATATGTCATTATCCATAACATTTCTCAGATAAGCCACTGCAAACAAAGGCTCTATTCCTGAGGATGCCCCTGCTATAATGCTTATGGTTCCTGTAGGAGCAATGGTGGTAGTAGTTGCATTTCTTATTGCTTCACCACTGCTGTATATACTTTCCTTGAAAGCAGGGAATGCTCCTCTGATCAATGCCAGCTGACGTGAAGCCTCCTTGGATTTTTCATTTATAAAGCCCATTAGCTTCTCCGCCATATCCACTCCCTCCTGAGAGTTGTACGGTATGCCAAGCTTAATCAGCATATCAGCAAAGCCCATGATTCCAAGACCTATTTTCCTGGTGGTCTTTGTCATCTTATCTATTTCCTCTAGAGGATACTTGTTAACATCTATAACATTATCAAGGAAATGTACTGCTGTTTTAACAGTCTTCTCTAATACTTCATAATCCACCTCATAGCCATTTCCATTATCCTTTACCATCCTTGAAAGATTTATTGAGCCTAGATTACAGCTTTCATATGGAAGAAGCGGCTGCTCCCCACATGGGTTTGTGCTCTCTATCTGACCAAGCTCTGGTGTTGGATTATCCCTGTTCATTCTATCTATGAACACTATCCCTGGCTCTCCACTGGACCATGCAGCCTTAACTATTTTCTCAAATACTTCCCTGGCGTTAAGCTTTCCTGTTACTACTTTTGTAGAAGGGTCAACCAGATCGTATTTTTCTCCCTTTTCAACAGCCTCCATAAATTTCTCAGTTAGAGCAACGCTAATGTTAAAATTAGTTATCTGTGTCTTATCTTCTTTACATGTTATGAATTCCAATATATCAGGGTGGTCTACTCTGAGTATTCCCATATTAGCGCCTCTTCTTGTAGATCCCTGCTTAACTGCCTCTGTGGCAGCATTAAAAACTCTCATAAAGCTTATAGGACCTGATGCCAATCCTCCTGTGGTCCTAACTATAGAATCCTTAGCCCTTATCCTTGAAAAGCTAAAGCCTGTACCTCCTCCTGATTTATGTATAAGTGCGGCATTTTTTATTGAATCGAATATTCCCTCCATTGTATCCTCAACAGGAAGAACAAAACAGGCAGAAAGCTGTCCTAAAGGTCGCCCAGCGTTCATCAATGTTGGTGAATTAGGAAGAAATTTTAGGGATGCCATTACATTATAAAATTCCTTTGCTATTGCATTGATATCTGCATTATTGTCATATATCTTATCAGCATTAGCTACCGCTTCGGCGACTCTGGTAAGCATCTGCTGGGGAGTCTCTATTATACTACCCTTATCATCCCTTGCAAGGTACCTTCTCTCCAGAACCTTGATAGCATTTGGTGTAAACTCCATTATTAATCCTCCATTCAATATTTAGTGTGTAATTATTTCTCTGTCCACAAAATATTGTATCATTAGTGAAGTATTCATGCAAAACCATTTTTTTTTATGGATTGCAGAATATATGCTATAGCTTTTTAATTCACCGTGTACTTAAATATTTCTTATGATATCTAATTTCTACAGATTATTATACTTAAGCTTCTT
>JAEZLD010000015.1 GCA_023415335.1 Bacillota bacterium | reverse complement strand
AATACCCCATGCAGAGAATTCTGTAGAATGTATCGGCAAAGCCGTTCTTCTGCTGTACAGAGTGCTGCCATCATATAATTTTCTGCACTCTTGTCCAGCTTGTCTGCAAGCATTACGCCAAGATGATTTAAAAACAGGATATTAGTTTTCAGCTCTTCCCGGCAGCTATTGTAGTCCAGCAGAATACATTCAAGCTCTGAGACGGCAGTGACAGTTGTGGTTGCCAGTTCCTGTCTTGTTAGCATCTCTAGCTCCCCAACTATGCCTTCGGACAGATAATAGCACAGAATCAAGCTCTTTCCATTTGGTGCAGTGCGGCAGATTTTTGCCATGCCTGATACTAAAAGTGCTAGTCGTTCAAAGGTGATACCCGCCTGTATAACCATCTCCCCAGCTTCGTAACGAACAGCATAGTACCGCTCCTTAGGTATAGTCTGGAGATTGTATTCTGTCAGCTTTTCCAAGTGCTCTTTTGTAAGGGCAATCCTTTTCATAATACTTCACCTAAAGAAATTATAACATAATATGAAAAAAATACCATGACAAATGTCCTATAATGGCTAGTCTTTTATTTGCTATGATACAATGAGGGGGTGTAAGACTATGTACCAAATGTTAGTTTTATTAATAGGTGTCATGCTTTCTATTATGATATCTATAAATGGGAATCTTACTGCAGCATACGGGCTGTTTCCTGCTGCTGCAATTATTCATATTGTTGGCTCTTTGGTAGCTGCTTTATTGTGTTGCTTTCAGAAGGATAAAAAACCACTTTTGGGGCATCGACCTGTATGGATTTATTTGGGCGGTGTGATAGGTGTATTTACCACCGTATTTAACAACCTGGCATACGGTCATATCAGTATGACCAGCATTGTAGCACTGGGTCTGCTTGGGCAAACCATAACAGCGCTTATTTTTGACACATTTGGGCTGCTTGGCATGAAGAAACAGCCATTTCAGAAAAGTTCCCTGCTGGGGCTGATTTTCTCGCTAATTGGCATTATCCTTATGATGGATAACACTGTTACACAAGCATTGATCGCTGTAATAGTATCGCTTATATCAGGTGCGACTGTTGTACTGTCACGAACAGTTAATTTTCGCCTTGCGGAAGCTATCGGTGCGTTGCGCGGTTCCCTGGTGAATCATCTGGCTGGATTGCCTATTACCCTTGTGCTGGCCATAGGTTCAATTTTCTTTGCAAAAGGAATCACTGTCCCGGAGAACGCGGCTCAGCCATGGATTTACGTAGGCGGTGCATTTGGTGTTGTGGTGGTTGTGCTTTTCAATTTGACGGTTCCCCGCATTGCATCGTTTCAGCTGACTCTTCTCTCCTTTGTTGGACAGATTTTTACGGGGGTACTGATTGATGTGATTACCGGATGCGGATACTCAGATGCCTCATTTTTAGGAGGCATTGTTATTGCAGCAGGAGTTGCCATAGGCATCATGGTGGAACGTGTTACTTCAATCAGGAAACTAAGGGGACAAAACAGTAAAATTGAGGGGTGAGGTATTTTCTTCACACATGCTATACCGGGTTGTGTGGCAGTGCTTCAGGAATTTGATGCTGCTAAGCTCCTAAATGTATATTTATGAAAGAATGGAAACATGATAGAATAAAGATAATTATATTGATGAGGGATAGAGATAAAAATGAAAAAATACGTTGAACTGGCAAAGAAAATGGGATTTTCAAATGCAGCATTTATGAAAGTCTCAGACTTAGTTGTCGTACCTGAGTATAGGAAATACTGTGAAGAAAATCTTTGTGGATGCTATGGAGTACTAGAAGCATGCCCACCAAAGAGCGGTAGTGTTGAAGAAATGGTTAAGACTATGGAATCATATGAAAGCGCTTTGATTCTTCAAACTGTTGTAGCTTTAACTGATATGAATGATAACGGGGAACAAAAGAGGGCAAAAAAACAGCATAATGTTTTAACGGAGCAGCTTATGGAGCATATGCACCGAGATGGAATAGAAGACATCCTTATGATGGGTGCAGGGCCATGGAAAACAAGCTCATGTATGTCTGCATATTGTGTTGATGCACAGAAGATGGCTGACGATGTTGGAATGAAGTGCTGGGAGAAGGATGGAAAGACAAGACTCTTCTCATTGCTGCTTATTAAGAAGTGATTTACCAAAGAGGGGAACCTGCATAGCAAGTACCTCTTTTTTGTTAACTAAAATACCTTTACATTGCTGCACATTCTTCTTTTGTATAGTACTAAGTTGACTTCAGATATTTTATTATACATTTATATTCTCCACTTTCAATAAAAGTAAGTAGGCTCTTTGTGTACTTTCTCTTAGTTTTTCATATATTAATATTGACAGCTAGTGTTTACTATCCTATAATAACTGTAAATGGCTAGTGAATACTAGCCAAGGAGGGGGAATGAAAATGGAACCAGGCATACAAATAGAAGAATATCTAAGTAATGGCGTTGAAAAAATTATAAAAGGCATTCTAAAGGCATCTTTTACGAATCCGAAAGCCAGTATGTTTATGGCTAAATATATTGTAAGCAGTAAAAAGGCAAGGGAGAAAAGAAGGACCGCTGAAATGGCAGGGGAGCATATACCTCCATTTTTGATTGCAAGCATTACTGACCAGTGCAATCTTCATTGTAAGGGGTGTTATGCAAGAGCTAATCATAGCTGTATGGGTGTCTGCGGGCAGAGCATAGCTGATGGCCTTCTGACAGCAGCTGACTGGAACAATGTTTTTACACAAGCTGAAGAACTGGGCATAGAATTTATACTTCTGGCAGGTGGAGAACCTTTTGTCAGGAAGGATGTGCTTGAGCAGGCTTGCGGTCATCCTAAGCTTTTGTTTCCTGTTTTTACAAATGGGACTATCATTGATGATAATTATATGAAACTATTAGAACAGAATCGAAATCTTATACCAGTTGTAAGTATAGAGGGCAATCTGAAGACCACTGATGCAAGACGAGGAGAAGGAGTCTACCAGAAGATGAGGAGGACTATGGAACAGATGCAGAAAAATGGCATACTGTTTGGTGCATCAATAACAGTAACAAAACAGAATATGCAGGAGGTTTTGTCGGATAATTTTGTGCAGAACCTGAAAGAGTCAGGGACAAAAGCCATTATATATGTAGAATACGTTCCAGTGGATAATAATACCCAGGATCTTACACCACCAGACGACCAGGAAAGAAAGAAAATGATGTGCAGGTTAGATGAACTTAGAACAGCCATGACAGAGATGATACTTATCGCATTCCCGGGGGATGAGAAGACGTCTGGTGGATGCTTGGCGGCTGGTAGGGGATTTTTTCACATCAATGCTCTTGGGGGAGCTGAACCGTGTCCGTTTTCACCTTATTCTGATACCAATGTGAGAGACACCTCTTTAAAAGAGGCCCTGCAGTCGCCACTTTTCCATACCCTGCAGGCAGGAGGGAATCTTACTCAGGAGCATATAGGAGGATGTGTATTATTCGAACAGCAGGAACAAGTTAAATCGATGATAAAGGAGCATACAGTATGACCACAAAAGAAAAAATCACATATGAAGCTTTGACACTATTTTCAAAAAAGGGATATAAGGGCACCAGCGTAAAAAATATCGCAGATGCAGTAGGTATCAAGGACAGCTCCATATATAAGCATTTTAAAAGCAAGCAAGAGATACTGGATATGATTATGCTTGAAATAAAAAAACGTATAGAGGAGATGACAGAGGAATTTGGGTTACCTATGGGAGGAGATTATAAAAAAGCAGTGGCTTTTTATGCATCCTTAGGCCAGGAGGGCATGGCAGAATTCTGTAAAAAAATATTTTTATTCTATCTTAAGGATGACCTGCTTTCTAAGTTCTGGAGAATGGGTACCATGGAGCAGTTCCATAATGATGAGGTGTATGCCTTATTCAGAAAGTTCTTTCTTGAGGATAGTATCCAGTACCAGACTTTATTGTTTGGTGAAATGATCCGCCAAAATATTTTTATTGAAGCAGATCCAGAGACAATGGCTATTAGCTTTTATTCACCTATATTTTTTCTGTTAAGTAAATACTCTGGATTGAAGGGAAAAGAGGAAGAAGCGCTTATGACCCTGGAGAAACAGGTAAAGGAATTCTACCGTGTGTATAAGAAGGGGTGCCATTTACCTGATAATTGACATTCATTGAGAAAAGATAATATATTTTGTAGGAGAACTGCCAGAGGATATATAATCCCTGGCGGTTTTTATGCATTAAAGCATAAAAGAAAAAATTTAAAAAGTGCTTGTTTGTGACGTAACGTCATAAGTTATAATGAAAGTAGGAGGTGGAATATATGGTAAAATATAGGGCAATACCTGAGGGGTATATGACGGTAGGAGAGCTGGCAAAGAAGATGAACATTACTGTGCGCACCCTGCAATACTATGACAGGGAAGGCGTGATTTGTCCATCCGCAGAAAGTGAAGGAGGACGAAGGCTTTATACTGACAAGGATTTAATAAAGCTTTTCCAAATCCTATCATTAAAATCTCTTGGCTTTTCCTTAGAGGACATAAAGAAAAAGCTGATTTGGCTTGATACCCCTGAGGATGTGGCACGCGTGCTTTCCGAACAAGCCGATGATATAAGGAGAAAGATTGAGGCTTTATCGGAATCCTTAAGGGAGATAGAGCTGTTAAAGGCTGAAGTGCTGCAGATGCAGTCAGTTAACTTTAAAAAATACGCTGATATTATTGTTAATCTTCAGATGAAGAATGAATTTTATTGGCTTATCAAGCATTTTGATGATGAAACCCTTGAACACATACGGGGACGTTTTGACAAGGAAAGCGGTAGGGCATTTATAAATAAGTTTAATCGTATATGTGATGAGGCAATGCAATTTAAGAAGGAAGGCGTGTTGCCTGAAAGCGAAAAAGCACAGGCTCTTGCTAAACGATACTGGGATATGATTATGGAATTCACAAGTGGGAATATGAGCCTGCTGCCAAATCTAATGGAGGTAGGACAATTTAAAGGTACAGATAATGAATGGACACGAAAGCAGGCTGATGTTGGTAAATACATAAGGCTGCTGCTGGATGTTTATTTTACAAATCTGGGGGTTAATCCTTTTGAGGGGGTAATTATATGAGCGTAGCTATACAGGTTGATAGCTTGCATAAAAGCTATGGCAACCATACAGTGCTGAAGGGACTTGATTTCAACGTTGTAAAGGGTGAGATTTTTGCCATGCTGGGAGTAAATGGTGCAGGCAAAACCACAACACTTGAATGTATTGAAGGCTTAAGAAAATATGACAGTGGCAATATCGTTGTAAACGCCAGAGCAGGTATTCAGCTGCAGTCGGCATCCCTGCCTGCCCATATTAAAGCAATGGAGGCAGTGCGGCTGTTTGCAAAATGGAACAAAGCTGAAATAGACTATTCCATGCTTGAGGCTCTTGGCATTATGGAGCTGGCTAAAAAGCAATATATCCAAATGTCAACAGGTCAGAAGAGGCGGCTTCATCTTGCTCTTGCCTTAATCAGCAACCCTGAAATTGTATTCCTCGATGAGCCTACAGCAGGGCTTGATGTGGAAGGAAGGATATCGCTTCACGACCAGATCCGGAAGCTTAAGGCACAAGGAAAAACAATTATTCTGGCAAGCCATGACATGGCTGAGGTTGAAGCCCTTTGTGACCGCATTGCAATACTAAATGAAGGCAACCTCATATTTACGGGAACCCTTACAGAGCTAACTGAAAGAATAGGGAAACGATATATGATACACATTAAGACAGGCCAGGGTGAGGAAAGCTTTGAATCTGATAACATTGGAGACACCATGCTATCTTTGCTTGAGGATTTCAAACAGAAGGGTATTGAGGTATTAGACATTAAGGTTGACAGAGGGACACTTGAGCAGCATTTTATTGATATAGCAAGGGGGAATGGAAAATGAGTGGATTTTGGTATGGAGTAGCATTGCAGTGGAAACTGGATATAAGGAGTAAGGCTCTGCTTATTACCTGTTACGTGGTTCCGCTTATATTCTTTGCACTTATGGGAGGTATATTTACATCAGTAAACCCTGAAATGAAGTATACGCTTATACAGTCCATGACTATAATGGGGGTATCAATGGGAGCAATTATAGGTTTGCCGCCTTCTCTTGTGGAAGTGTATGGCAGCGATATAAAAAAAGCCTACAAGGCTAATGGTGTGGCATTGTACCTTGGATTGGTTTCTATGTTCCTTTCAGCCTTCATCCATCTTATGATTATGAGTACGATCATATGTGTTGTTGCTCCAATGGCCTTTGATGCATCACTTCCAGGAGACCTGCCTTTGTATTATGCTTCACTTGCCATTTTTACTATAGTTTCATTAAGCATTGGGGGTGTATTAGGGCTGGCAGTTAAAAATCCGGTAAAGCTGACTATGTTTTCCCAGCTTGTATTTCTACCATCCATCATGCTGTCAGGAATCATGTTTCCAATTAATCTGCTTCCTAAGGCTATTGAAACTGTGGGAAGGCTGTTCCCTGCCTCCTGGGGATTTAAACTGATGGTGGACAATGGTTTTAAGTTTGATAACCTATGGTGCTTATTGATTATATTCTTAGTAGCATTAATACTGTGTGGTTTTCTGTTAAAAAGACAGCAATCAGAGTAATTATAAGTTAAACAACATTACAAAATAGAAACGACAGAGCCCCCCTTTTGTCAATAGGACATAAACCATCCATTATAACACCAGGGTTTAGCCATATAGTATAATGGTAGTATTGGAGGTGCTTGGTATGAATATATATAAAACCTCACAGGTTGCAAAAGTGATAGGTATCCACCCTAACACGGTACGGCTTTATGAAAAGTGGGGCTTGATACCTGAGGCTGAGCGCATGGAAAACCATTACCGGGTATTTACTGACTTTCATATTCAGCAGCTTCAGCTTGCACGAACAGCCTTTAGGGTAGAGGTGCTCCAAAATGGTCTGAGGAAAAAGATTATAAAAGCAGTAAAGGCCTCAGCAGGTAAGGATTTTGACGGGGCTCTTGCTTTAGCTTGCGAGTATCTGGAGCAGATCCATGTTGAAAAGAGAAACGCTGAGGAGGCAACAGATATTGTAAAGCATTTGATGCAGGGTGAAGCTATGGATGATGCTCCCTGTATGAAACGCAAGGAGGTTTCACAGTATCTGGATATTTCTATGGATACCCTGAGAAACTGGGAATTGAATGGCCTGCTCAAGGTAAAACGCAGAGAAAATGGATATCGCATTTATACAAGTACGGATATAAAATACCTTAAGATAATAAGGGTGCTTAGATGTGCAAGTTATTCCTTAGAGTCAATTCTCCATATGCTGAATGAGGTTTCTCAGAACCCAGGTGTTAATATAAATAAAGTCCTGAATACTCCCCAGAGGGAAGAGGATATTATATCGGTTTGTGACCATCTGATTATTTCCCTTGAGGAAGCGGCTCAGAATGCCCGGACAATGATAAATATGATTACAGATATGAAATTAAAATTTTCATAACCCTCCATTATAACACCAACCTTTTGCCTTTTGTTAAAATGAAAATGAACGATGGCAAAAGGAGGAAATAAAATGAACGAAGCTATTAAAGTGACACAGCTTACAAAAACGTACAATGGCGTGGATGTTGTCAAGCAATTAAACCTATCCGTTAGGCAGGGAAGTGTTTTTGGTCTGCTGGGTGCCAACGGTGCAGGAAAAAGTACAACAATTGAGTGTATTTTAGGAACAAAACAATCTGACAGCGGAACAGTCTCCATACTTGGCTGTAACCCTAAAAAAGATAGAAGAAGCCTTTTTGAAAAGGTGGGAGTCCAGTTTCAAGAGTGCGACTACCAGCCTGAGATAAAGGTGTTTGAGCTGTGTGAGGAGACAGCCTGCCTTTACAGGTCTCCAGCTGACTGGAAGGAGCTTTGCAACCGATTTGGAATAGGGGATAAAATCAAGAGTGCAGTTAAGAGCCTATCAGGGGGAGAACGCCAAAGGCTGTTTATTGTTCTTGCATTGATTCCAAACCCTCAGGTTGTATTTTTAGATGAGCTGACCACTGGACTTGATGCAAAAGCAAGGCGTGGCGTATGGAGGCTATTATCTGATTTGAAAAACAAAGGCCTTACGATTTTTCTTACCTCGCATTATATGGATGAGGTAGAAGCGCTATGCGATGAGATATGTATTCTGAATAAAGGCTGCTCTGTATTTTATGGGACAGTAGAGGAAGCAATGAAGCTTAGCGGCTGCGAAAAATTTGAGGATGCTTATCTGGTGTTATCTGGGGAGAAGGGGGATGTTGAATGAAGGCCTTTAGAACACTTTTAAAAAATGAGCTGAAGCTTAATGTCAGGGACATGAACATGGTAATATTTGCAGTTATAATGCCCATGGTTGTTCTTGTAATCCTGGGATTTATATACGGAACTAAGCCTGCTTCAGA
>JAEZLD010000223.1 GCA_023415335.1 Bacillota bacterium | reverse complement strand
GAGAACCAGGAACCCACAGGGATTCTTTAAAGAGTGCCGACGAGATAGTAGAGCACCTTATGGAAAGAATACTGGATGATATGAACCTTGAGGAAGAATCTGAGGTTGCAGTTATGGTAAATGGCCTTGGAGGCACCCCTCTCATGGAGCTTTTCGTAGCAAACGGAAAGGTACACAAGATGCTTGCTGAAAAGAAAGTAAATATATACAGAACATATGTAGGAGAGTTCATGACATCCATAGAGATGGCATGCTTCTCCATAAGCCTTCTTAAGCTGGATGATGAACTAAAGGCACTGCTGGATGCCAAGGCTGACACCCCTGCATTTAAGCAGCTTTAATTGGGGGAATATATATGCCGCTGACAATGGATGAAACTCTAAAGCTTTTCAGCAGTATGGAATCGATTATAACAGAAAACAGGCAGTTTCTTACTGACCTGGATGCTGCCATAGGTGATGGAGACCATGGCATAAACATGAGCAAGGGCTTTAAGGCGGTTTCAGAAAAGCTACATTCAGCAAGCCTGAGCTCATGGGGGGACATATTCAAAATAACCGGCATGGCGCTGGTGTCCACAGTAGGGGGTGCATCAGGTCCCCTCTATGGAACGGCCTTCCTGAAGGCTGCAGCCGTTGGAACTGGTAAAACAGAGCTTTCACTTTCAGATTTCAAAGCTATACTTGAAGCAGCCATAAACGGAATTAAAATGAGAGGCGGAGCAGATAAGGGAGATAAGACAATGCTGGATGCCCTTATGCCTGCCCTTGAGGCTGTAAACGCAGGAATTAAGGAGAATCTTCCATACCTTGAGGTTTTAAAAAGTGCCTATGAGGCCGCAGCCCAGGGAGTGGAATTTACCAAGACCATAGCTGCAAGAAAAGGACGTGCCAGCTACCTGGGGGACAGAAGCATAGGCTTCCAGGACCCAGGCGCCACCTCCTCCTGTCTTCTTTTGAAATCTGTTTACGAGGGCGTAAGCTCTCTAAGGGAGTAGTGCTATGGTAGGACTATTCATAGTCTCCCATAGCAGCAGCATAGCAGAAGGTCTGCTGGAGTTGGTAAAGGAGACCGCTCCAGGCATACCTGTAGCTGCAGTTGGAGGGAGCCCTGACGGAGGGCTAGGTAGCGACCATGACAGGATTTATGCTGCACTTGAAAGCCTTTGCTCCCCTGACGGGGTGGTAGTTCTCTTTGACCTGGGCAGCTCCTGGATGGCAACGGATTTAGTAATAGAGGAGCTTAAGCTTAAGGGAATGGAAAATGTCCACATGGTGCCTGCTGCACTGGTTGAAGGAGCCTTTGTAGCCGGAGTGGAAATAAGCACAGGATCAACCCTGCAGGGGGTAATTGAAACTCTGAAAGATTATTCTCTTCCAAAGGCATAAACTTTAAGGGGCTGTTGCACTAAAAAATCAGTGCAGCGCCCCTTTTTTATGCATAATATCTTCTATAAGTATCCATACTATCTTTAGGAGAGTGAATGGTATGGATACTGAAACCCTAAAAGATTTTGAAAGTCTCATGGATAAAAAGCTGGCACCTATAATAGCTAAGCTTGATGAGACCAACCATATGCTGAAGGCTTTCACCTCCAACGAAAAAAGTGGTAATTCCGAAAGCCTCTACAAGGATTTATCTCACATAAGGGAAATGGTTGAAGTCATCAGAAATGAAATAAACTATTCCGAGAAAATTACTACAAGCCGGTCCCCATCATAATTATTAGCCTTAGAAGGCATCCTGGCTTACCAATCCTGCCAGGATGCCTTCTTTCCCGTATAATATATATGTACCCATACTCCTCATATGTAGTAAAATATAATAAAATAGTATTCTTTCCTATAGACGTATATATTACAAAGGAGGAAATATCATGGCAAAATACATAATGGCTCTTGATCAGGGTACTACCAGCTGCAGATGTATTCTTTTTAACAAGCAGGGACTTATGATAAGCTCCGTGCAACAGGAATTTACACAGATTTATCCAAAACCAGGCTGGGTTGAGCACAATGCAGTGGAGATATTGGGAACGCAGCTTCAGGTAGCCAGGGAGGCTATGGCAAGAATTAATGCCGATTATAAGGACATAGCAGCCATTGGCATAACCAACCAAAGAGAAACTACTGTGATATGGGACAAGCACACCGGAAAGCCTATATACAACGCCATAGTATGGCAGTGCAGGAGGACCTCTGGTTTTTGTGACCAGCTGAAGGCTGAAGGCTTTGATAAGGTTATAAAGGAGAAGACCGGCCTTGTAGTTGATGCCTACTTCTCAGGAACCAAGATAAAATGGATACTGGACAATGTTCCTTATGCAAGGGAGAAGGCTGAAAATGGCGAGCTGCTTTTCGGAAACATGGACTCATGGCTCATATGGAACCTTACTGGAGGAAAGATCCATGTAACCGACTACTCTAACGCCTCAAGAACCATGGTATTTAATATACATTCTCTTAAGTGGGATGATGATATACTTAAAAGGCTGGACATTCCCAAGTCTATGCTGCCACAGGCCAAGCCCAGCAGCTGCATATACGGAATGACTACCCCTTCCATATTCGGAGGAGAAATCCCCATAGCCGGAGCCGCGGGAGACCAGCAGGCAGCGCTTTTCGGGCAGACCTGCTACAAGCCTGGAACTGCAAAAAACACCTATGGCACAGGCTGCTTTATGCTCATGAACACAGGAGAAACAGCCGTAAACTCTAGGCGAGGACTTCTTACCACTATTGCCTGGGGGATTGAAGGCAGGGTTGAATATGCCTTGGAGGGAAGTATATTCGTAGCCGGTGCCGCTGTACAGTGGCTGAGGGATGAGCTGAAGCTTGTAGAAAAAGCCTCAGATACCGAGGAGCTTGCGCAATCAGTTCCAGACGCCAACGGAGCATATATGGTGCCTGCCTTTGTAGGACTGGGTGCCCCCTATTGGGATCAGTATGCAAGAGGAGCCATAGTTGGGTTAACACGGGGGACCAACAGAGCCCACATAGTAAGGGCTACCTTAGAATCCCTGGCATACCAGACCTACGACGTGATAAAGGCAATGGAGGAGGATTCTGGCATAAGCCTTGAGGCTCTAAAGGTAGACGGTGGAGCCTGCGCTAACAACTTTATTATGCAGTTCCAGTCAGACATACTGGGAGTTCAGGTAGACAGGCCCCAGGTTATCGAAACCACCGCCCTGGGTGCAGCATACCTAGCAGGCCTGGCAACAGGCTACTGGAAGGACAGGGATGAGGTGCTTACCAACTGGGCATTATCCAGAAGCTTTGTTCCATCCATTGATGATGAGAAGAGAAGCAAGCTGCTTTATGGCTGGCACAGGGCAGTGAAGGCAAGCGAAGGCTGGGCAAAATAGTCCCAGTCCAGATAAAAGGTTGGAACCAGGGACGGTTAAGCCGTTTGTTGCACTTTTAACTAGACAGTTAAAAACCTATCCAATAGAAACATATAAACGTAACAACGCCATATTAATTTAAGATATTTTGCTTAACCGTCCCTCAAGAATTACTTTAAGAATCACCTCAAGAATTACTGTTCCATTCCCAAATATTTTTCCGAGTGAGGTGTGTTAATGAAATTAAATGATTATAAATATGTTCACATTACACCAGCCACTGGTGATATAGTTACCGATGTGAATAGCTTTCTTCTGCTAAACAATAAACCCAAAACCTTAGATCACGTTATTAATGTTGCCAATACAAATAGTAAAATTGCAAAGAAATATGGATTAGATAGAGATATTTGTATTTTGTGCGGATATTTGCATGATATAAGTGTAGTAATCAAACCCGATGATATGCTGGCTTATATGATAGAAAACAATTTTTTTATTGACGATTCAGAAAGAAAATATCCATTTATCCTGCATCAAAGGATTTCAAGACTAATAGCAAAGGACTTTTTCAATATAAATAATGAAACTATTTTATCTGCCATCGAATGTCACACAACTTTAAAGTCATACCCCTCCCAGTATGACATGGCCCTTTTTTTAGCTGATAAACTTTCCTGGGATCAGGAAAGAACCCCACCATTCTATGATATAGTAATAGAAGCTTTATCTTTTTCTTTAGAAAAAGCATGTCTAGCATATCAGAATTACGTTATAAACAATGGTATGATTCTATATCCTCATTCATGGTTAATAGAAAGTAAGACTTCTTTAGAGAGAGCTTTATGTATTAAATAAAGTCAGTTTTCTAATGGTCAAGTTAACCATCCCTGGGTGGGCGTGCACAGTAAAGTATCCTAAATGGATGCTTTCCGCCACTACGATAATAATATGAACCAGGGACGGTTAAGCCGTTTATTGCGCTTTAATTAAAATATTAAAGGATTTGTCCAATAAGATAGGGATATCCAAGCTATGATGCAGCTTTTCGCTTAACCGTCCCTGATACCCGTTTTATCATTTTTCAAAAAATGCTTGGGGGCTGGTTTAAGACCAGCCCCCTGTAGTATTTTTACCTTACTCTTCTTTTATAATATATATTTATGTACTTCAGCATTTCTTCATCTGGTATTATAAGATAAGCTGAGCGCTGTTTGTCTGCAATAAGAGCGTAGTATATATCTCCGGAGTCCTTCTT
>JAEZLD010000222.1 GCA_023415335.1 Bacillota bacterium | reverse complement strand
GCTGAAGGTGGTACTCCATCCGCAGACCTGTGGTTTGGTGGCGGTATAGACGCCTTCATGAGCGCAAAGGAGGATGGCCTTCTAGAGCAGGTTAAGTTCGATGCAGCTAAGGATTTAGCTGATGATTACAAGGATTCCGATGGCTATTGGTATTCCAAGGGAATAACTATAGTAGGCTTCCTTGTAAACGACTCTCTTGTTAAAGAGAAAAACCTTACTGTTCCACAGTCCTGGACTGACCTTCTGGACAGCCAATATAAAGGAGAAATAGTAATGTCAAACCCTGCTGTATCAGGAACAAACTATGCAGTAGTTAATGCACTGCTCCAGACTATGGGCGAGGATAAGGGATGGTCCTACTTCAACAGCCTCAATGAAAACATTGCCTACTACGGAAAGCGTGGCTCTGATCCACTGAACAAGGTATCCTCTGGCGAGTTTGCTGTGGGCATCTCCTACATTGACAGAGGCGTTCAGACAAAGGCAGAGGAAGCGGGCCTTACAATTGTATATCCAACTGACGGTATTCCATGGGTACCAGAGGGAGTTGCAGTATTCAAAAATTCTGAAAATGTGGAGGCAGCTAAGTACTTTGTAGAGTGGCTGTTCTCAAACGACGAAAACCTGAAGACACTTGCAGATATAGATAAGAAGGACAGCGTTAAGTTGATAAAGCCATCCATCAAAGATGTAGAATTAAATTTTGAAACCTCCAAGCTTATGAAGGAAGACTTGTCACTGTTCGGTTCACAGCGTACCAACATTCTTGACAAATTTAAACCTCTCATGGGTGACAAGGCTGCAAATGACTAGTCATACTAACAAAAGGGCGAAAGGAGGAGTTCCCTCTTTTCGCCTTTTTGGTGATATTGTAGATAGACTCCTTCTTATCACCCTGCTTTCCCTTATATGTCTGTTTATCCTATATCCAATAGTATGCATATTCCTTCGCAGTCTACAGGCGCCAGGGGGACCTTCCCTGGATAATTATGGCGAGGTTTGGAGGGAGTATGGAACAAATCTGTGGAACAGTGTATTCGTTGGAATACTCACCTCGGTTATATGTACCATTCTCTCTGTATGCATAGCCCTTTTCATTGCAACTCAGAAAGGTCCGGTAAAGCTGCTTTGCATGGGACTACTACTGATTACCATGGTGTCCCCTCCCTTCGTGTCCTCCCTTTCCTATATACAGCTGTATGGACGCAGGGGGTGGATTACCTACAGGCTTTTAAACCTGTCCTGGAATCCCTATAACTGGTGGGGTGTGGTATGGATGCAAAGTATATCCTTCGTTCCACTGGATGCGCTGTTTTTATCAGGAATACTCACTAAGCTGGATGCAGGAAGCCTGCAGTCAGCAAGGGATCTTGGGGCAAGGCCGGGGGCAATACTCAGGGACATTGTTCTTCCCCTTATAAAGCCAGGGCTTTTTGTATGCTTTCTGCTTTCCTTTATACGCTCCCTTGCAGATTTCACCACCCCGGTAATAATCGGGGGCCGCTTCAGCACCATTGCCTCGGAAATATATCTGCAGATCATAGGCTACTCCAATTTAGAAAAGGCAGCAGCAATGAACATGTTCCTTATGGTACCAGCCATTGCAACCTTCTTTCTATACCGCTACCTTATGCGAAGGTCTGACCTTCTAGTTAATGGAAGAGTATCAAAGCAGGAGAGGCTGGATATGAAGCTCAAAAGATGCGGGATACTTGGATGGTTTGCTATTATAACAAGTTGGGTATTTTTCATTATGATGGTCCTTCAGTATGCCTCCATTTTTGCCTCAGGCTTCCTGAAGGGCGTCAGAGGGACCTACCATTTTACCACAGAGTACCTGACGCAGCTTATGAAATATGACTATTCAACCATGGTAAGAAGCATTGAATACGCTCTTATTGTATCCATACTGGGCACACTCTTTGCCATGTGTTTTTCATACTACATGGAAAGGCGGAAGGTTCCCGGACGGGGCTTCTGGGACTGCCTATCTACCCTGCCCTACATGCTTCCGGGCTCATGCTTCGGAATAGGCTATATACTTGCCTTTAACTCAGAGCCACTTAAGCTTACTGGAGGAGCCATAATAGTTATGGCAAATATGCTGTTTAAGCAGCTTCCAACCTCCACCAAAATCTGCAGCGCCACACTGTCCCAGATACCCAAGTCCATGGAACAGGCAGTAAGGGACTTAGGAGGAGGAAAGTTGGCAGTGCTCAGAGACGTTATATTCCCAGGGCTGCGCTCTGCCTTTCTCAGCTGTTTCGTGTATAACTTTTCAAGCAGCATGACCACGGCAGGGGCCATACTGTTCCTTATTGACCCAGGCAAAAAGCTGGCAGTATTTAAGCTGTTCAATGCAGTATACTCAGGAGAATATGCTGCAGCATCCCTCATAGCCACCCTTATCATACTGATTGTTCTTATAGTTGAAGGGCTGGCCTATCTTATTATGTGGAAGGTGGAAAAAAGACATGTATCTTGAGCTATTAAACTTAAAAAAGAATTTCGGAGAAAAACAAGTGGTACAGGATCTTTCCCTTTCACTGAATAAGGGGGAGCTTTTATGCATACTGGGCTCCTCAGGCTGCGGAAAGACCACCACGCTCAACATGGCTGGAGGCTTTCTCTCCCCAGATGGAGGTAAAATCCTTCTTGATGGAGAGGATATTACATCATTAGGCCCAGAGCGCAGGCCGGTCACAACAGTATTCCAGTCCTACGGGCTGTTCCCACACATGACAGTTCTGCAGAACGTAGTATACGGGCTGAAGTTCCGGCATATAGGCAGGGCGCAGGCTAAGGCAAAAGGAATGGAGTATCTTGATATGGTAGGGCTTGCAGACTATGCAAGCGCCCATATATATGAAATAAGCGGAGGACAGCAGCAGAGGGTAGCCTTAGCCAGGGCACTTATTATAGAGCCCAAGCTGTGTCTTCTGGATGAGCCCTTCTCAAACCTTGACGCCGCCCTCAGGGTGAAAATGAGAGGGGAGCTTAAAAGGCTGCAAAAGCAGCTTGATATGACAATGATATTTGTAACCCACGACCAGGAGGAGGCCATTCTTCTAGGCGACCAGATGGCCATTATGGAACAGGGAAGGCTAATACAATGTGACACGCCGGAGAATATATACAAAAACCCCTCCTGTGAATTTGTCAGGGACTTCCTTAGTCTTGACCAGCTGGTATGGACAGAGGACGGCACTCTTATGAAGATATTAAAGAAATAACAGGAGGCAATTATAATGCTTGTAGATATGCACCTTCATGAGCTTACCTATTCCTCCGACAGCTTTATAAGCCTGGATGAAATAGTCACTGTTGCCAGGGCCAAGGGCCTTGACGCAGTATGTATAACAGACCATGACACCATGGGACTTAGGGAATTTGCCGATGAGTATTCAAGAAAGAATGGCTTCCCAATATTTGTGGGGGTTGAATTCTTCTCCCTCCAGGGGGACATAACAGCCTGGGGCATTGACAGCTTACCTGACCACAGAATAGATGCCCAGGATTTCATAGACCAGGTGAACAAGGCAAACGGCTTCTGCGTATCCTGCCACCCCTTCCGCAACAACAACCGGGGACTTGAGGATAATCTGCGCAGGGTTAGGGGCCTCCACGG
>JAEZLD010000212.1 GCA_023415335.1 Bacillota bacterium | reverse complement strand
TCTTGCCCTCTGTTTCGAAATTCCATCTATTATATAACGCAATGGCAGCAGTGTTGTCTTCTCTTACCTCAAGATCCACCTTTTTAATGGTACCTGAAGAGACAGCCCATCTGAAAAAATAGTCCATAAGTGCATTGCCTACTCCTATACCCCAGTAATCCTTAAGCACTCCTATACCAAGGTCACCCCTATGCATAAGTCTTTTGTTGTTTGAAGTTATGAAGCTGAGCACACTTACTATTTTCCCATCCAATAATCCGCATATATATAGACAGTTTTCTCTGTACATAATATTGTTTATAAAGTTCTTCTGCTGCTCAGGGGTAAAATAGAAATCCTCCCTTCCAAAGGTAAGGTTTTCTGTTTCTCCTCCAATCCTGGTCCATACATCCACAATTTCAAATGCATCCCTATCACATATTTTTCGTATCTCAAGCTTTTTACCATTCTTTAAATCGTATAGAACCATGATGCATCCCCCCATATATAATATAGCAGAACACTCACTTTTTACAAGAAAAAATTATGCTTATAAAATCCTGGAAAAGACAAAACAAAAGGATGCTGTTACATGTTGATACTCCACAGCATCCCTCATATCAATTTATTTACCAGCCTTACTTTTTATTGCTTTCATTATCTTCAAAGCCCGCCTCTTCTGTTTCAACTGGTTCATTGGCATCAAATATCACCTTGGTGTCGCTTTCAGGCTCAGCCTTTCCCTCTTCTTCAGGTTCCTGAGCAACGTTGTCTTCCTCTGAGGAAGGTGAAGATGATCCTCCCTTGCTTATAATGTATGCAGCTATGCATAATACAACCACTATTATAGCTATAATCTGGGAGGTTGAAAGAATACCTACCCCTCCTCTTTCATCACCTCTGAGGAACTCCAGGAAAAATCTTCCCGTGCTATACAGTCCTGCATATAATATGGCAGTCTGACCATCCTTCCTATTCTTCTTCCTAGAATAGAATACAAAAAGTATTGCTGCAATAGCGAAATCTCCCAAGCTTGAGTATATCTGGGTTGGATGAAGATGAATCCCTGTAGGGGCATATGCTCCCTTGGGAAACACTATGGATAATTTTGAGCTTGTCTCAGCGCCATAGCAGCAGCCTGCTAAAAGACACCCTATCCTGCCGATTCCCTGGGCAACTGCTATTGCCGGTGCAATCAGGTCAAAGTGCTTTATAAAACTGAGCTTCTTTATCCTGCAATAAATAAAGGCTGCTCCTGCTCCTCCAATTATTGCTCCATATATTACAAAACCATTGAATATAATATCCGACAGGTTCTCAGCTCCACTGACTATATTAGGTATTTCAACTAATATATAAAGGAGCTTGGCTCCTACAAGCCCTCCCAAAACACCATATATGGCAATATCCAAAATGGCATCCTGGCTGAAGCCTCTCTTCTTTCCTCTGTACATAGTTATTATAACGGCGGCTAAAATGCCTAGTGCCATCATGGTTCCATACCCTTTTATGGATATATTTCCTATGGTAAATAAATCAGGACGCATACTATCCCTCCATTCAGTCTGTCTTTCGAACATTCCCATTATATCATAAATACCATGGCTGTAGAACAGTCTGGCAATAAAACAATCGTCTCTATTTGTAAACATTTTGGTAATAACAACCCTGCCAATTAATACAATCAAAGATTGCTGATGGGTCCCTGGAACCTTGTTGTGCCCACAATAAACAGGCTGCCTGCTTATACGCAGCCAGCCTTCAGTAAACTATATATTTAACGACGGTCCTTGTCTTTAGGTATCATTATACAGCCATTGTAGGGGTTGTAATACATAATCCACATTCCCCAGTTCTTCTTTTTAGGCTTAATCCACTTTACAAACCCTGTCATACCCATGTATGGCTGATCCTGGGGAACCTTTTCTCCTTCTATTCCATACATTAGGTACTTAACCTCCCCATCTTTGTCATACTTTATTCCAAAGTAGCTATGGCCGCGTTTCTTAAAATATTTAATATAGTCCATATATGGATAGGACATTTTAAGATGATGAACTGCGCAGTAATGCTCATAGCTGCCACTTCCCTTATAATTCTCATATTCATTATAGGGTATCTTCCACCATCTAACGTTGTTAAACTCCTCCTCAAGGTCCTTGTCCTCTTCGTATTCCTTGAGTATCTTATGGAAGGCATCAGCATTTTCATGATACTTTTCATTGTTATCCTTTATATATGTGTCCATGCTGCTACTCCACTGGCAGTTATTTTGCATATCCTTTATATCAAGGCTTTCCTTCTCATCCTTGCATTCCTTTTCTTCCTTATCCTTCTTTTCCTTTTCCTCTTTCTCCTTCTTTTCCTTTTCTTCTTTCTCCTTCTTTTCCTTTTCTTCCTTCTCTTTTTTCTCTTTCTCTTCCTTCTCCTGTTTTTCCTTTTTCTCTTTCTCCTCTTTTTCCTTTTCCTCTTCCTTCTTCTGTATCTCCTCCATGTCCTTTTTCAGCATTTCTTCATATTCCTTGAACTTTTGGGCCTCCTCCTCAAGCTCCTTTTCATGAACATCATCATTACAGGTTTTTTCATCCTTGTGGCTTTCCTTATCCTTATGCCTGGAGGCCTCCAGAAGCTTTTGCTTCCATAGCTGCTTTTCCTTGCCGGCATAGCCTGCCAAAGGAGCCTGCAGCTTCTCACCCTCTACCATCACTGCAGCAACCCCAAACCTCTCTATGGTGTTCCCAGTGCTGGCTATGTCCTCTTCCTTGTATTCCCACCAGGTCTCCCCCCTGCCAGTTTCATCAATCTTTATTTCACCCAGGGAGGCTATAAGTACGTTATCCTTCGATGCGTCCAGCAGCCTGCATACATAGGGACCCTTGTCCCTAGAAAGATTCTGCACATATACAGTTATTTTGCATTTGCCATTACGTGTCTCGATTTTGGTATATCCTGTTGGCTGCTTATCAATAGCTATACCAAAGCCCTTGTCCTCTTCCTGAAATATTATGAAGAATCTGTTATAGCTCTTCTTTGCGGACACGCCCATACCTCCTATTTTTTATATCATTATAATATATGTATGGGCATATGGAATGTGAACTTATTTTTTTATTACTTAAGCAGGTATATTGTATCGGCCAGCCTGCCGAACTCCTCCATTGATAAGGTCTCTCCTCTTCTCTGGGGATCTATGTAGCTGTCCTCAAAGGCTTTTCGCAAGGCATCGGCGCTAAGTCCTAGCGGCTTTAATGCGTTCCACAGAGTCTTTCTTCTCATGTTGAAGGCTGCCCTGATTACTGTAAAGAAGAACTTCTCATCCTTTACAGAAACTGCAGGCTTTTCCCTTATGCTCATCCTTATAACCTCAGATTCCACCTTAGGCTGGGGTATGAAGCACTCCTTAGGTGCAATACATATGGTGTCAACCTCAGAGTAATACTGTACAAGCAGCGAAAGAGCCCCATAATCCTTTGTGCCAGGGCTCGCAGCAATCCTGTCTGCCACCTCCTTTTGTATCATTACCGTTATGCTGTCTATTCCAGGCTTATCCTCGAAAAGCTTGGTTATAATAGGGGTGGTAACATAATAGGGAAGGTTTGCCGCTACCTTCACCTTTTTTAAACCCTGCTCTTCAATAAGCTTCTTAAAATCTACCTTCAATGCATCCTCGTGCACTATCCTTATGTTGTTATAGTTAGATAGGGTTTCCGACAGCACAGGAATAAGGCTGTCATCCAGCTCAATGGCCAAAACCTTCTCCGCCTTTTTAGCCAGTTCCTGGGTAAGAGTTCCTATACCAGGTCCTATCTCTATAACCGAGGTCTCGCTATCTATTTCCACAGTATCTACTATGCTGTCTAAAACATCCTGGTTTATAAGGAAGTTCTGTCCTAAGCTTTTGCTGAATTTAAAACCGAAATGATGTACTATTTCCCTTGTTTTTGACTCTAAGCTCATTGCTCCACCTCATCCAACTTTTTTACTGCCTTATTGAATTCTTCTCTTGTTACACCGTACCTGTTCAGCCTGTTTAAAAACTGCTTGGAGTTTCCATAGCCTATTCCAAGCTCACGCCCAACCATGTCCCTTCTTGAGGCTGAATTTTCTCCTCCAGCAAGCCCCCACTCCATCATGTCTCCTGTAGTAAACTCCTGCCTATTGGAAGCCACCTCTGTCTTTACCTTAGAAAGTGCTTCCCTGATTGCCTCAGGCGATGCATTTTCAACTCCTATATCTCCATTTTTAGTGGCCTTGTCTCTGGGAACAAAGGCATGCTTGCAGTCTGGCACCTGCTTGCTTAAGGTTCTGCGTATCATTTCTCCTGCATAATCAGGGTCTGTCAGTATTATGATTCCGCACCTTTCAGCCGCGTTTTTTATTCTACCCAGTATCTTAGGATTTAACCCAAAGCCTGAGGTACATATTATCTCTGCATCCACTGCCTTCTTTACGGCAGCAACATCGTCCTTGCCCTCTACCACTATTACTTCCTTTATCATAGAATTCCTCCGAATTATATCTTATATGGTTTTTCACATATAAAATTATTATATCATCTAATGGGACATTTGTATTATACATAACCATAAGAATGATTTGAATAGGCATAATAAAAGGGCCCTGTATAACAGAGCCCTTTTGCCACTTTTAATGTTTATTTGAGTACATAAACATTAACATAGTGTGTAGACCATAACCCCTTTCCCATCTCATGGGGTTCAAAATACAGGTCTATTATTTTGCCGTTTACCCCTCCGCCTACATCCTCAGCTATAGCATATCCATAACCTTCAATATAGAGCTTTGTTCCAAGGGGTATGACACGTGGGTCAACAGCTACTGTACTGTAGCCGTTAGGGTTTCTTCTGGCAACTGTTCCAGTGGCAGTAATACCAAAGCCCTTGTCTCCAGGATTCTTACCTGTACATGCATAATTAGAGGTATAGGAAGTAGCCTTCATTCTTAATGATTTGGTATAATATACCTTTGAGCTGTTTCCTCCTCTGGATGCCGTAATATACTTCAGGCTTCCTATGGCGACAATCCTGTTTACAGGCTCCTTGGTAATCACTTCGTCAACTACCTGTCTTGAAACCTCTTTCCCATCTTCATAAACAACCTTAGTTGTTACTGTCTTCTCTCCAGGCACGCCCTCTTGAAGTATCTTACTTGTTCCCTGTTCAAGGTTGCTGTCTTCCTTCTTTACCAGGCCGAACTCCACAGCCTCAGTAGCTGCAAAATAATGTTCAGACACCCTTGTGATGGTTATTGCCATTCCCGTTGTTATGCTGTCTTTAAGGTCAGCGCTTGTTTTATCAAGCTCACCTACAGTAATGCCCTCAGTCTTCAGCATAGCCTCTACAGTATCCTCAGCAGTCTGTATGGACAACATTTTGCCATCCACCTCTACTGTTACAGGAACGGCCCTTTTTATTATTATCTCCATTCCGTCAGCTATTGGGCTGTCAAGGCTCGGGCTTACCTTATCCTTCTCAGACAGCTCAAAGCTTGCTTTTTCTAATGTCTCTTGTACATTTTCCTTAAATGTGGTGATATTATAAGTGTTTCCGTCGGCTGTTACAGAAACGCTCCGTGCAGTCTTTGCCGTGATTGTTAATGAAAAAACAGTAACAAATGCAGCAGCAATAAAAAAAGTCTTGTTCTTTTTAGTAAATGTTTTTATCTTTTGCACAGACTTATTCACAATTTTCAACTTATGCCTCCTTTCTCTGAAGCATTAACAGCGGTTGCTGCTATTCTTCAGGGTAGCTGGTATATTTCAAAAATGCCGTATCCGGCATAACAAGATGGGCTTCTTTTTTAAAATTATAACCAATATGAGTCCTTTTATTCGTTACCAGCATATGGAAGTTATAAGTCTCAATTCATTATACACTAATTTATAGATTTTTTTGACCTTGATATTTTAGCATATTAATGCAAAAAAAGATTTTAGAGGATAAATGCTCCAGTTTATTAAGCTATTCTTACTATTGATTGGCAAAATTATGGGCAGACATATAACATTAAAGGTATATTAGCATGTAAAAAGGGATGGCATGGGGGTACTTCCTAAATGGAAGTACCCCCCTTTACAGTATTCTCTATTCTTTTATATTCAGCATCTCTGAGGCATTTTTCCAGGTAAGGCTGCAGGCCTCATGGTATTCAATGCCTCTTATTTCAGCCATCTTGTTTAGAGTATGGAGAAGGAAGGAGGAATCATTCCTCTCCCCCCTGTGGGGAACCGGTGCCATATAGGGGCAGTCAGTTTCCACA
>JAEZLD010000182.1 GCA_023415335.1 Bacillota bacterium | reverse complement strand
AGTTTCAGTCTCAGCAGTTTCTTCCACCTTAACCTCTTCCTCTACTTGGGCTTCGGCTACTTCTGCCTTAGGCTCCAAATCCTTTAATGAAAGGCTTACCCTCTTTGTCTCGTTTTCTATCTTTATTATCTTTGCCTTTACAGTCTCGCCTATTTTAAGCTCATCCTGTGGCTTGTTAACATGTTTTTCCGATATGTTGGATATATGGACGAGTCCATCTACTCCATCTATAATCTCGGCAAAAGCACCAAATTCAGCAAATCTTACGATTTTAACATCTATTATGTCTCCCTCGTTAAACCTTGAAGTAAAGTCCTCCCAAGGTTCCTTGCTCATTCTCTTAATGCTTCCGGTTATCTTTCTGTCTTCCTTATTAACCTTTATAATAAGGACATCAACATCCTGGCCTTCAGAAAGTACATCCTGTGGCTTTCCAATCCTTCTCCAGGCTATTTCAGAAATAGGAACGAATATATCAATTACTCCTGTGCTCACAAAAGCTCCTACAGATATCATTGACTTAATCTTTCCCTTGCAGGTATCCCCTTCATTTATGCTTTCCAGGAATTCTTCTACCTTCTTCTGTCTTTCTTTTTTTAGTATTTCCTTTCTGGAAACAATGAGCTCAAATTCTCCTCTTCTTTCCTTTATCTCAGAAACAAGAACCTGCTGCTTTGTTCCCTTCAGCTGTGTCGGGTCCTCATCTCTATGAAGTCCACTTAATGATAAAGGCATAAAGGCTCTTATATCTCCATAACGGCAATCCAGTCCTCCCTTATTGTTGTCAGTAATAAGCACCTCTATAGGAGTCCCTTCTTCTTTTATAGCCTTTATCTTTTCAATGTACTGTCCCTTTTCTATTGCCTTTCTGCTTAAAAGGACGTTTCCCTCTCCATCATTGGTCTTGAGAACCTGCACCTTTATAACGTCTCCAACCTTATAAGCTTCCTCAAGGTTGATTTCGCTGTAGGATGCCTCCTCCTTTGGCAGAAGTCCATCAGATTTATAGTGAATATCAATGAAGACTTCTTTGTCAGTTACAAGTATTACCTTGCCTTCTACTATGCTTCCGGAATATACGTTAGAATTATATTCATCAAAATTATCCATTGTATATTCCTCTTCACTACCCTCCTGCTTCTGAGCCTCAGCTGTTGCCTGTGGTTCTGATATTTTCTGTTCCATTTCTTCTGTGTTTACGTTTTCCATGTTCATGATTTTTAGTACAACCCCCTCAACTATATAATCAGGTGTAGAAGCACCTGCAGTTATCCCGAGCTTCTTAGTATTTTTTAGCTCGTTTAAATCCAGCTCCTCTTCATTCTCTATAAAAAGGGCCTTATTACAATACTTGCTGCAAATCTCATACAGCTTGCGCGAATTGGAGCTCTCCTTTCCGCCTATTACAATCATAAGCTCATTTTGTTTTGAAAGCTCTATGGCTTCCTCCTGTCTCAGCTCAGTTGCATTGCATATGGTATTGTAAATTACAATATGCTTGGACAGTTTAACAACTTCATTCAATATCATAAACCACTTTTCCTGATTATAGGTGGTCTGTGCAACTATGCACAGCTTTTTCTGTCCATTAATATTATAAACATCATTTAAACAGTTTACAATAATAGCTTCATTATTGCACCATCCATTTACTCCCTTAACCTCGGGATGGCTCGGATCACCTACTATTATAACAGTATATCCTTTATTGTGCATTTCTTCAACAATTCCGTGAATATATTTCACATAGGGGCAGGTTGCATCCTCAAGTATGGCACCCTTCTCCTTTATGGTTTCCTGCTCGTTTTTTGAAATACCATGGGAGCGGATAATAACCCTGTCACCAGATTTTATACTGTTAATATCCTCTATTATATCTATACCCCTATTTTTAAGTCTTTCTGTAACCTGTTTGTTATGGATTATTGGACCATAAGTAAAAGCCTTGTCATATTCATCTGAGGTCTTAATGGCCTTGTCCACTGCCTTCTTTACCCCAAAGCAAAAACCAGCATTCTTGGCCACTGTTATATCCATTGAATCATTCCCTTCCCTTGAGTTCATATGAGTTCAGGGTGTTTCCCTAGATTTTAGGTTTCCCTTTATAAAAGTATTTATTCTCTCAACAATGGCTTTGCCAGGCTGATTATTTCATCCACCACCTGTTCTATGGACTTGCTTGTTGAATCCAAAAGTACTGCATCCTCTGCCTTACACAAAGGATTTGCCTTCCTGCTGCTATCATAATTATCTCTTGCCTCTATGTCGCAGCATATTTTTTCAAAGGATACATCCAGTCCTTTTTCCTTAAGCTCTGCATATCTTCTATGCGCTCTTTCCTCAATGGATGCGGTCAGAAAAACCTTAAGGTCAGCATCCTTAAGTACATTTGTTCCAATGTCCCTGCCATCCATTATTACCCCTCCTGTAGAGGCCATCTTCCTTTGAAGTTCCACCAATCTAAGCCTTACCTCTGGTACAGCGGATACCTCAGAAACGTTTTTACTAACATAAGGCAGCCTAATCTCCTCGGATACATCCTCACCATCCAATATGAGCCTTCTGTCCTTGAATTCAATGGAGGTTTTCTCGAGCATACTGTCCAAAGACTCCTTATCTCCAAGCGCTACATTACTTCTGATTGCCTTTAGAGTGGCAGCCCTATACATGGCACCAGTATCTATATATTCTATTCCCAGCCTTGAAGCTATTATCTTTGATATGGTACTTTTTCCTGCTCCTGCTGGTCCATCTATTGCGATAACTATTTTATTCATGTGCAGCTCTCCTTACTAAATATATAAGTCTGCAAAGCAATCCGCTTATATATATTCTATATAAAATTAAAAATTCCTTCATAAATATAAATCTTTAGCAGCTTATTCCTGCACAATATCCTGTTGAAAAGGCAATCTGCAGATTAAATCCCCCTGTAAGTGCATCTACATCAAGCAGCTCCCCACATATATAAAGACCTTTAATGCTCTTGCACTCCATTGTGCCCGGGTCAATTTCTTTAATATCCACACCTCCCCGGGTCACAATTGCTTCCTCTATAGCTCTGGTATTATTAACCTTTACTTTAAATTCCTTTAGAAGTTTACCAAGCCTTAACCTCTCCTCCCTGTTTATGCTGTTCACCTGCTTGTCAGCCTCAATTCCCGAAAGCATTACCACAACAGGGATTAACTTCTGCGGCAGAAGATCATCAAGTGCATTTTTATATTGCTTGTTCTTATATTTTTCAAAATCCCGGAGCAGCCTTTTATCCAACTCACCATGGTCCAGTGCAGGTTTAAGATCAATTATTATTTCTACGTTATCCGGAAAATAGTCCTGAACTGTTCTACTGCAGGAGAGAATTATAGGGCCAGAGAGTCCAAAATGAGTAAACAGCATCTCTCCAAACTCCTTATATAGTACCCTTTTATTATATCTTGCAGTTATGGATACATTCTTAAGCGAAAGGCCCATAAGCTCCTTAATCCACGGCTCAGGAGACACAAGAGGCACCAGCGATGGTTTTATTTCTGTTACTGCAATTCCCAGCCTTTCTGCCATAACATATCCATCACCCGTAGAACCAGTAAGAGGATAGGATTTTCCTCCTGTACACAATATAACTGCATCCCCCTTTATTCTCTTTCCCTCTTGGGCTATTACTCCTTCAACATGGTTGTTCTTTACTTCTATTTCACTTATCCTTGTATTATAAAGTACCTGAACTCCTGCTATCTGAAGGTACTTTTCAAGGCATTTTATTATATCACCTGATTTATCCGATTGAGGAAAAACCCTTCCGCCTCTTTCCACCTTTAAAGGTACTCCCCCATCCTCAAGCATATTCATAAGATCATAATTAGTAAAGGTATAAAGCGAGCTGTACATAAAGCTTGGATTTCCCGGAATGTTCTCTATTATCTCCTCTACATCTTTATCAGTTGTAACATTGCACCTTCCCTTACCAGTTATAAAAAGCTTTTTCCCAAGCCTTTCATTCTTCTCTATCAATACTACACTGTTTCCTTTATTTGAAGCCTGAATGGCAGCCATCATTCCTGATGGTCCCCCTCCAACTACTATTACATTTTTCATTTTTTATTCCACACTCCACAATTGAGTTTTCTCTATCTTTTATTTAACACATATTAATATGGTGTATTCTTCTACACCTTTGCTACATTATGTAAGACTCTTTTTTTAACACTATATAACAATATCACATATTTATACAAAAAATCAATTCTCAGAAAAAGCTCTGAGAATCGATTGTCTGATATATTATTCCCTGTTCTTTTGAGTGTATACGTTATGCTTACTCCAAAGTCCTTCCAGATTATTGAAGGTATCTGATATGGTGTCCTTCTTCTTCAGGCTTGCTGCCACAATCAGTGCATTTATGACACTTAAAGGCGCTACCAGTGAATCAGCAAAGGATGCCATGTTGCTTTGAGCGATAAGACAATAATCAGAATGCACTGCAAGAGGTGATAGCATGCTGTCCGTAAGGGAAACCACCTTCGCTCCGTGGTCTTTTGCATATGCAAGGGCTTCTACGGTTCTTGTGGAATACCTTGGAAAGCCTATGCCTATTACCAGGTCATCCTCCTTAACATTTACAAGCTGCTCATACACATCATTCATACCTACAGAAACAAGCCGCACATCGTTTAATATAAGGCTTAGATAAAAGGCCATGAACTCAGCTAGTGCCTGGGAACTTCTAAAACCTACTATATATACCTTTTTTGCTCCTAGCATTACCCTTACACTATCCTCAAAAACTGATGGATTTATCTTGTCCATAGTTGACCTGATATTGTCCATGTCAGCTTTTAATACAGCCTTTACTGTATTCTTTTCATTTATCTGGTCTTCTGACAGCTCTATTCTCTGCACCGAAGTAAGCTTTGTTTTTATCATCTCCTGAAGGGCAGATTGAAGCTGTGGATATCCGCTATAACCCAGTTCATTGGCAAACCTTACAACAGTTGATTCACTGACTCCTACTGTCTTCCCAAATCTTGCAGCTGTCATGAACGCAGCCTTGTCATAATGTTTTAATATGTATTCTGCTATAAGCTTCTGTCCCTTACTCATTCTCTGAAACCTTGATTGAATTAGCTTCATTAAATCATGGGCATTGCTTTCCATATAATCGACCATCCTTTATCACAGATTCTCTTCCTTTATTTATTCCACTATGGTTAGTGTATTTTTAAAATATATCAATACTACACTTTACTTTTTTACTAATTTATCATAATTTTATCAAATAATTCTTCATTTGTAAAACTACCTTAATACTATTTTAGTGCTTTATTACTACTGAATTATATATACTTTTTTAGTTATAATAACTAATATATAATACATGCTTGAAAGGATATTACAATGATTCAGATAGATGATGCAGGAAGTGGAAGCCTTATAGGCGGCACAATGATTGGAGCCATAAGAGTTGAGGATATGGATTATTATTGTGACTTAATACCTATTAAATATTTTAAGAGTCCCTACTTCGGAAACAAAGACTATATAAAATATAGTACCAAGATAGTATGCGATGCAATAACCCACCTTAAGCCACAAAAGGATGAACCAATAGAAATATGCAGAGGTTATATTTTTGACCATGCTCGTCCATGCCTTTCTAAAATGGGTTATAACATAATACCTGCTGCCGTAGGAAATCCCCTTCAGGACATCGTAGAAGCGGAATTCTTTAACTACATAATTAATATAGGGGTTCCAGAGGCCTACCTAAAATACACAAGATATCCCTTTCACTTCCACAGACTGATGAAATGGGTGCTGGCAGACTTTAAATGTCGCACGGAGCTTTGTAAAACCGGCTGGCAGAGCTGGAAAAAATATAGCAAAATTCCCACAGTATCTTATACTGATTATATTTACAGCGGCAGCTACTGCTGCTTAAAATGTGGTACCAGCATCGATGTGCCCAGTAAAATAAAGGTCATAGAGTTTGAAACCAACAAAAAATATTATATATATACACATGAGACCTGCTCCTTAAAAGCCTCCAGTCCAAAATGCATTCCCTCATAGGGTTTTCAGGTATTCCATCTCCTCGTGCGTCATGTTTCTCCATTGGCCCTCCTTAAGGCCTTCAAGCATTATTTTACCTATCCTGATTCTGCGTAGCCTGATTACAGGGTGACCTATTGCATCACACATTCTCCTGACCTGCCTGTTTTTCCCCTCATGTATTACTATCTTCGCCTTGCAGGTTTCACGGCCTTTTTCAACCATCCTGAAGATTGCAGGGCTGGTTATATAATCGTCTATCTTCAGTCCTTCCATAAACCTCTTTATTTCATCATCATTAGGCACACCTAATATTTCAGCTTCGTATTCCTTATCCACCTGTTTTGAGGGATGAGTTATTCTGTTGGCTATATCCCCATCGTTGGTAAGAATGAGAAGTCCGGATGTATCATAATCAAGCCTGCCTACAGGATATACCCTTTCTTTTATACCCACAAGGTCCAGTACCGTTCTTCTTTTAAACTGGTCCCTGGAAGATGTTATAACCCCAACAGGTTTATTCATTACAATATAAAGCTTTTTATCCTCTGGCCTAAGAACCATTCCATCAAGCTCTACCCTGTCGCAGTCCCCGTCCACCATTACTATCTCCTTAACCACCAGGCCGTTAACCTTTATCCGCCCATCATAAATCATCTTCTCTGCCGCTCTTCTTGATGCAGCTCCACAGGATGCAATATATTTTTGAAGTCTTTCCTTCATACTCCACCTCATTAATTCTATATTCCAATAGTGAAAGAGAATATAAATTCTCCTGGATTCATATTGTAATTATAGCCCCTAGTGCCCATATCTGCAATCATAAGCTTATTATAATATTAATAGATTTTTGCAACTTTTTAATAGCTGTCATGCATATTATATGATATAATACACTAACATATATTAATTTTTTTTTATTTTTAGGAGGTTTAGTCAATGGTAAAGGAATTCTCAATAAGCAATGACAAGGTTATTGTAAATTTTACAGCAAGGTATTGTGATTCCCCGGAGAAGCTTCTCAGCAGCAACGGCTTTCAAAGGGTACTCAAGTCATATATAAGCCGCATAAGGGATAAAAATTCAACTATTTATAAGGGTATTTCAGAGGCCTTTCCTTATCAGCAAAGCTCATTCCTATGTGACAGCTTATGCATTCTTCTTAAGATGCTGGTGAATCTTGATTTGTCTGAGCTTGCAGAAATAAACACATCCTATGGCTATATGCTTAAAAATCCTATGATTCTGTATGATTTTATCGAGGATTTTTACAAATACTGGAGAAAGCTTGAGAGGTATACTGTCATACATAACAGCCATCAAAATGAAGGATTTCAGCAGGTAACCTTCATAGAAGCTAACTCAGAGTTTTCCAAGCTCATACTTAATACCTACAGACAGATACAAAAACATATTATAGGGATTACCCCCAGCGTATACAGGCAGATACCTGCAGGAGGAAATGCAGGCATAATTGTTTCTGCAATGGACTGGGATATCCCAGACGGCTATAGCAACCTTGCAAATATCCCCTTCATTGAAACCATATTGCTGGATACTCCATTTATAACCTATCCAAAGAAAAATACAAGGGATGGATATTTCAAAGAGACAATGGTAAATCCACTGGAATACTGTGACATTAATCCTGATCACTGGATGTGTTATCCTGCTAAAATAGGAGGGCTCCTCGCCTATATCTATTTTCACAGGGATTTTATGGCTCACGGAATAGCACTTTCAAATCTGTTTGAGCTGGCAAGAAAAAATGAATACATGGGAAGGCGACCAGATATAGTATATGTTTTCGGAGCCAGGGATACATCTGAGGATGTGAAGACTGTTTTCTATGATGATGTGGAAAATAATATAATGCTTGGTTATGTAAGCCATAGTGATGCAATAGACTATTTTGGTTACATGAAAAAGATGTCCCTTACCCTTCACAATCTTATAATGATAAAACAGGGCTTCCTCCCTGTCCATGGGGCTATGGTAAACGTAATGCTTAAAAGCGGTAAACAGGCCAATGTTATAATCATGGGTGATAGCGGTGCTGGAAAATCAGAAACTCTTGAAGCCTTCAGAAACCTTAATGAAGGTTATATAAGCGATATGACAATAGTATTCGATGATATGGGTGTACTGAAGCTGGATTCCTTGAACAGACCTGTTGCCTCTGGGACTGAAATAGGTGCTTTTGTACGTTTAGATGACCTGGACCCTGGTTATGCCTTTAGGGAACTTGACAGATGTATTTTTATGAATCCTGATAAAATAAATGCCAGATTGATAATACCTGTGGCCTCATACAAGGATATAATAAAACCCTACCCGGTGGATATGTTTCTTTATGCTAATAACTACGAGGATAGCTTTGAGACTGGCAAGGAGCTGGAGTTTTTTAATTCAATTGATGAGGCAAAGAAAATTTTCCGTTTAGGAACCAGAATGGCAAAGGGTACCACTACAGAAAACGGCCTGGTAACCTCCTACTTCGCAAATCCTTTCGGTCCTTATCAAAAGCAAAAGGAAACAGACGAGCTTATTGATCTTTATTTCAATGCCCTTTTCTCCTGCGGAATAAAGGTTGGACAGCTTAGAACACAGCTTGGCATTCCAGGCAGGGAAAAATCAGGACCTACCAATGCTGCCATCAGGCTTTTGGAATGTATCGAAAAACTGAACTAATAAAAATAATATTATAAATTAACAGGTATGTAAGAACTCCTCTAACTATGTTATAATAAATTAACAGTTTATTTTTCTCTAAGCAAAAATGAGAATGGGGGGGATACAGTGATATATGTATGGATAATTATTGCTGCTGCAGGTGTAGCCATCGACATTTTTACAAGCAGCATACTCTTTGTCAGCTTCTCTGTAGGAAGTCTGGCAGCCTTAATTTCCTATTACCTCAGAGCAACAGTTTTAGTGCAGTTTATCATCTTCACAGGATTAAGCTTGGTTGCACTTTCTCTAATCTATCCGCTTATAACCAAAAAGCTTAAAAAAAGCATTCCCAAGACACTTCCAATGGAAAACAGTTACCTGGGGAGAAGGATAGTATTGGAGGAGGGCATTGATAAGAATGGAACAATAAAACTGGATGGTATTTATTGGTCTGTGAAAAATGCAGGCAAGCCTATTAGCAAAGGCAACAATGCTGTAATCTGCGGAATAGAGGGAAATAAGCTAATAATAAAAATGGTTGAGGAGGAATAAAAATGCAAGGTGAAATAATACTGGCTATTGTGCTTATAGTAGCCCTTATATGCGTATTATCATCCATTAAGATTGTAAACACCGGATACCTGTATCTTGTGGAGAGGTTTGGACAGTTTTACAAGGTATTAGAGCCTGGTTGGCACTTTGTGCTTCCATTCATTGACTTCATCAGGAGAAAAATATCCACAAAACAACAGATTCTTGATATAGAACCACAGAACGTAATTACAAAGGATAATGTAAAGATATCCATAGACAACGTTATATTCTACAAGATAATGAATGCCAAGGATGCCGTATATAACATAGAAAACTTCGTATCTGGTATTGTTTATTCGACTATTACCAACATGAGAAACATAGTAGGTAATATGACACTTGATGAGGTGCTCTCCGGAAGAGACATTATTAACTCAGAGCTTCTCAAGGTAGTTGATGAAATAACAGATGCATATGGTATCAAAATACTCAGCGTTGAAATTAAAAACATAATTCCTCCTGCTGAAATACAAAATGCAATGGAAAAGCAGATGAAGGCAGAGCGAGATAAGAGAGCCGTTATACTTGAGGCAGAAGGTGCCAGACAAAGTGCCATTGCAAGAGCTGAAGGAGAAAAGCAGTCCAAGATACTCCAGGCTGAGGCCGAAAAAGAAGCTAACATACGTCGTGCAGAAGGCTTAAGGGAATCCCAGCTGCTGGAGGCTGAAGGTAAGGCAAAGGCTGTTGAGACCATCGCAAAGGCACAGGCTGAGGCAATATCTATGGTTAATAGAGCTATAATTGATTCCGGTACCAATGAGACAGTAATTGCACTCAAGCAGGTTGAGGCTCTTCAGGAAATGGCCAAGAACCCTGCCAACAAGCTCATTCTTCCAAATGAAACCCTATCATCTCTTGGAAGCATTGCAGCCATTGGCGAAATGCTCAAGGGAAGCAATAAATAACCAAGAACATACTCCAAAGGACCAGGCTTTTAATAGGCCTGGTCCCTTCTTTCTCTAATGACTATCTCATCCAAAATATCCGCCGCTGCCTGCACCATACTGAGGCACCTTTTATCTTCAGTACGATATTTTTCCTTCAGCTCTTTACAGCTGTATGTTCCAAGCTTTTCATAAAAGGCATTCATGAATTCCCCTGTAAGATTCTTTATCCTATCGCTTTCGTGTGCCCTTTCTCTTGTAAACATTATACCTATGACTGCAACCGCTCCTGTTGCCGCGCCACAGACCTCCTCAATAGCCATGCCGCCCCCGAAGCCTGCTACAGACTTAAGAGTCTCTGGAGACAGACTCAGGCAGTACTCTTCATTAGCGGCATAAAGCACAGTTTCCGCACAGTTAAGGTCGAATCCTCCATCATAATATTTCAATACCATATCATTAAGCACAACAATTCCCCCTTTGTTTTATTATAGCATAATTGTGAAAGGCGTTAACCATTTATCTGCCTGCTGCATATTATATTCTGTACAACATTTATTTATAAGGAGCCAGCCATGTTCATAGTTCAGGATAACATTAGGGAATCCTCACCCTGCCCAGGATGCCCCCACCTGTCATACATGAGAATACTTAATGCCTCTCCTATGCCTAACAACTCCGTAGACGTATATCTTAATACAGTGCTGCTTGCCTCCGATATATCCTACCAGGAGTTCACACCCTATATTCCTTTAGCAGAGGGTACCTATAATGTGTCTATTTTTCCTGTAGGAAAGAAAACAGGTGCTCTTGTAACAGATACCATTAATATTAAAGGCCACTCTGTCTACACCCTGGCAATCGCAGGAGAGCGTTCCAATTATTCCATAGAGGAGTACTTAGAACCCAAAATTGCAATTCCCCCAGGAAAAGCATTAATAAGATTTTCCCATCTTTCACCTGATGCACCTGCAGTAAACCTCACACTGTCCAATGGAGATGTTCTTTTCTCAGACGTACGGTATGAGGATTTAACCGATTACAGAGAGCTACCTTCAGGAACCTATACCCTTCAGCTCAGGCTCCCGGGAACCAATCAGGTGGTACTGACTGTACCAAATGCACTTTTTAAGTCGGGACGCTATTACACCATATATGCTGTAGGAATGGTATCTGGCAACCCACCACTTCAGCTTCTCCTGCCGCTGGATGGGAACAGCTATATAAAGATGTAATATTAAGCGAGCAGCTTTTTACAGCTGCTCACTTTGTTCTATAATTTCATTATTGTCACCATGCCCGTCGATTTGCTTAGAGTACAAATATGTAATAAAAATGCAATACCTTATAGCTTTACCATAGGGGCGAATGTCTCCATTTAGGAGACATTCCCGAAGCTTTCCTATACCATGGGACGGCACAGAGTCCGTCCCCTACAAACATCCGGAATGGATGTTTGTGTCCCATACAAGGATGCCCTTAATTATAAAAAGCCCATATAGTTCTCCAAGGGGCTTTTCTACCTTTTCTCTTCTATTTTCTCTCTTCACTTTTCACTCTTTAATACTCTCCCACAATGCCATTACCCAGCTTTCATCAGGCTGTCTCGTTCCAGTTTATAATTTTTGGAGCCAGCCAGTCCTCCTTTTTCCTGATATAATTGGATGATTCGCCATAATCTATCAGACGATGTGTTCCACCAGGTATAAAATCCTCCATGGTAGCAAAAGGCACCTTGTCATTAAAAAATGCAACTCCTGATTACCTATATTCTTATGCTCCTGTCAATAGTATATTTGGAGTATAAAATATAGGCAGCGCCTGGATTTAAAAAACCAGCTGCTGCCTATTGCTATTAAACCTTACCTTATAATTCCTTCAGCTTATCTAAGGCCCGTTCTAGCT
>JAEZLD010000097.1 GCA_023415335.1 Bacillota bacterium | reverse complement strand
TCTTTTAAGCAGCTCCATGCGGAAGCCCATGTGGCTTATGGTATCCTCTGAGCAAAGGTGGAAGGTTCCCTCCAGGTTCTCCTCCATTATGTATCTGAGCTTCTTTGCAATCATCATGTCTGTAATATTGCTGACCATCAGTTCAGGGTATTCGGTTATCCTCTCACCCTTAGAGAGCTTATCCTTAAGCAGTGATATCCTGGGGCAGCTTCTACCCCATACCTCTGGAATCCTTATTATAATAACATCCTCTCCCAGAACCTCCTTAAGAAGCTTTTCACACTCTATCTTGAATTTTCCGTAATCCGTTTGAGAGCATACAGGGGTGTCTTCATAGGATGGCATGCTGTAGTCACCGTCAAACACGTTTCCAGTGGAGAAGAAATACAGCATGCCTCTATTTTCTTTCAAATATTCTGCCAGTATCTTGTGGAAAGCTAACTGTATATCAAAGTCACCCCTTATGCAGGATATGACCCTCTGGGGTCTTATGTCCTTGAGCACTTTTTTAAGGCCGTCTAAATCATCAACATTGAGTTTTATACACCTGTCCTCATTAAGAGGCAGAGGGTTGCTTAAATGGGTGGCATATACATCAAAGCTTCCAGAGTTATCAAGCTCCTTTATGATTGCACGTCCAACCAGGCCGCTTCCCCCAAGAACAAGAACCCTTTCCATAAATATTCCCCCTCCTGTTATGTACATAAACCAGCAGGCCTGCCTCATATGGCAAGCCTGCATAAAATTCTAGTATACACTATTTTCTGTTTTTGATTATGTCTACCGCCTCTTCAAAGCTTACAGTAACCTGGTCTCCTGTTGTCATGTTCTTAAGGCCAAGGCTTCCGGTCTTTACCTCATCATCTCCTATTACAATAGCATAGGGGATTCCAAGCTTGTTGGCATAGGTAAACTTCTTGCCCATCTTTCCATCCTCATAATATAGCTCTGAAATTATACCATTTTCCCTGAGCCTAGAGCCAAGACCGATGGAATAACCCTCTGCACCCTTAAATGGTATTATAAGTACCTCAGTGGTGGTGGAGGATGGATAGGCAGGAACTATGTTAGCCTCCCTCAACTGGTAGAAGAGCCTTGTAAGTCCAATAGAGATTCCAACTCCAGGAAGCTTCTGGGTTGTATAGTGCCCAGCCAGGTTATCATACCTTCCTCCGGAGCATATGCTGCCTATGGATGGGTATTCATTAAGGAAGGTTTCATAAACAGTTCCAGTATAATAGTCAAGTCCCCTTGAAATGGTTAAGTCTATGGTATAATTTTCGTCAGGCACGTTAAAGCAGGCTATGTAGCGTACTACCTCAGACAGCTCAGCTACTCCCTGCTTGAACTCCTCATTGTCTACATTCATATTCTCCAAGGCTGAAAGGACTTCCTGCTTAGTGCCCTTGGTGTTTATGAAAGCCATTATACTATCTATGGCAGCATCTCCGATGCCCTGCTCAGACAGCTCCTTCTGTACCGCAGCTGTACCTATCTTTTCAAGCTTATCGATGGTCCTGAGTACAGAACCCTTATCCTCTATGCCTAAGGATTCAAAGAAGCCGTTAAGCACCTTCCTGTTGTTTATCTTTATAGTGAAGGAATCAAAACCCAGGTCCTTAAAGGTGGAATATATTATTGAAGGTATCTCTGCATCGTTTATGATACTCAGGTTGTTGTTTCCTATTATATCTATGTCACACTGATAGAACTCCCTGAAGCGTCCCTTCTGGTTGCGCTCACCTCTGTAAACCTTTCCTATGTGGTACCTTCTGAAGGGGAAGGTAAGTGAGGAGAAGTACTGTGCCACATACCTTGCAAGGGGAACTGTAAGGTCAAACCTTAAGGACATGTCAGTATCTCCCTTGGTAAACCTGTATATCTGCTTTTCGGTTTCACCGCCACCCTTGGCAAGGAGCACCTCTGACTTTTCAATGATAGGGGTGTCCACAGGTATAAAGCCGCATTTTTCATAATTTTTTCTTATAATATCCTTCATTCTGTTAAAAAGAAGCTGGTCTGATGGCAGCAGCTCCATGAAGCCCGGCAGTATGGAGGGCTTTACTATTTCGTTGTTCATGCATTTTACCTCCTATATATCTGGTTGTTATTTCATTAATAATTGCTGTTTCGCGTTTATAGATAACTATAGTATAAATGCAGTGGTTAAAAGTGTAAAGTACAAGTTAATGAAAAATAAATAAAGAATATGCCCGCTATATTGACACGAATCTTGAATAAGCTTATAATATTCAGAACATATTAAAAACAATGCTTACTCATATAAGCCTGAGTAAATGGTTCAGGCGTTTCTACTGAAGGCCGAAAACTTCAACTATGAGTGGAGCGCGGCGTGCATTTTCTGCATATCCTGCTTCGCTTTTGCATGGGTGTGCTTTTGTTTTTTTATAATGGATTAACAACGCATATAACAAAAATTACAAAACTAATAGGAGGAAGAAATGGGTATCATTTTAAAACAGGCTTACACATTTGATGATGTACTTCTGGTTCCACAGAAATCTGACGTGCTTCCCAAAGAGGTTGACCTATCAACATATCTTACGAAAAAAATAAAGCTTAACGTTCCGATTATGAGCGCAGGCATGGATACAGTTACAGAATCCAAGATGGCCATAGCCATGGCAAGAGAAGGTGGCATAGGCATAATACACAAGAACATGTCAATAGAGCAGCAGGCCCTTGAGGTTGACAGGGTCAAGCGCTCTGAGCATGGTGTCATCACAAATCCATTCCATCTCTCACCAGATCATACACTTGAGGACGCAGATAAGCTTATGGGCAGATACAGGATATCTGGCGTTCCAATCGTTGAAGGTACCAAGCTGGTAGGAATACTTACAAACAGGGACATAAGGTTTGAAAAGGACTATTCAAGAAAGATAAAGGAAGTAATGACTTCCAAAAACCTTATAACCGCACCTGTAGGCACAACCATACAGGAAGCAGAGCACACACTTAAGAAGTACAAGGTTGAGAAGCTTCCGCTGGTAGATGACGATTTCAACCTTAAGGGACTCATTACAATAAAGGATATAGAAAAGGCAGAGAAGTTCCCTAACTCCGCAAAGGATGAAAGGGGAAGGCTTCTTGCAGGAGCAGCACTGGGGGTTACCTCGGATATGATGGAGAGGGCAGAGGCCTTAGTTAATTCAGGAGTTGACGTTGTAGTTGTAGATACTGCCCACGGACACTCAGCAGGGGTGCTGGATTCCGTACGCAGCCTTAAAGAGAAATTTCCAGAGCTTCAGGTCATAGCAGGAAACGTGGCTACAGCAGAGGCTACAAGGGACCTTATACTTGCAGGGGCAGACTGTGTAAAGGTTGGAATAGGACCTGGCTCCATATGCACCACAAGAGTAGTTGCAGGAGTAGGAGTTCCTCAGCTCACAGCAGTTATGGACTGTGCAGAGGAGGCTGCAAAGCATGGCATACCTGTAATAGCAGACGGAGGAATAAAGTACTCCGGAGATGCTGTAAAGGCACTGGCTGCAGGAGCATCGGTTGTAATGCTCGGCTCCATGCTGGCAGGCTGTGAGGAAAGCCCTGGAGAAGAGGAGCTGTACCAGGGAAGAAAGTTCAAGGTGTACAGAGGAATGGGTTCCATTGGTGCCATGCAGCACGGCTCAAAGGACAGGTACTTCCAGGAGGGCAACAAGAAGCTTGTGCCTGAAGGAATCGAAGGCAGGGTT
Source organism: Bacillota bacterium (assembly GCA_023415335.1). Lineage (GTDB taxonomy): Bacteria > Bacillota > Clostridia > Clostridiales > Caloramatoraceae > JAEZLD01. The sequence goes on along the minus strand of JAEZLD010000097.1, from coordinate 3,809 downwards.
GCCTATAAGGGAACCGCTGCAGATACAATATACCAGCTGGTTGGCGGCTTAAGGAGCGGAATGGGTTACAATGGTGCAAGGACTATAAAAGAGCTTGGCGAGAAGGCAGTGTTTGTAGTACAGACCTCAGCAGGCCTCAGGGAAAGCCATCCACACGACGTCCAGCTGACCAAAGAAGCACCTAACTACACAACAGGCCTATAATAGGAGGGCACAATGAATAAAGAGCTAGTTTTAGTAGTAGATTTTGGGGGACAGTATAAGCAGCTTATAGCAAGGCGTGTAAGGGAATGCAGCGTATACTGTGAGATAATATCCAGTGAGACCCCCGTTGATGATATAATCGCAAGAAACCCAAAGGGAATAATATTTACAGGCGGCCCTAACAGCGTATACGCTGAGGGCTCCCCAACCATAGACGAGAAGCTTTTAAATGCAGGAATCCCAATACTGGGCATATGCTACGGGGCACAGCTCATAGCATACAAGCTTGGGGGAGGCATGGAAGCTCCTGAAAAGAGGGAATATGGCAACGCAGAGGTTAAGGTAAACACCTCAAGCCCTATATTCAAGGATATTCCGGAGAAGAGCATATTATGGATGAGCCACACAGACCAGATCACAAGGCTTCCTGAGGGCTTCAAAAACCTTGGAAGCAGCGATACCTGCCCCGTGGCAGCCTTCGGAGATGATGAAAGGAAGCTCTACGGAGTACAGTTCCACCCGGAGGTTAAGCATTCCCAGTATGGACACAAGATGATAGAAAACTTCCTTTATAACGTGTGCAAGGTGGAAGGAAGCTGGAACATGGCCTCCTTTGCAGAGCGCAAGATAAAGGAAATAAAAGAGAAGGTAGGAGACAAGAAGGTTCTCTGCGCACTGTCCGGCGGAGTTGATTCCTCCGTTGCAGCAGTTTTGGTTCACAAAGCAATAGGCAAGAACTTAACCTGCATATTCGTAGACCACGGCCTTTTAAGGAAGGACGAGGGCAAGCAGGTTTATGAAACCTTCAAGACAAGGTTTGATATGAACCTTATAATGGTGGATGCCAGAGAAAGGTTCCTGTCAAGGCTTGCAGGAGTAACAGACCCTGAGACCAAGAGGAAGATAATAGGCGAGGAGTTCATAAGGGTATTTGAGGAAGAGGCAAGAAAGCTTAACGGTGTAGAGTATCTTGTTCAGGGAACCATATACCCCGACGTTGTAGAAAGCGGAACAGGAAACTCAGCCACCATAAAGAGCCACCACAACGTAGGTGGACTTCCGGAAGACCTGCAGTTCAGCCTCGTAGAGCCACTTAGGGAGCTTTTCAAGGATGAGGTAAGGCAGGTAGGACGTGAAATAGGAATACCGGAGGACCTGGTATCAAGGCAGCCGTTCCCAGGCCCAGGTCTTGCAATAAGGGTAATAGGCGAGATAACCAGCGAAAGGCTTGACATACTCCGTGAGGCAGACTTCATATTCAGGGATGAGATAAAGAAGGCCGGCCTTGATAAGGAAATCTGGCAGTACTTCGCAGTACTTACGGGAATCAGAAGCGTAGGGGTAATGGGAGATGAGAGGACCTACTCCGAAGCTATAGCACTGAGGGCTGTGGAAAGTGTGGATGGAATGACCTCCGACTGGTACAAGATACCTTATGAGGTATTAGGAGCAGCCTCCTCAAGAATAGTAAACGAAGTAAAGGGCATAAACAGGGTAGTCTATGATATAACCCAGAAGCCACCTTCAACAATAGAGTGGGAATAGAAATAATTGTTAAAGGGCAAACTGATTTTTAAAAAATAATTTACCCCGATAAAGAAATAGACCTTATGAGCAAAAATCTCATAGGGTCTTTATTTTTTAGCAAAATGGCTGAAAATTAGGCGATGCAAGGCTTAGTAAATAAAATGATGATTTTATTGAAAAATGAGTGCCGTATTACGGTTCTTAATCGAGGCAAAAATTTATCAAAAACCTATTTTTCTTATAACATATATACAAACACTAATTTTTATATATTAACTTAAGATGAGAAAGCTTGACAATGGAAATATATAGAATTATAATAAAGTTGTCAGTTCAAGACATAGCTTTTATGTTTTGTAACTTTCTATTATCTGCTGAATTTAGATATAGATTGTGACACATTGAAATGATATATATGTGCCTTCTATTTCGCTACCTTTCAGCAGGAGCGATTTTTTATTTTAAGGGGGTATGGTTATGAGCCAACTCAAAGTTACAATTCCAGTTAAATCATTTAAAAGGTTTGACAATCCATATGATTCTAAGGAAGCACCAGCTAAATATCAATTTTTTGTGAATGTATGTGATATTCCAGATGATTGGATTGAATGGTTAGAAGTTAATCCTAGAGAACAGAAATTAACCACAGATGTCGCTAGGGATATATCTAAATCTTTACATAATGATAAAAAAAATTTTCATGTTTTGAACAGAGGCATTCTCCTGTCAGCCCGTAATATATCTTATGATAATAAAGAGAAAGTTGCTGATATAGAATTCTCAGACACTCAATTACATGGAATCGTAGATGGTGGTCATACTTATAGGCAGATATTAAAATATAAAGAAGATATTAATAAAAAGGATGTAAATGTTGACTTGGAAAAATATGTACAAGTTGAAGTTATTACTAGTTTTTCAAGTATTGAAGAGTTGGCAGAAGCAAGGAATAATTCGGTTGCAGTTGATGATAAATCTATTGAAGAACTAAGGGGAACATTCGATCCTATTAAACAAATAATAGAGAATCAGAAAATTCAGGGAGATAAATATATAAATAGAGTATCATTTCGCCAAAATGAATTTTGGGGAGATAGCAATGTTACAAATATCATTGATGTAAGAGAGCTAATAGCTATGATAAATATGTTTAATCCATTGTTATATGATCCAATGAAAACACCACATCCTATTCAATCATACACAGGAAAGGCTGCTAGCCTAAATAAATTTTTGAAGTTAGCACCATTAGGTGCAAAAGAAGAGGATCCCGAGTATAGAAAAGCTATCATTCTAAGAATGGATAGAATAATACCAGACATATTTTTACTATGGGATAAAATTGAAACACAATTCACAATGGTTTCAAAAGATTTAAATAGAAGATATGGAAGTAAACCATATTCGAATTATAACAAAGATAGTATAAAGAAAGTGTCACTTTTTTCCAATGCAGAAATGGATTATACGATACCAAAGGGAATTATGTATCCTGTATTAGGGGCTTTTAGAGCATTGGTATGCGAAAAAGACGGAAAGTATGCTTGGGCAGTATCTCCATTTGATGTGTGGAATGAAAAAAGAGAACAAATTGTAACGTCTGTTCTAGAGAGTTCCGCACAATTTGGAAATAGCCCAGATAAATTAGGAAAGTCAACATTGTTATGGGATTCATTATTCAATACTATTCTAATATATAGATTAACAAATAAAAAATAATTATACTGATTCCTGATATTATTAAGCTATCAAAGTATTAAAATCGAAGAATACTTATATTATTTAAAGCTATTGTTAAACCGTTGCATATAACAATAGCTTTAAATTATTTATTCAAGAATGAAAATATAATATGTTCAAGTCTAAATGATTTGATTTCAAAAACATATAATAACTGAAAGAACTTGGATGTATAGGGACCATTCACTAGACAATTAACATTTTTACAAGGTGTAGTGGTATACTGAAGTTGTAACACCGAAGTAGTAATAAATGATATAATTTATTCACAAAGGGAGGTTACAACATGTCACGTAAAAGATACGAACCAGAAATTAAAAACAGTATAATTCGCCTTC
>JAEZLD010000158.1 GCA_023415335.1 Bacillota bacterium | reverse complement strand
TCTGCCAGCTTGTATTTGATAGGTACTCCATTGATAAGCTGTGTGCGTTTACTTATAAATCAAATATAAGGTCAAGGGGTGTCATGGAGAGTATCGGCTTTGAGAAAATAGAGGAATTTGAGGAGGAGGGAATATTGTCCTGCTACTATGAGCTGCTGCGTGTTTAAGAATGGTTAGGTTCCTGTAGGCTTTGATTACAGGACTTTTTTTATATAGATTTGAAAATCGACTGAAGTGCTGTTTTGTGATATATTTATGTAATATGATTATTCCATGGAAAGAGGGTATAGATAATGAAGCCTGTTGCTATAATACATAGTGATTTTCCAACCAAGTTTGGTATTCCACGTCAAAGTGGCATTATTAAATCCCTGCAGGCCAGAATAATATTTGAACCTGAATACCGTAATGCTGATGCTGTAAGAGGGCTTGAGGGATATTCATATATATGGCTTATATGGGAATTCTCAGAGTCTGTAAAAGAGGGCTGGTCTCCAACTGTAAGGCCTCCAAGGCTGGGAGGAAATACTCGCATGGGGGTATTTGCTACACGTTCACCATTCCGGCCTAATCCTATAGGACTATCCTCAGTAAAGCTTGAAGGAATTGAGTTTCATAGTGAGCTTGGCCCTGTGCTAAGGGTCTCTGGAGGGGACCTTATGGACGGAACCCCTATTTATGATATAAAGCCTTATATACCCTATACAGACAGCCATCCTGAGGCTTTGGGTGGGTTTTCTGATGACACAAGGGATTATACACTGGAGGTGGACTTTCCTCAGGAGTATTTGTCCATAATCCCAGAAGATCTCAGAGAGGGCCTCTATGGTATACTGTCACAGGACCCCAGGCCCGCTTACCAGAATAATTCCAAACGCATATATGGACTGGGGTTTGGAGAATATGAAATAAAATTTTCGGTAGATGGAAACAAGCTTTTAGTGTGCCAGGTGGAAAAGAAGAAGTAAAAGACTTTGGCTCGGTGCTTATGAACAAAATAAACGTTTTTATAGCCTGAAATTGTATTAAAACTGTAATAGATGAAGAAACTAGCATTAGGTACTGCTGTTTAACCTTATGAATGTATAAGAAGTAATGAAAGGAATTTACAATGAATGCAGCAAGAATTAAGCTAAGTCCTTCACAGATATTAGCACTGGGATTTTTAATTATGATATTTTCAGGAGCAGTAGTGCTTTCACTGCCTGTATCAAACAGGGGTGGTGAAGGCATTCCGTTTATAAATGCACTTTTTACGGCTACCTCGGCTTCATGTGTAACAGGCCTGGTGGTTTATGATACCTGGTCTCAGTTTACACTATTTGGACAAGTGATCATATTAATGCTTATACAAGTGGGAGGACTTGGATTTATGACCTTTGCCATACGTATTTTTATGGCATTTGGCAAGCGGATAGGTCTTAGAAAGCGCTCCATTCTTATGGAATCCATAAGCTCAACCCATCTGGGAGGAGTAGTAAGGCTGGTAAAGCAAATGATTTTTGGAACATTCATTGTGGAAGGGTGTGGAGCAGTACTGCTTTTTATACGCTTCAGACAGCTGTTCGGAATTAGAAGGGGACTCTGGTTCAGCATATTTCATTCAGTGTCTGCATTTTGTAATGCAGGCTTTGACCTGATGGGAATAGTTGAACCCTATGGGTCCCTGACATACTTTAAGGGAGATGCTTTGATAAGCTTTACTATAGGTACACTTATTTTACTGGGAGGAATAGGCTTTGTAGCCTGGGATGATATTATTACAAATAAAACAAAAATTAAACGGTATAGCCTGGGAACTAAGGTGGTTATTGTATTCACGCTTTTTACAATAGTTATTCCCGCAGTTCTCTTTCTTCTGGTAGAAAAAGATGCAGCCTTTACAGGTATGAATTGGCGGGAAAAGGCCATTGCTTCATTTTTTGCATCAGTATCGCCAAGAACGGCAGGCTTTAATAGTGTTGAGCTTCAGAGCATGAGCGAAGGAGGTATAATGCTTACCACATTACTTATGTTTATAGGAGCAGGACCAGGCTCAACTGGGGGAGGCATCAAGATAACCACCTTTGCAGTAATGGTACTGTCCATTTACACTCATGTACAGAGAAATGAGGATGTTAATATTCTTGGGAGAAGGCTGGAGCAGGGAATAATCAGAAAGGCCTGGAGCAGTACAGGGGTGTATATAACAGCAGTTCTTGCGGGGACATTCATATTAATAACGACACAGCCTCTTGCTTTAAAGGAGGCTGTGTTTGAAGCCTTTTCTGCAATGGGCACAGTAGGCCTTACCCTTGGAATTACAAGAGGCCTGAATATTATATCGAAGGTAGTAATTATGATACTTATGTATTCAGGACGCATAGGAAGCCTTACAGTTTTTGCGGCTGTGGTTTATAAAAAGAATTTAAGTTCCCTTAGAAATCCGGTAGAGAAAATGGTAATAGGATAGGTGATGCGTGTGAAATCCATGCTTGTGATAGGATTGGGGAGATTTGGAACACATCTTGCTGAAAAGCTTATGGAGCTTGGAAACGAGGTGATGGTAGTTGATTGGGACGAGGAATCGGTAAATAAAATAGCTCCGATAGTTACAAAGGCACAGATAGGTGACTGTATGGATATTGAGGTTCTTAGATCACTTGGGGCCAGGAACTTCGATATATGCTTTGTATGTATAAGTGAGAATTTCCAGTCATCTCTTGAAATTACCTCTCAGCTTAAGGACCTTGGGGCACCCTGTGTAATATCCAAAACTGACAGGGACATACATGCAAAATTTTTGTTAAAAATAGGAGCTGATGATATTATATATCCTGAAAGAGACATGGCACAGCGGGCTGCTGTTAAGTATAGTGCCAGCAATGCCTTTGACTATATTGAGCTTACTCCGGAATATGCCATATTTGAAATACAGGTGCCTTCAAACTGGATAGGAAGGTCAATAGGTGAACTAATGATTAGGTCAAAGTACAATGTTAATGTAATAGGCGTAAAGAAGGATAGGCAGATGATTCCAATAACAAATACAGGATATGTATTTATTGCAGATGCACATCTGATCGTTGCCGGAACCAAAGAGGATTTGCGTAAGCTTATGGACAGAGGATAATTAAATTCGGCAGATGAAGCTGGTATGCTGTAAAATTATTATTTGTATTAAGATAGTAAAAATGTAAGCATACTGTAAATTGCATAAAAGAATCCTGTAGCCATATGGACTCAGGATTCTTTGTCTTGGTATTGATTGCTTGTGTCTGCCTTTCGTTTCGAACCTAATTTTTTAAAATGTCTATACTCTTGTAAGAGTAGAGATGAAATCAGTATCCCTGCGGCTATTCCTACAGCTGCCTCAGTGGTTGCAAGTCCATATTTAAATATACTGTCTTTATCCTTAGAAATTATAGAAGCCATAGTGTAGTAAAGACTTCCTCCGGGAATCAGCGGTACAATACCTGGAAGAAGAAGCAATGTAATAGGAACCTTAAGCCTTCGGGCCATAATATCCGAAAAAAAGGTGGCAGCAGCAGTACCAGCAACAGTTGATAAGAATTGATTGGGTGTATACAGGCAGCATATAAGGTATACCGCAGCATCTAATAATGCGGATAGTGTAGCCCAGGGAAGTATCTTAAGACGTAGCCTGAAAAGCATTGCAAAGCCTATTGAGCCGACAGTAGCACTTATAAGCAGAATCATGAAATCATTCATTTTAAAATACCTCCAAGCAGAATCATTGATATGGCAAACCCTATTGCTATAGCACATGCTACAAGAATTACTTCAGCAAGTCGGAGCATTCCTGCTATAATATCACCACTTAGCATGTCCCTCATGGAGTTGGTTATGCCTATTCCAGGTATCAGGAGCATTATACTTCCAATCATTAATTTGTCTACATTTGTTCCAATGCCTGCACATACAAGACATATGGATGAAAAGCCTGCCAGGGTACTTATAATTACGGTATATGCTACCAAATTGGCACCAGGCCTTTTAAAGGAGTTTACAAGCCATACTATTAGTGAAACAATGGAGGCTCCTATTGCATCTAGCAGTGTACCGCCAAAAAACACGGCAAATGCACCTGAGGCCAGGATTCCACCAACAATTGACATCCATGTTGAGCCACTATGTGATTGGGTTATCTCCTTTACTCGAGCTTCCACCTCCTCTGCCGGAGGAGTACTATGGCATATTTCTCTGGACAGGGCATTAAGCTTTTCAAGGAGGTAAAGGTTTGTTCCCTGCTCTTTTATTCTGTTATTATTGCTAGCGAATCTTCCATCTGGAGTGGTAACTGTAAGTATTATTAAAGATGTTATTGCAAAAACATCTACTCTTGACGCACCATATGCCTTACAGATTCTTTCTATTGTATCCTCAACTCTTCCAATTTCGCCGCCACACTTAAGAATTTCTTTGCCTATGTTAAGTGCTATAGTAGCAATATATTGGGGAGATATCATCATCTCTTGTTTTTTCATATTAAAACCTCCAACATATGAGTATATGTAACTGATAATATAAACAATTCATCAAAATTATATTATATCAGTCATATTAATGTAATGTCTAGAAGTAAAAAACATATACATATAAATACACGCTGGTCAGATTAAGCAGTATATACTATACATATATCATAGAAATAAAGAATAAAATTATATTGATTATTTTTATACGTAATGATATTATAATTTTGTAAATAAATAACTTTTTGGGGAGGGTTTAGAAAATGAAAAAAATTCTTGCAGCCGTTCTTTCACTAGTAATGGTCCTGTCAATTGTTTCATTAACTGGTTGTAATGGGACCGATGGAAAGAAAAATACGAAAAATGCAGATTCTATTTCTGATACCATGACATCAAAAGATGGCAAATATCAAATTGCCATGGTAACAGATGTAGGCCAGCTGAAGGACAAGTCCTTTAATCAGGGAACCTGGGATGGTGTAAAGCTTTATGCCTCAGAGAACAATAAGTCCTATAAGTATTACCAGCCGGCAAATGGTAGTGAAGCAAACGATACAGACCGTTATGATGCATTTATTGCAGCTATAAACGGTGGTGCTGAAATAATCGTGGCACCAGGATTCCTTCAGGCTACTGCTATTACTAAGGCAGCTACCGAAAACAAGGGCGTTAAGTTCGTATTCATAGATGGATGGGATCTGGAATTAGATAATGTTGTTGCAGTTTCCTTCCAAGAAGAGCAGTGTGGATATCTTGCAGGCTATGCTGCAGTTATTGAAGGAAATACAAAGCTTGGCTTCACTGGTGGTGGCGGCGGAACAAATGCAGCTGTTAACAGATATGGCTATGGATTTGTTCAAGGCGCAGAAGCAGCAGCTAAGGAAACTAAGACTAAGGTTACAATGAATTACAGCTACTTATACGGAGACAACTATTCTGCTTCACAGGAACTTCAAACTCAGATAAACGGCTGGTATTCATCTGGAATACAGTGTGTATTTGCGTGTGGAGGCTCTATGTGTAACAGCGTATTTGCAGCAGCAGCAGCAAACAACGCAAAGTCTATTGGTGTTGACGTTGACCAGTCCGCTGAATCCCCAACTGTTATCACATCAGCCATGAAGGGACTTAGCCAAGCTGCACAGAAGATGCTGGGAATATACTTTGATGGAAAGTGGGACACTGTTAAAAACTCATTAAAAAACCTTGGTGTGGATGACGATGCAGTAGGACTTCCATTTGCTACATCAGCTTTTTCTAAGTTTACTGAGAAGCAGTACAATGATCTTGTTGCTGGTATGAAGACTGGTGGAGCATTAAAGGTAGACTCAAAGTATGATGATTTCATAGCTGGCAAGGTAACCTATGAAAATGTAACAGTAAACTTTATAAAGTAATCATAGTACTGAAGCTACAAGGCATTATGATTAAACCCGACGGGATTTAATTCCTGCCGGGTTCTTTTATAGATTATTTATATCATGGACTTCTATAAAGGGGGGATGTTAAAATGAGTGATAATTATATAATAGAAATGCTGAATATTACAAAGCTATTCCCTGGGATAGTTGCAAACGACGATATTAACTTAAGGCTTAAAAAAGGAGAAATTCATGCACTTTTAGGAGAAAATGGTGCAGGAAAGTCAACCCTAATGAGTGTACTGTTTGGTTTGTACCAAGCTGAAGAGGGTATCATAAAGAAAAATGGCCAGACTGTTAAAATCAACAACCCCAACGATGCAACTAAGTTTGGTATAGGAATGGTACATCAGCATTTTAAGCTAGTAGAATGCTTTACAGTAATGGATAACATTATACTCGGAGTAGAGGACACAAGACTGGGATTCATACAGAAGAAAATTGCCAGGGAAAAGGTCATGGCTCTAAGTGAAAAATATGGCTTGAAGGTTGACCCGGAAGCTAAAATTGAAGATATAAGCGTGGGTATGCAGCAAAGGGTAGAAATACTTAAGATGCTCTATCGTGATAATGAAATACTTATATTTGACGAGCCTACTGCAGTATTGACTCCTCAGGAAATAGAGGAATTAATGATGATAATGAAAAGTCTTTCCTCTGAGGGGAAATCCATACTATTTATTACCCATAAGCTCAATGAAATAATGGCTATATCTGACAGATGTACCGTTCTAAGAAAAGGTAAATGTATAGGTACTGTAGATATTAAGGATACAACAAAGGAAGAGCTGTCCAACATGATGGTTGGGAGAAATGTGAAATTTGTTGTTGACAAGGAGGAAGCTAAGCCTGGCGAAAGCGTTCTGAGAATATCCAATATGACGGTAGCTAGCAAGCTTCATAAGAATAATGCTGTAAAAAATGTGAGCCTTGAGGTAAAGAGAGGCGAGATTGTTTGCATAGCTGGTATAGATGGAAATGGACAGACTGAGTTTGTACATGCTCTTACTGGTCTTGAAAAGATGTCATCCGGCAGGATAGAGCTTAAGGGCAAGGATATCACACGTATGAGTATAAGAAAAAGAAATTCTGAAGGTATCAGCCATATACCTGAGGACAGACATAAACATGGACTTATTCTTGATTTTACCCTTGAGGATAATCTGGTGCTTGAAAAGTACTATGAGCCACGGTTCCAGAACCATGGATTTATAAAAAGAGAGGCTATAAGAGAGTATGCAGATGTGCTTATAGATAGATTTGATATTCGTAGCGGTCAGGGACCTTCTACTAGGGCAAGAAGCATGTCCGGAGGAAATCAGCAGAAGGCTATAGTTGCACGAGAAATAGATAAGAACTCTGACCTGCTTATTGCTGTACAACCTACGAGAGGCCTTGACGTAGGTGCCATAGAATATATTCATAGCCAGATTATAAGGCAGAGGGACTTGGGTAAGGCTGTACTGCTTGTTTCGCTTGAGCTCGATGAGGTAATGAACCTTTCAGATAGAATACTTGTCATGTATGAAGGTGAAATTGTAGGTGAGCTTGATCCTAAGAAAACAAACTACCAGGAACTGGGTTTGTACATGTCAGGAGCAAAGCGAACCAAAGAAGGTGTGGAAAGGAGAGAGGAAAACAATGAAACAGCATGAGAAAAAAGTTGTATCTTTATGGAATGACAGTACAAAAACGGTAGCCTCTTCCCTTATTTCTATATTTATAGGTGTGGTATTCGGAGGTTTATTACTGTTAATTATTTCACTTATAATGAATAATATTCCTCTTTCATCTGCATGGGAAGGCTTCAGAATTGTGCTGTCAGGAATATTTAACATAGGAAGAGACCAGGCAAATAATGGTGCCATAACCTTTGGATATAATGCTAAGCTCATGGGTGACATGTTATTTAGAGCAACTCCGTTAATAATGACAGGGCTTTCAGTTGCCCTTGCCTATAAGACGGGACTGTTTAATATAGGAGCACCAGGACAGTACCTTATGGGTACAATGGCCGCCATAGTTGTGGCTTTATCAATAGATACAGCAGTAGTTCCCTCATGGATAGTCTGGATAATAGCGTTTATCACAGCTATGACCGCGGGTGCTATATGGGGATGCATTCCGGGAATTTTTAAAGCATTCTTGAATGTTAATGAGGTTATTACTTCAATTATGACTAACTGGATAGCAGCTAATTTGGTTACTATTGTATTTGACGGGAGTAATTATATAAACAAGGTTGATTATGGGAAGATGGGATATACAATAAAAACTAATATAAATGGAGTTTCATCCGCTACATTTGGCTTTGATAAGCTTTTCAGTGGAAGTAATGCAAACATTGGAATATTGATAGCAGTAATGTTTGCAGTATTAATATATATAATTATAAATAAGACAACCTTTGGGTATGAACTTAAAGCATGTGGTAGTAACAAGAACGCAGCAAAATATGCAGGTATGAATGAGAAGAGGAACATAGTGCTTTCAATGGCTATAGCTGGGGCATTGTCTGCAGCGGGTGCGGCAATGTATTATCTGCAGGGAGATATTGAATTTTACTGGCATACCTCTATGTCACTGCCTGCTACTGGATTTAATGGTATACCAGTAGCCCTTTTGGCAAACTGCAATCCAATTGGAACCATATTTGCGGGAATGTTCATGGCCTATCTTAATATCTCCGGAAACCAGCTTAGTACATATACAGCATATAATGAATACATAGCTAATATTATCATTGCAGTAATTGTGTACTTTAGCGCTTTCACACTGTTCTTTAAAGGACTGCTTAATGGAAAGAATCGTAACGCGTCCATAAAGAAGGAAGAGAAAGCCAACACTGCTGTAAAATCACAAATTGAAGCCAGCAATGCTGTGGAGGAGGGGAAATAATATGACTTTTTTGCTTCAACAGACATTGATTTATACTGTACCACTTATAATAGTAGCACTGGCTGGTGTTTTTTCCGAACGTAGCGGAGTAATAAACCTTGCATTGGAAGGTATTATGATTATTGGGGCCTTTACTGGTGCCTGGTTTGTGCGTTCTATGCAGATATCGGGCTTTCCGAGAGAGCAGGCACAGCTTTTGTTGATAATAGCCATGATAGTCACAGCTGGTGCAGGGGCATTGTTCTCATTGCTTCTCGGCTTTTCTGCCATCAAAATGAAAGCCGACCAGACTATAGGAGGAACAGCTCTTAACCTTCTTGCACCGGCAATTGTACTTTTTTTAGTAAATATTATGTTCCAGCAAAACTCCCTAAACCTCAGATATGATGCACCATCGTGGTTCATGCTGAATCAGACAAATTTTGGGTTTTCAAATAACGCACGGTTAGGGATTGTTGGTGATATATTATTTAATAAGGTTTATCTTACGTTCTATATTGGAGTAGTGATATATGCAGTTCTTTCAGTAATTCTTTATAAAACAAGATTTGGACTAAGGCTTAGATCCTGCGGTGAGCATCCACAGGCGGCCGATTCTGTGGGTATAAATGTATATAAGATGCGCTTCCTTGGAACTACAATTTCAGGGGCACTTGCAGGATTGGGAGGATTTATCTATGCGCTGACTACCTCTAATGGTACAGCAAACGGTGACGTTGCAGGCTTTGGATTCCTGGCACTGGCTGTTATGATATTTGGAAACTGGAAACCATTAAACATATCAATAGTAGGTTTCTTATTTGGGCTTCTTAAATGTGTTGCAGCATGCTCAGGCACTTTGGATATCAATGGAGACGGTCAGTTCCTTTTGGCCAAGATTGGAATAAGCAACTATGTTTATAATATGCTACCGTATGTAATGACTTTAATAGTGCTTGCCTTCACATCTAAGAAATCAAGGGCGCCAAAGGCTGAAGGTATTCCCTATGACAAAAGTCAGAGATAATGTTATATAAGATATTCTTACAGGATGCTGCTGTTCACAGATGGAACAGCAGTATTTTTATTGCTGATAATATAATTGCAGTATATTGAACAAATAAGAATTGACATCAATAAAATAGATGTTTATTTCCCATAGCTGATTGAAATATCCTTAAAATGTCAACAATTATTTATTGAACAAGGTTTTGACGACAGATTAAGGAGTGATGTAATGTACAACACTAGTGAGCATCAAAAGCAGCTGGTGCTTATATACAGCAAGATATACAAAAGAAGGCTGGAGGAAGCAAGAATTATTAGAAAGCAGATGACATACAGATGCAGGCAGAATTATGAAATCCCTTGGTATTATATTTTGTTTGCATGCTTTCCAATACTTATTGCGGCAGTAGTAGTGCTATTATTTAATTAACAGCACTACTA
>JAEZLD010000102.1 GCA_023415335.1 Bacillota bacterium | reverse complement strand
AAGATAACGAGCATGTAGTGCAAGTGAATAGAGAAAAGAGAAGAGTGAAGAGAAAATGTGGAAAAGCCTGCGAAAGCAGGCTTTTCGTAATTAAATGCTCATAGGTTCATTTTAGAGTTGTAGTGGGGAAAACCATAACGTATTATATTTTGGCAGTTTAATTTGTGGGCTTTATGAATATGGGGGAGGATATGCCCCAGGCATCATTGCTGTGGACCACCTTTATTAAGAACCACTTTTCACTGTTTTGTACTCTTACCTGTGGGTTCCATTTAACTGCCTGCAGGTCGGGAAAATACTTCTCATCTATAACCTGCCCTCCATTGCTTATGAGCTCAAGCTTTCGAATAGGATAGCGTTCATCCTGGGCGGAAACATCAAATATTAACCTTGAGCCTTCATTAAGCTCAATGAGACTTCCCATGGGAAGTCCTCCGGCTGAAAAGAGCAGTCTCAGTGTGCCTGTTTCTGTAGAGTAGGTGTTCCTGCTTTTTAATGCAGAAAGAAGGCTTTCTTCTGTCAGATCCTCTGCAAGTATACCTGTCAGGTTTGTGTGGTCCCCCCAGTCATCTGCGTGGTTGTCCTGGCTATTAAGAACCCCCCAATGCCACCCTCTGTCAAGTCCTTCATATAGAACCCTCTCATATCGTACATATCCTCGCTCAGGCGTTCCATTTCCTACCTCTATAAGGCACAGATGTTCATCTAAATCCTGCTGCAAGGGTGCAAGGCTGCCGGAAAATAGTGCAGAGGCATCCTCGGGATGATTTATTGAAGCAATGGCACCCTTTTGGAGCATGAGCCACTTTAAAACCTCCTCGGTTTTTTTCATACGCACGTTACCTTCAATGTATGAGGAGGTATTCAGGACATTTATGTGGCCCAGGCTGCAGGACATTTCAAAGCCCCTTAAGGCTATAAAATCTGAATGAAGGCTGGTTATCTCCTCAAGCTGTTTTCGTGTTTTAAACCACTGGGAGCCTGAAAGCTCTACATATTCACCAAGTTCTCTGGAGTATTCATAGCAGCCTTGGACGACCCCATCAAGCTTATGGGAATGGTCTGTTATAAACATGTAGTCAAGACCGTTTTTTATGGCATGGATACAGGCGGCAGAAGGAGTGCCTTCACCGTCTGAGTAGGAGGTGTGGGTGTGGGGGATTCCCAGATACACGTTCATTTCCTTATGAACATCATAAACAGTGAAGTTCCACTCCTTTATGAGTGTTGGAAGATTCTTTTGCTTTATTTCTGCCCTTATGCTGTGGATTCCCATTGAGGGTACTAGAGGAGAGGAAGAGTGCACTCTTTTTTCTTCAATACTTATATCGCATGAAATTCCATCCAGAAAAAGAAGTATGCCTTCTGGGGCTATAGGCATTGGTAAATCCTCCAGCTCAAATCCCACAACTGTATTCTCCGTACCTATGGAGGACAGATGGCATGGCCTAAGGTTTTTTATATAAGAATGGGAAACCAGCTCTAAATCCTCAGGCCTTTCCAGAAAAATACGGCTGTTGTCATGGGGGTATAAGGTGGCAGTAACATTAACCCTGCAGCCAGGCTTAATGAAGGAAAGGCTGGTATTGCTTTTCAGCTGTATAGTTCTGCTGCACCTATCCCTCAGGGTTATGCCAGAGGCTCTGCTTATGGTGGATACCCATAGGCTGTTTAGCTTAACAGCTATAGGAAGGTTTCTTCCATATATATTTTCAATGTCTGAAATATTTATAGAAACAGGCTCCGAAAAATGCGGTTCCTGTGTCATCTGTAGCATACGTGTCACCCTTTCATAACATTACACTACATATTATTTAAACGGGAAAAGAGTGTTACAGCCGTATGGAAAAAATAATGTATTAACAAAATCTATAATATTTAAAGTTAATATTAGTAATAACAATTTTAAAATTCATTCTACAAATCATATAATCAATTATGTAGGATTAATTTTATATATTATCAGGAGGAAAACAATGAAAGATAAGAAATGGATTATTCTCAATGGCGTTATTGTTGGAGCCGTTGCAGTACTTCTTGTTAAGCTCGGCAATCCAAAGAACATGGGCTTTTGTATAGCCTGCTTCCTCAGAGATATTGCTGGAGCAGTAGGACTTCACGGAGCCGCTAAGGTTCAGTACATAAGGCCTGAAATAATAGGACTTGTACTTGGTTCATTTTTGATGGCAGTTGGAACAAAGGAATTTAAGGCAAGGGGAGGTTCATCACCTTTCACCAGGTTTGTGCTTGGCTTTGCAGTTATGATAGGTGCTCTTATGTTCCTTGGATGTCCTCTTAGGATGATACTTAGAATCGCTGGAGGAGACCTTAACGCTGTTATAGGGCTTGTTGGTTTTATAATAGGAATACTCATTGGGATTGTATTTCTTAACAAGGGCTTCAGCCTTAAGAGAAGCTATGAGCTTAACAAGGCTGAGGGAGTTCTGCTTCCAATGGTATGTGTAGCTTTACTTGTATTCCTTATAGCTAAACCTGCATTTATAAAATTCAGTGCTGAGGGTCCTGGTTCCATGCATGCATCCATAATAGCAGCTCTTATAGCTGCTGCTGCAGTTGGTGCCTTCGCTCAGAAGACAAGGCTATGCATGGTTGGAGGAATAAGGGACGTGGTTCTCTTTAAAGACTGGTATCTTATATCAGGTTTTATTGCAATATTGGTAACAGCACTTATAGGAAATGCTATATTTGGATTCTTTAAATTAGGCTTTACAGGCCAGCCGGTTGCATTTAATGACTGGACATGGAACCTGCTTGGAATGATCCTTACAGGCTTTGGTTCAGTGCTCCTTGGCGGATGTCCATTAAGACAGCTTATACTTGCCGGAGAAGGAAATATAGATTCAGTTATGGCTGTACTTGGAATGGTTGTTGGAGCTGCCTTTGCCCATAACTTCGGGCTTGCATCCTCAGGTGACGGTCCTACCAGCGCAGGAAAGATAGCAGTTATAATAGGGCTTGTAGTTGTGGCAGCCATTGGATATTTCAATATAGAGAGAAATGTTAATGTTAATGTGAAAGGGGATGCTAAGCTTGAAGGCTGATGTAGTAGATGCAAGAGGAAGGGCTTGTCCCGAGCCGGTATTAATGACAAAAAAAGCAGTTGAAGCAAACCCATCAGGAGCCAGCATACTGGTGGATAATACAACTGCCAGGGAAAACATAAAGCGCTTTGCTAAGAACAAGGGCTATACTGTAGAGGTAACTGAGGACCAGGATGGCATACTGCTGGTTTTAAGCAAGTAGAAGGTTATGGAATACATTGCAACCTTCTTCACCCATTCCGGTGCCATCAGATTTGAAAAATTTGCAAAGGGTCAGGGCATACTAGTACAGTTAATGCCGGTACCTAGAAAACTTAGCTCCAACTGTGGAATAGCTGCAAGAATGCAGCATGAGGGGGATTTAAGGGAGCTTATAATAGAGGACATCGATAGTATATATGATACTGTCTCCCAGCCTCCTAAGCTTATATACAGGCATCCTTAATAATATGTTTTACCCCAATAAGTCCCTCTGGCAGGAGATGCAAGAGGGACTTATTTTGTTGTATGTACAAAAAAATAAACCACCTGCTATGCAGGTGAGTTCCGAACTAGCTTTAGCTTCAAGTAAAAACCTCCTATGGTATAATTAAGTGGGTTTGCCAACCACAAAAAATAACATAGGAGGTTATCCAAAATGGATAAGAATACATTAGCACATACCACATGGGAATGCAAATATCATATTGTATTTGCGCCAAAGTATAGACGTCAGGTTATATATGGAAAGATCAAGGAAGATGTAAGAGACATAATAAAAATACTATGTGAAAGAAAGGGTATTGAAATAATAGAAGGTGAATGCTGTGTGGATCATGTACACCTTCTGGTAAGGATACCACCAAAGTACAGTGTATCAGAAATACTAGGGTACTTGAAAGGGAAGAGTTCTCTGATGATATTTGAGAAACATGCAAATTTGAAGTACAAGTATGGGAATAGACACTTTTGGTGCAGAGGGTACTATGTTGATACGGTAGGAAAGAATACAAAAAAGATTCAGGAATACATTGCAAATCAAATACAAGAGGACCTTCAGTACGATCAGTTGAGTTTGAATGAATACATAGACCCGTTCACGGGTGAGCCAGTAAAAAAAGGCAGGAAATAATTCCTTTAGGAATAGCCGGGACACAAGCAATAAGCATACCCTAAGAGGGTTCGCCGGAATAAGAAGGCACTGAGAAAAGCCCTTCAGGGCTAGCCAAAGAATGTGGTGCAAGAGGCAAATCCCTCAGTGCGCCTTCCAGGCGTAAGCAGGTATTATCCCCTTATAGGGGTAGAGCAAACCACCGGCTAAGCCGGTGGTCATGATTG
>JAEZLD010000030.1 GCA_023415335.1 Bacillota bacterium | reverse complement strand
CTTATGTTTATAAGCTCATAGTCCTTATCATAATGATAAGTTAACTCCAAACCCTCACCCTCCTTCTCGCAGGTTATTGCAGATAGACGAAAGCCATTCCCCTTCATCTCCTGAGCAATGTTTAATATATCATTCTGTTCAATAATTGTTTTGTTATCTAGCATACTCTTCCCTCCTGCTATGTAATTTCAAGCTTTTATTCTCAAGCAGTGCCGCTGCTTTTATAATACCATCCAAAATAGCCTCAGGTCTGGGACAGCAGCCTGGTACGTATACATCCACAGGAAGTACCATGTCAACCCCACCTACTACATTGTAGCAACTGTGAAATACTCCCCCTGTAGATGCACAGGCTCCAACTGCTACTACAGCCTTAGGCTGCGGCATCTGTTCGTATATGTTCTTCAGCATAT
The DNA here is from genome assembly GCA_023415335.1 of Bacillota bacterium. Classification (GTDB taxonomy): domain Bacteria; phylum Bacillota; class Clostridia; order Clostridiales; family Caloramatoraceae; genus JAEZLD01. Next base: position 5,204 of record JAEZLD010000030.1, on the reverse strand, counting down.
TTATGTTTTTATGGTTAACAGATCCCGTAACCACCATAATGTCTGCCTGCTTGGGGTCTCCCACATTTACAACTCCGAACCTTTCGCCATCATAAACTGGTGTAAGACATGCAAGAACCTCAATATCACAGCCATTACAGCTATTACAGTTCACATGTATAACCCATGGTGATTTTTTTATTACTCTATCTAAAAGTGCCACTAACTACCACTCCTTTCCTGATTCTTAGGCCATCATCTTAAAATAATACAGGAACAAAATATTTACAGCACATAGCTCAATTACAATTCCCCAGGTAACCTTCACCATCCACTGCCAGGTAAGTCTCCCGCAGGTATTGTCTATTAGTATAGTGCCAGCATAGGCTGCTGCTGCCACAAGTAACCCTACAGGAACGTTCTGTTTAAAGAATAAAAACATCAGTCCCAGAAGAAATATGCTTTCATACCAATGTGATATTTCAATTACTGCAAGGGCTGGTCCTGAGTACTCTGTAGTTATTCCCTTTACCAGCTCCTGATGTCCGTGGTGGGATGTAGAAAGGTCCAAGGGTGATTTTTTTAGCTTTATTATCATTACGAAAACCATTGCCCCATACAACACAGGCATTGTTACCAGCATGGGCTTACTCATCATAGCAATGGAGCTTATCCTGAAGGAGCCTGATAGTATATACATCCCTACAACATAAAGCAGTACTATGGGTTCATAGCAAAGCATTGCTATGATCTCACGGAGTGCCCCTACCTTCGCATAGGGTGAGCCCGTACCCATTGCACCTGTGATAAGGGCTACATTTGCTACTGTAAAAACAAAAACAATTGTCAGCAGGTCTGTTTCCATTGTAAGCATTACCACACTGGCAGCTATAAATGCAAGGTATATAAGTACATATATATTTTGAAATCTGCTTACGGCTATATTTTCCTTTAATAAAAGCTTAATCACATCATATAATGGTTGCAGTATTGGAGGACCCACCCTTCCCTGAAGTCTGGCAGTTACCTTTCTGTCCAGACCTGCCATTATACCCCCCGCAATAGGAGAGATAATTAATACTCCAAGTATCTTCAATATGTTATTTATCATAATCTCACTATCCCTCCCACAATTACAGCAATAAGCATAGCACATGCAATTCCTGAAGAATAAAGTATTACCCTGTTTTCATTTATATACTTTGTAAAGTAAAGGTTTGACGTATCTGCAATAACCCTGCTTCCAAATCCGTCCCTGAATTTCGTATTTTGAGCAGAAGGCCCCACATTTTCTCCGCATACATATATTTTTTTAAGCTTTGGGGAAAAAATAAACCTTCTAAATACTATTACTGCTACAGTCAAGAGCGCAACAAGTCCGATAACGGCTCCTCCATTGAAGGTGCCCAGCTCTGAATACACCTTCCCATTATGCCCTACCAGCTGATTTGTTCCGTTTATAAGAGCACTTACCTCAGGGGATACAAAGCTGTTAAATATGGGTGTTATTGCTATGCTAGCGCCTATGATTAACAGAGAAAGCAGCAGCACCGGAGTAAAGGTATAAAATTCAATTCTTCTCTTTGGCCTCAGGCTGTTTGCCGGATACGCCATTATTGTACCAAGCCACTTCAACCAAAAGGCGGTTGTAAACGCACTTCCAAATATAAGAAGTAATGCAACAACAGGATTGTAAGCTGAGGCTTCTATAGATATCCATTTAGTTATAAGCATCCCGAAAGGAGGAAGCACCATGGACATCATTCCAATAGCTGTTATGATCGTCAGAACAGGTGCCCTCCCAAGAAGGCCCATCATATCCTCTATATCCCTACTGCCAATAGCATGCTCTATTTCTCCTGCACATAGGAAAAGCAATGCCTTAGATAGTGCATGGAATATTATAAGCATTATTGCTGATGAAATGGCAATACTTGTCCCTAATCCTGCACTGGCTATAATAAGACCAAGGTTAGAGATAGTGGAATAAGCCAGCAGCCTTTTAGCATTCCTCTGTGTAAGAGCCAGCATTGCACATATAAGGAAGGTCAGTCCTCCATATATGGCTATTATTATTCCAAGAGAGGTACCTGCATAAGCAGGTGACAGCTCAATGATTAAGTAAACCCCCGCCTTTACCATGGTACTAGAATGCAACAGCGCTGAAACAGGCGTAGGGGCAACCATGGCACCAAGAAGCCAGCTTTGAAAGGGCAGCTGTGCTGCCTTGGTAAAGCCTGCGATACATAGAAGAAAAACCGGGATATAATATGAGCCGGTATTCTTAATTTCAGCAATCTGACTTAATGTACTAATATCCATAAGCTTCTGATAAAGTATTATTCCAAGGGAGAAAGCTATTCCTCCTATAAGATTTATCATAAGCGCTCTGAAGGCACTTTTCTCTGCTTCCTTATCCTTATTATAAAAAATAAGAAGGAACGATGTTAGCGTAGTTATCTCCCAGAAGAAATATATCCACGAAAGCATATTGCAGAGCACTATTCCGTTCATTGCAGCTATAAATATACATATTACGGTATAGTAGAATCTCTGTCTGTTTTTTAGATTCCTATGCTGCTCATATTGTGACATATATCCGTTGGAAAAGACCACAATAAGGCTGCCTACTATATTAATAATAAGCACCATAACCAGCGTTAGCATATCTATATTAAAGGAGAATAAAGATTCCCCACCTGTTGTTTCAGGAGTAAAAAACAGGGTATACAGGGTAATGACTGTCTGTACAGCAGTAAGTGATAATACTCCCCATTTTTTATATTTTATAGTTACATAGTATAGGAATCCTATAATAATGATTTCAAGGCCCTTGATGGATAGTTCAACAGCCTCATAAAGCCCTTCAGATATTTGGGGCATTGCAGTACCCTTTGATACTACATATATGGCTGCAGTACTCAAGACTATCAGCATAAATATTGATACTACCTTATAATGCTTTTCGCTGCTGCTTATCTGGTAAGCAACAGCAAAAAACAACGGAAGTAAAATTAAAATAATTGGATACATTTTTTTCCCTCCCATTTACAACATGAACATATTATAGTTTAAACCCACAAACCATAAAGTCTATAATGCATTACAACAAATACTTATCAATTATATCACTTGGTTTTTTTTCCTTAATTCCTATATTATCTCATTTGGGCTGGTTTTTATAATGAAGCACACAGATTGCTTTCACTTCGTTATTCTATCTTATGTTTTCTGTAATTGCGTTACTTTTTTGTAACATTTTCTCCACAAGTAAAAGAGGCAGCAGAAGTACATAACTTCTCACTGCCTACCCACATAATACTACTGTATATTAAATGCTCCTGTTCCTCCAAAGAAGACAGGAATCTGTGCCTGACCCGTTTTTCCTGTAGCTTCTGTTATTGCTGTTTCCCTTAAGAGTGCAGCAAACAATATTATTGCGCCAACTGTAGTAATTATTGAACCTGTAACCTTCCACCTATTGGCCTTGGTGGTTCCTCCTGATACAGTTGTCTGCTCCAGACTTTCCCTTAAGGCTGCATAAATAAAAAGGAAGCCTGCAAACAGCTTTATAGAGGCACTAAAAATTAAAATACCAGGATTTGTATTTGTATAATCTATGGTTACCCCTATTAAAAGCAACGTCTGTCCAATCCTTACAATACTCCGGGTGGTTTCACTAACAGGAGATATGAATTCCTCTTCCTCAGGACCATCTACTGCCAGAATCTGTGCCAGATTTTCTATAAAGGCCGTATCCACTTGTCCCAGCAGCTCCTCAACACTAACGGCTTCTTTATCCCCCAAGCCTCTCACCCCCCTCACTTCATTATATTAAGCTTATATATAGTCCGTACATAATCAAATACCAAACGTATAATAAAACCTTTTCAGCCTGCCACATGAAGGTTTCTAAATATATTATCTTCTTGACATACTTTACAATGACGAAACGCCCCCCTGCATCCAGACGGGCGTTTCTACCATACCTATTCACTATTCCCCATTACTTCTTACTTAACCTTGTTTTATCTTAAAACCCTATTATCAATGCTTTCTATATCTTTACATCCAGTAAGTATCATTGCTACCTTAAGCTGGGATGCTAAATTATCTATATATGACTTAACTCCCTCTGCGCCTCCACCAAAGGATGCGGTCACAAATGGCCTTCCTATAAGCACTCCATCGGCTCCAAGGGCAAGCATCTTAAGCACATCAATTCCAGTTCTTACCCCACCGTCTGCCAGTATGGTTATCTTACCCTTTACCGCCTTGGATATTTCAGGAAGCACCTCTGCCACCCCTGGAGTCTGATCCAGTACCCTTCCGCCATGGTTGGATACCACTATGGCTGACGCTCCGGTTTCCACTGCTAAAAGGGCATCCTCCACAGTCATTATACCCTTAAGTATAAAAGGAAGCTTTGTACCTTCAACCAATTCCTTTATTTCCTCCATGGTCTTAGGCCCCACAGGCTTTCCATGGAGAGCCAGTGTTATGAGTCCTGCAGCGTCAATATCCATGCCTACTGCAAATACTCCAGCCTCCTCTGCCAGCTTTAGCTTGCCCATCACATTCTCATTCTCCCAGGGCTTTATTATGGCAATTCCACGCCCTCCTGCCTTACTGAGTTCCTCCAGATTTGTTGGAAGGAAGGCATCTACAGCAGTATCCCCAACCATAGGATATATTCCTGCTTCTATACAGCCCTTTATTACAGCTGAAATATATTCTCTTTCGTTCAGTTTTCCGCCCATGTTAAGGGTTGTCCCAGTAACAGGGGCTGCAAAAACAGGAATGCTGAACTTTTTACCAAAGAACTCCCTTTCCATTGAAGGCTCCTTTGCGTCATGTATTACTCTCATGTTCAGATTAATAGCCTGCAGTGCCTCATAGTTAGCAGTAAATGCCGCTCCCGATCCGGTACCTCCCATACCTGGAACCTCTCCTGCACAAGCCCTTCCGTTACATACAGGGCATACCCTGCAGCTTCCCCTAAGGTTTTCCTTTGCAGACTCCCGCATTTTCTTTAAATCCATTATAACCCCTCCTATTCATCCTCTGCAGCCACCTGCATTTGGATTACTTTTACTGTTTCAACATTAATAAATCTAACATTTCCATCCTCGTATATTGCTATGGATGGCTGGCCGTCACCCTTGGGTACTCCTATGCTGCCTGGGTTTATAAATATAACCCCATCCTGCTTTATAAGGCTCCTG
>JAEZLD010000220.1 GCA_023415335.1 Bacillota bacterium | reverse complement strand
AAAAGGTTTCAGAGGTTCTGGAAGGCTTGAAGCTTCCTAAAGTATAACATCCTCTTGTACAAGAATATAATTATAAGCTGCAGCTTGAACTTTATTTATAGGAGCAGGCCCCGCCTGTTCCATTATTCTGTGCAAGGCTTTGATTGCTATTTCCAAATATTTCAATAACTTAATATCCGTAATTATAACTATTTTTTCCATATTATATTGATTTATGGTATAAACTGTGTTTATAATCTAATTATACCATATTTCCCATTTATTTACTTTTTGGTTTATTTCTGGATTTTCATTTTGTGCAATATGTTTGTAATAAATAATATGCATAATCATTAGCTTTTCCATTCCCTCTTTCATAGCAAAGTTTGTACAGACAGCTATATCCTTTCCTGTTTCATATCAATAATCTAAATTTTATAGAGGTGAATTACATGTATGATATTGTAATCATCGGTGCTGGAGTCGTAGGCTGTGCAATTGCCAGAGAGGTTTCCCGTTTCTCCCTTAGTACACTTGTACTTGAAAAGGGAAGCGACGTTTGCATGGGAAGCAGCAAGGCCAACAGTGCCATAGTCCATGCGGGCTTCGATGCAAAGCCTGGAACCCTTAAGGGAAAGCTCAACGCTCCTGCCAACACCCTGTTCGACAAGCTATCCAAAGAACTTGACTTCCATTTTAAAAGGAACGGTTCCCTCGTACTTTGCTTTGATGAAAAGGACATGGGCGGCCTCACTGAGCTCTATGACAAGGGCATTGCAAATGGTGTTCCTGACATGAAGATACTCACCGGAGACCAGGTACGTGAGATGGAACCTCAGGTTACTGACAGTGTTGTAGCTGCACTTTATGCTCCCACCGGAGGCATAGTGTGTCCCTTCAGCATGACCATTGCCTTTGCTGAAAATGCCTGTACCAATGGGGTGAAGTTTAAGTTCAACTCTGAGGTGACTGGCATAACCAGGATCTCTGAGGGCTACAGGGTTGAGACCCCATCTGAGAGCTATGATACCCGTCTGATTATTAATGCTGCCGGGCTTTACAGCGACAAAATGAACAGCTTTGTAAGTAAAAAAATCTTCAAAATAACTCCAAGAAGGGGTGAATACCACCTTTTTGACAAATATGTAGGAAATATAGCAAAAGCCACCCTGTTCCAGCTTCCTACAAAGCTGGGAAAAGGAATTCTTGTTTCCCCTACTGTTGATGGAAATCTGATTGTTGGACCTAATGCCGTCAACATCGAGGATAAAGAGGATAAGTCCACCACAAGAGAGGGCTTGGATGAAATCGTTGCAAAGGCCCTGCTTAGCGTAAGACAGCTGCCTATGGGAAGCATTATCACCTCCTTTACAGGCCTCAGGTCTGTTGGTGACAGGGATGACTTCATAATAGGGGAAGCCGAAGATGCCCCCGGCTTTATAAATGCAGCCGCCATTGAATCCCCGGGACTTACCTCCTCCCCTCTTATAGGAGAGATGGTAAGGGATATTGTTAAGGAAAAGCTTCATCCTAAGATGAACCCATCCTTTAACCCCATAAGAAAGGGAATAAGAAGGTTCAGCGACATGTCCATAGACGAGAAGAGGGCGATGCTGAAGGAGCATCCTGAATATGGCAGAATAGTCTGCAGGTGCGAGTCAGTAACCGAGGGAGAGATACTAGATGCCATAAGGCGTCCCTTAGGAGCCACAAACCTTGACGGCATAAAAAGGCGTACCCGTGCGGGTGCCGGAAGATGCCAGCAGGGCTTCTGCATATCAAGGGTAATGGAGCTGCTGCAGTCAGAGCTTGGGCTTTCCTATCTTGCGATAACCAAGTTCGGCGGAGACTCCAGGATTCTTCTGGGGACTAACAAAGAGGATTTTTAGGAAGGAGGTCCGCCATGTTAAATTATGATCTTGTAATAATAGGTGCAGGTCCTGCAGGTCTGGCAGCAGCCGCTGCCGCAAAGGAGGAGGGCTGCGAAAGCCTTCTTATGATAGACAGGGACGAGGTCATGGGAGGCATACTTAATCAGTGCATACACAATGGCTTCGGACTCCATACCTTCAAGGAAGAGCTTACAGGCCCAGAATATGCCCAAAGGTTTATAGATAAATGTCATGAGCTGAATGTGGAATACAAGCTTAATACCATGGTCATAGATGTGACTCCAGAAAAAACCATATACGCTATTAACCCCCATGAGGGTCTTATAGAAATACAGGCCAAGGCAATAATACTTGCCATGGGCTGCAGGGAGCGTCCAAGGGGAGCCCTTAACATTCCGGGAACCAGATGCTCAGGCATAATGACTGCAGGAGCAGCCCAGAGGTTCGTTAACATGGAAGGCTATATGCCAGGAAAGGAAATAGTGGTCTTAGGCTCAGGGGACATCGGACTCATAATGGCCCGCAGGATGATTCTTGAAGGAGCAAGGGTTAAAGCGGTGCTTGAGCTTCTCCCCTACTCTAGCGGCCTTAAGCGAAACATTGTCCAGTGCCTGAACGACTACGACATACCCTTAAAGTTCAGCCACACCATAACCCAGATACACGGCAAGGAGCGGCTTGAGGGTATAACCTATGCCCAGGTGGATGAAAGACGCAGGCCAATAAAAGAAACAGAAAAGTATGTTCCTTGCGACACCCTGCTTCTTTCGGTAGGCCTTATTCCTGAAAACGAGCTGTCAAGGAAGGCTAATGTAAAGCTGTCACCTGTGACCTCAGGACCGATTGTAAATAACAGCCTTGAGACCTCCGCAGAGGGTATTTTTGCATGTGGAAATGTACTTCATGTGCATGACCTTGTGGACAACGTTACCATAGAGAGCGAAAACGCCGGAAAGAACGCCGCAAGGTATATAAAGGGAATTATGAATAGGGGAAGGGAGATTCCTCTTAATGCAGTTGAAGGAGTTCGCTATACCGTACCCCAATTTATAAGCCCTGAGGGAATGGATGGTCCATTGTCTGTCAGATTCAGGGTGGGTGACGTATATAGGGATGCCTATGTGTCAGTTTACTTTGATGGAGAGAGAATCTTCCATAGAAAAAAGAGAATACTGACACCTGGAGAGATGGAGGATGTTGTCCTTACACCTGATATGTTCAAAACAAGACCGGAAACCAAATCCCTAACCTTCAAAGTAGAAAGGAGCTAACACATGGAAAAGAAAGAGCTTACATGCATTGGCTGCCCCATGGGCTGCTCTCTGGTGGTGGAGCTTTCAGATGATGGCTCCTCCATAGTAGTAACTGGTAATAGCTGCCCTTCCGGTGAGAAGTATGCCATAAAGGAAGTAACCAATCCCACCAGGATACTTACCACAACTGTTGGGGTAAGTGGCGGAACAAGGCCCAGGGTTTCAGTAAAAAGTGCCTCAGACCTTCCTAAAAAGTCCCTTATAGACTGCACAAAATTTCTTAAAGGCTACAGCATAAGTGCTCCTGTACACATTGGAGATATAGTTTGCAGAAACATTTTAGGCACAGGAGTGGACATGGTTGCAACCAGGAACGTTGATGCAAAATGATAAAAAGGAGAGGGCAGACTTTCCTGCCACCTCCTATTTATAAATAACCAAGAGGAGGATAAGTGAAATGGCAAAGTACGTAATGGCCCTTGACCAGGGTACCACCAGCTCAAGATGTATTCTTTTTGACAAAGGCGGCCAGATGGTCAGTGTGGCCCAGAAGGAGTTCACCCAGATCTATCCGAAACCAGGCTGGGTTGAGCACAATGCTCTTGAAATCTGGGAAACACAGCTTGAGGTAGCCAGGGAGGCTATGGCAAAAATCAATGCATCAGCCTCGGATATAGCTGCCATTGGTATCACCAACCAAAGGGAAACCACAGTTGTATGGGACAAGAATACCGGAAAGCCTGTATACAACGCCATTGTATGGCAGTGCAGAAGAACCTCAGAATTCTGTGATGAGCTCAAGGCTGAGGGCTTCCATAAGGCTATCAGAAACAAAACCGGACTTATAGTTGACGCTTATTTCTCTGGAACAAAGGTAAAATGGATTCTTGACAACGTTGAGGGTGCAAGAGAAAAAGCAGAAAACGGAGAACTGCTCTTTGGAAACATCGATTCATGGCTTATCTGGAACCTTACAAAGGGAAAGGTTCATGTAACCGATTACTCCAATGCCTCAAGAACCATGCTTTTTAACATCCATGAGTTAAAATGGGATGATGAAATCCTGGCAAGGCTGAACGTTCCAAAGTGCATGCTTCCAGAGCCAAAGCCATCAAGCTGCCTGTATGGAATAGCAGACCCAGAGCTGTTTGGAGGAGAAATCCCTATAGCTGGAGCCGCAGGAGACCAGCAGGCTGCCCTCTTTGGACAGGCTTGCTACTATCCAGGAACTGCTAAGAACACCTATGGAACAGGATGCTTCATGCTTATGAACACAGGAGAAAAGGCAGTTGAATCAAACAGCGGCCTTCTCACAACAATAGCCTGGGGTATTGACGGCAAGGTTGAATATGCCCTTGAGGGAAGCATATTCGTAGCTGGTGCTGCAGTACAGTGGCTGAGAGATGAGCTTAAGATAATAGAAAACTCCGCTGCATCAGAGGAGATTGCAGCCTCTGTTGAGAACACCAACGGAGCATATGTTGTTCCAGCCTTCGTAGGCCTGGGTGCACCTTACTGGGATCAGTATGCAAGGGGAACAATTGTTGGATTAACCCGTGGTGTAAACAGCGCACACCTTATAAGGGCAACCTTAGAGTCACTGGCATACCAGACCTATGACGTTTTAAAGGCTATGGAGGAGGATTCCGGCATAAAGCTGGCAGCCCTTAAGGTTGATGGAGGAGCATGTGCCAACAACTTCCTCATGCAGTTCCAGTCAGATATCCTGGGAGTTCAGGTGGACAGGCCTCAGGTTATTGAAACAACAGCACTTGGAGCAGCTTACCTTGCAGGTCTTGCAGTAGGCTATTGGAAAGACAAGGACGAGGTGGTAAATAACTGGGCTATTTCAAGAAGCTTCACTCCTGTACTTGATGAGGAGAAACGTGAGGAGCTTCTAGGCGGCTGGCATGAGGCTGTAAACAGGTCCTTAGGCTGGGCAAAGTAGTACAATCCTAATACACCACTCTTAAAAAAATGATTTTTTTATTTCAAAGGAGGAAATAAAATGTCACCATATCTTGGAGAGTTTTTAGGTACAATGATTCTTATACTTCTGGGCGATGGCGTTGTAGCAAACGTATGCCTGGGCAAAACAAAGGGTAACAATTCCGGATGGATAGTTATCACCACAGGCTGGGCACTGGCAGTTGCAATCCCTGCATTTATATTCGGAAGCATCAGCGGAGCCCATTTCAACCCTGCACTTACAATAGCTCTTGCAGCCATTGACAAGTTTGATTGGGCGAAGGTTCCTGGCTATATAGGCTGCCAGTTCGCTGGAGCAATTGTGGGTGCCGCCCTTGTTTGGCTCACCTATCTGCCACACTGGAAGGAAACTGAAGACAAATGGGCAAAGCTTGGAGTATTCTGCACTGCTCCTGCTATAAGGAATTACCCTGCAAACCTGATTACTGAAATCATCGGCACCTTCATGCTGGTATTCGGTATACTGGGTCTTGGTAAGGTTACCATGGCTGATGGACTCGGCACTGCAGCAGTTGGAGGACTTATCTGGGTTATCGGTTTAACCCTTGGAGGACCTACCGGCTATGCCATCAACCCTGCAAGAGATTTGGGACCAAGAATAGCCCACGCAATACTTCCTATTCCTAACAAGGGTGGTTCAGACTGGGCTTACTCATGGGTTCCTGTTCTTGGACCAATAATAGGTGCTCTCATCGCTGGTTTCCTTTTCAATGCTATATTCTAAAATCCATATTTACTGCATATAGTAAATTAATGAAAGGGGCTGTACAAGCCCCTTGAATTTATATTTATAAAGGAGGCTAAACATGAAAAAAATAATCAACAATCCTGATCTTGTAGTTGAGGATATGCTGGAGGGTATGATATATGCTTATCCTCAGTATCTTAGAAAGCTTGAAGGTGCCAACGTTGTCGTTAGGAGCAATCCCAAGAAGGGAAAGGTTGCCTTAATCAGTGGCGGCGGAAGCGGACATGAGCCCTCCCACGGAGGATATGTAGGCTGCGGAATGCTTGACGGTGCTGTTGCAGGAGCAGTATTCACCTCCCCTACCCCGGACCAGGTTTTTGAGGCCATTAAGGCTGTTGCAACCGACGCAGGGGTACTGCTGGTTGTAAAGAACTATACAGGGGATGTAATGAACTTTGATATGGCAAAAGAGCTTGCTGAAATGGAAGGAATCAAGGTTGACAGCGTGGTTGTAAATGACGACGTGGCTGTTAAGGATTCCACCTGGACTGTAGGCCGCAGGGGAATTGCCGGAACAGTATTTATTCATAAAATAGCCGGAGCTAAGG
>JAEZLD010000217.1 GCA_023415335.1 Bacillota bacterium | reverse complement strand
CAAACGACCCTGAAAAGCCGTTTGTAACAAGCGGTATCCGTGTTGGCACTCCAGCTATTACAAGCCGCGGCTTCAAGGAGCCTGAGATGGTTAAGATAGCAGAGCTTATGGCTATGGCTGCCAGGGATTTTGACGGAAGTGCCGATGCTATACGCAGTGAGGTTAATGAGCTTTGTGGAAGGTTCCCAATATATTAGTGTAATAATAGTAAAGTATGAATTCCAACAGAGACATTTTCTATTGGTCATGCTAAAAACAGATACCAGATAAAAGCCATAAGGATACAGTTTTATAAAATAAAAACGGTGCATTTCTCATGAGGAGTGTACCGTTTTTTATATGGTATGTGTATAAAAAGGAGAGCCTACTGATTTGATTATCATATCAGTAGGCTCTCTGGCTTCAATCACTTTACAGCGAAAACTGTTTAATTTATTGGTGAACCAGAGTACCGGTTCTTCCGGATATACCATCCTTTGCTTTTTCAAGCAGTGTAATAAGGGCTGTACGTCCAGCTTTTGATTCTGCAAACTTCACTGCAGCCTCTACCTTTGGAAGCATAGATCCTGGTGCAAACTGGTTTTCAGCTATATAGGTCCTGGCCATATCCGGTGTAAGCTCTGACAGCCACTCTTCGTTTTCTTTCCTGAAGTTTATAGCTACCTTTTCTACGGCTGTAAGAATGATAAGCATATCGGCATCCAGCTTTTCTGCAAGAAGCTCTGCCGCAAAATCCTTATCAATAACAGCACCTATGCCTTTAAGGCCATTGCCACTTCTTACAACAGGAATTCCGCCTCCTCCGCAGGTTACAACAATGGTGTCATTCTCAGACAGTGACTTTATTATATCAGCTTCTACAATATCTATAGGCTTAGGAGAAGCAACATAGCGTCTATAACCCCTTCCGGAATCCTCCTTCATTATATAGCCGGTCTTAGCAGCAAGCTGCTCTGCTTCATCCTTTGAAATGAATTTGCCAATTGGCTTTGTAGGATTCTTAAAGGCAGGGTCTTCTGAATCTACTACCACCTGAGTAATTATTGTTGTAACAGGCTTGTTTATTTCGCGATTCAGCATTTCTTCGCGGAGTGCATTCTGCACGTCATAGCCTATATAGGCCTGACTCATAGCTCCACAAACAGACAGGGGAGTGATTCCCTGGGTTTTATCCTCACGGCAAAGAGAGGTCATGGCATTATTAATAATACCCACCTGTGGTCCATTGCCGTGAACGACGATAACCTGGTGACCTTCTTCAATTAAATCCACAACTGCCTTGGCAGTTTCCCTAACAGCTAACGCTTGTTCAGGAAGAGTTGTTCCAAGAGCATTACCTCCAAGAGCAATAACAATGCGACTCATAAATATATTCCTTTCTCGTTATATTGTACTTATAATACTAAACGATGGAAATTACCTGTTTATCTAATTAATATATCTTTCTCTTATTGTCAGAGCCGTCAAGAGCTTTTAGCGCAGCAACTGGATCCTTTATCTTTGACATAAATATCATTGCAGCAATTATATAAGGCTTATAGGAGGCCTGCTTGTAAAGAGGATCAATATAGCGGTCAAACACAGAAGCGTCAACCTCTCCTTCCTTACAGGAAACTCCGGTTATATCAGCTGGCAGGCAGTGCAGGTAAAGTGCCTTACCTTCCTTTGTAAGCTTCATCATATCCTCTGAGCATGTCCAATCCTTATGCTGAGCATTCTGTGCAAGCAGTTTTTTCTCCAGCTCATCAATACCAGCCTTGTCACCATCCTGATAAAGCTTTGTACGCTCTTCCATGGCAGCGAATGGAGCCCATGACTTTGGATATACAATATCCGCATCCTTGAAGGCTTCCTCCATAGAATTGGTCTTTGTGAAGGTGCATCCGGAGGCTTCTGCGTTCTTCCTTGCAACTTCCTCAACCTCAGGCATAACCTCATATCCCTCTGGATGAGCAAGAGTTACGTCCATTCCAAAGCGTGTGAACAGTCCTATAACTCCCTGTGGAACTGATAGTGGTTTACCATAGGAAGGTGAGTATGCCCATGTCATAGCAACCTTCTTACCCTTAAGGTTTTCAACTCCTCCGAATTCATGGATAACATGAAGAAGGTCAGCCATACACTGTGTTGGGTGGTCTACATCACACTGAAGGTTAACAAGGGTAGGCCTCTGCTCTAGTATGCCATCCTTATAGCCCTGTGCTGCTGCATCAACAAAGGTCTTCTGGTATTTGTGGCCTTCGCCTATGAACATATCATCACGGATGCCTATTACGTCAGCCATGAAGGAAACCATATTGGCAGTTTCTCTTACAGTTTCACCATGAGCAATCTGGCTTACCTTTTCATCAAGGTCACTAACCTCAAGTCCAAGCATATTACAAGCAGATGCGAAGGAGAAACGTGTACGTGTGGAATTATCACGGAATATTGAAATTCCTAACCCGGAATCAAACACCTTAGGGGAAATGTTTCTCTCTCTTAAGTCTCTGAGGGCATCTGCAACTGTAAGAATTGCATCCAGTTCGTCTCTGGTTTTATCCCAGGTCCAGAAGAAATCATTCATATAAAGGTTGCGGGCTTCAAGTTTTTCTAACTTACGGGCAAGCTTACCGGTTTTGCTCATGTGAATAGCCTCCTTAAAATATTATATTAAAATATTATTTAATGTTGTTATTGGTTTTTCCTGCTCTAAACTGGGAAATATCACTGGTCTTGTTTTCTTCCTTATACAATGCTGGAACTGCTGCATAAACAGCTGCACAGCGTACAAGGTCTTCCTTCCAGGTTATTTCATTTGGCGCATGAGCCTGTGACTCTGCTCCTGGTCCAAAGCCAACGCAAGGAATTCCATAGCGACCCTGTATGGAAACGCCATTAGTTGAGAAGGTCCATTTATCTATGAGAGGGCGATTCCTCTTGTCCATAGCTGATGGATGGCCGACACGCTTCTCACCATATAATGCCTTATGAGCATCTGCTAAAGCCTGTACATGGGCAGAGGTTTCTTTATTAATCCATGTTGGGAAGTAGCACTCAGTCTCATACTTTAGGCCTGTCCATGCTGGGCAGTCATACATATACATAGATACCTTTACATCCTTAGCATATTTTTTGCAGGATGGAAGCTCTTCGATTTCCTTAAGGCAAGAATCCCAGGTTTCTCCGGCAGTCATCCTGCGGTCCAATGAAACAGAACAGGAGTCTGCAACTGCACAGCGGGAAGGTGAGGTATAGAATATCTGGGAAGTAGTTATTGTTCCACGGCCAAGGAATCTGGCATCCTCATAGTGCTCAGGATTATATTTAGGATCAAGCATTTTTACAAGACCCTTTATTTCTGTATTCTCATCAGCGTCATTTTCATTTAATGCCCTTATATCCTGGAGAATGTCTGCCATCTTATATATAGCATTATCACCACGTTCTGGAGCGGAGCCATGGCAGGAAACACCCTTTACGTCTACTCTTATTTCCATACGTCCTCTATGGCCGCGATAAATTCCTCCATCTGTAGGCTCAGTTGAAACAACGAATTCAGGAGTTATGCCATCCTCATTATGTATGTACTGCCAGCATAAGCCGTCACAGTCTTCCTCCTGTACAGTAGCAGTTACAAGAATCTTATAGCCTTCGGGTATGAGATTCAGATCCTTCATAATCTTTGCACCGTATACAGCTGAAACAACGCCACCCTCCTGGTCGGAGCCGCCTCGTCCGTATATAATGTCTTCAGTTTCATAGCCCTTGTAAGGATCATGCTCCCAGTTGGCTATGTTTCCAATACCAACAGTGTCGATGTGGCCGTCAAAAGCTATTATTTTTTCCCCTGTACCCATCCAACCAAGGGCATTTCCCTGTGGATCAATTTCTGCTTTGTCGAAACCAAGCTTCTTCATTTCCTCAATGGTTCTTTTGATAACGCCTTCCTCTTGGCAGGACTCTGAGGGTATAGCAATAAGGTCACGCAGGAAGCTGCTCATAGCATCCTTGTAGCCTTCTGCTTTTGATTTGATCGCTTCAAAATTAACGTCCATAAATGCACCTCCATCAATAATATAAATAGAGAATTTTATCCTTATAATAATATTTTATCATAGGATTTCCACAAGTCAAACAAATAATTATATTACCTAAAAATCTTTTTGAGTTTTCGAATTGATTTATACATCATTTATGATATTATATAATTAGAAATTATACTTTAATAGTATGTTTATTAGGAGGGTATATGCTGACGGATAGTGAAATGAAGGAGCTTGGAAAACTGGCAAAGGCCATTGCAGCACAGTTTGGAAGTAATTGTGAGGTTGTCGTTCACAGAGTATCAGAGCAAACAGCAGAGCATTCAATTTATGCAATAGAAAATGGACATGTATCAGGGCGCAAGGTTGGAGATGGACCTTCCCGTGTTGTTCTTGAACGGCTTAGTAGCGACAATGCGGATCCGGAGGACCATCTTTCATATTTAACTAAAACAAGCGACGGAAGGATACTCAAGTCTTCTACAGTATACATAAGGGACAATGAGGGAAAGGTTTCGGCGATTTTAGGAATTAATTATGACATATCAGCTTTGGCTACAGTTGAAACTGCCTTAAAGGATCTTATTTCTCCTAATAAACCTAACCTAAATGAACCAGACAGGATAACTAATAATGTAAGTGAGCTTCTTGATGATCTCATTGACCAGTCAATTAAGCTGATAGGTAAGCCTCCTGCAATGATGACAAAGGATGAAAAGGTCAGGGCAATTCAATTTTTAAACCAGAATGGTGCTTTCCTTATAACAAAATCCGGAGATAAGATTTCTAAGTTTTTTGGAATATCCAAATATACATTATATTCATACCTGGATTTAAAAAGAGGAGAAGAGAACGACGATTGACATTGCCATTAACAAAAGGGGTCTGTTTTCACAACGATGAGAAGCAAAAGTAAACAACGCAATCATTATAACTTACAAGCATCAATTTAAGGGACAGACAAGTAACAAGTCTGTCTCATTTTATAAAGGATGGTGAATGGCAGTGAAAAATGTAAAATACGGTAAATGCGTAAGATGTGGAAAGGAGTATGAGGCTGTACCTAACCTTACTAACTGTTCCTGTGGAGGAATACTGGATATTATTTATGATTATGACTATATCCGTACGGTTTTTTCAAAAGAGGTTTTAAAGGAAAGAAGAACCCAATCCATGTGGCGTTATAGAGAGCTTCTTCCTGTTGAGGAAACAACCTCTGATACTCCTCTGCGGGTGGGTTGGTCCCCACTGTACGAGGAGCAGAGCCTTGCAAAGCTGCTTGGAATAAAGAAGCTTTGGATAAAGGATGATGGACAGAACCCAACCGCATCTTTAAAGGACCGTGCATCAGCAATGGCTGTAGCAAAGGCTAAGGAAGCAGGAGCCCAGGTTATTGCATGTTCCTCAACTGGAAACGCAGCATCATCTCTTGCAGGAAATGCCGCCGCTGCAGGCTTAAAAACATTCATTTTTGTACCATCCAGGGCACCTAAGGGAAAGGTGGCCCAGCTTATGACCTTTGGGGCTAATGTTATTTCCGTTCAGGGGAGCTATGAGGAAACCTTCGAACTGTCAAAACAGGCTATAGATAAGTGGGGCTGGTATAACCGTAATGCAGCAATCAATCCATACCTTTCCGAAGGGAAAAAGACCGTCGCACTTGAAATTGCAGAACAGCTTAATTGGGAGATGCCTGATTACCTGGCTATATCTGTAGGGGATGGATGCACCATTGCAGGAGTTTGGAAGGGCTTTAAGGATTTATATTCCATAGGCTTTATAGACAAGCTGCCAAGGCTTATTTCTGCCCAGGCTGAGGGGTGCCATCCTATAAATCGTGCTGTTAAGAACAATGAGGCCTGGTATCCTATGGAGGAAAACACCCTGGCTGATTCTATAGCGGTAGGGGTTCCACGGAATGCGGATAAGGCGATTGCGGCTATAAAGGAGTCTAGTGGTATTACAGTCAACGTTACAGACCAGGAGATAATGGAAGCACAGAAGCTGGTAGGTATGACCTGTGGTATATTTGGCGAGCCTGCCGGAGTTACGGGAGCTGCTGGCTTAAAGAAGCTATGTGAAGAGGGAAAAATACCATCCGATGCAACCGTAGTGTCAGTGGTTACAGGCAATGGGCTTAAGGACGTTGCTAATGCCATAAAAGCATGTGGCGAGCCTATTTCTATACCATCAGATATGAATCTGTTGATTAAGAAGTTTGATGAAAATGGGATTGTATTATAATAATATGGATCATCCTCTTCCAAAATCAAAGAAAGTCAATAAAACTAATATAAGTTTATTGACCAACATATGGTGATATAATAAAAGTAAGCCTGTCTTTAGGAATTATCACCTGAAGCAGGCTTGCCTTTTGATTTTATAGTATACAGAATGTATACAAAAATATTTCTATTTGCTCTAAATCATTGACAGCTTGTATAAATAGTGGTAGCATTACAAAAAATAGGGAAATGTTCATGGAGGAAAATATGAGTAAGGATGAGATGTTTCAGGCACTATGCCGTACTGCTGAGATGATTGCCAAAACCTTTGGTACTAATTGTGAGACTGTTATACATGACTGCGATGACATAGATAGCTTTATTGCTGCCATATATAATGGCCATGTGTCAGGACGCAAGGTGGGCGATAGGATGGATATTGCGGGCCTTCCAAGGGATGAGGAGTTCATGCAGAATATGGACTACGATACGGACCTGATAAACAAACAGGCTATAACGCAGTTTGGAAGGGTGGTCAAGTCGTCTACCATATACTTTAAGGGTGATGGATACTGTCTGGGCCTGGGTATAAACTTTGATATAACGCAGTTCTCATCCCTGGATCATACTATCAAGGAGTTTATATCTACACAGAATGACCTGGTAACAGAGCTTAATACCAATATGACATTAGATAATACTGTAAGTAAATGTATTAAGTCAGTAGGAAAGCCTGTAAGCAGAATGACTAAGGCTGACCGTATGCAGGTGGTGTTTATGCTTAAGGAAAGAAACGTATTTCAGATTCAAAAGTCTATTCCTTATGTAGCTGCAAAGCTTAAGGTTTCAAGGCTTTCTGTATACAAATATCTAAAGGAGCTTGGTGAAAAGCAGGTGGAATGATAAATAATGAAGCTTATACTGTCAGATGTAAATGTAACAGCTGGCAGTATTTTTATATTCATAACATAAGTGCTCCAGCGTCTCCAGCATTAATTAAGCTATTAAAAGAAGCTATGCAATATTTGCACAGCTTCTTTTCTAAGAAGGAGCATCTATAAAACTGTTATACCGCCACTGTCCAGCCGAATACGTCTTCTTCCTTACCAACCTGTATTCCGGTAATACCGTCAAAAAGTCTCTGGCTCAGCTGGCCTATTTGGTTGTTATTTATGCTCATTACCTTGTCGCCCCACTTTAAGTGCCCTACAGGGGAGATGATAGCAGCTGTGCCTGTTCCCCAGACCTCCTCCAGTGTTCCGTTATCATAGGCTTCTGCAATTTCATCTATGGAAATTCTTCTTTCCTCTACCTTATACCCCCAGTGTTTGCAAAGCTCGCATACAGAGTTTCTTGTTACTCCGTGAAGTATGCTTCCAACCAGCTGCGGAGTAATTACAACACCGTTTATTTTGAAGAAGATGTTCATGGCACCAACTTCTTCAACATACTTTCTTTCAACACCGTCCAGCCATAGAACCTGTGAATAGCCTGCTTCATGGGCTTTATCCTGGGCCCTCATGCTTGCTGCGTAGTTTCCTCCTGTTTTAGCTTCTCCAATACCGCCTCTGACAGCTCTTACAAAGTTGTCCTCAACCCAAATGCTCACTGGCTTTAATCCTTCTGGATAATATAGTCCGCTTGGGGAGAGCATTATAATGAACTTATAATGGTTGGATGTTTTTGCACCCAAATGAGGCTGTGTAGCAAATATTACAGGCCTGATATAGAGAGATGTTCCAAGCCTTGTAGGAATCCAGTCCTTGTCCAGTGCTACCAGCGTCTTAAGAGCCTGCATGTAATCCTCCTCTGGGATTTCCGGCATGCTAAGTCTCTGGCAGGACCTATTCATTCTTTCAATATTCCTCTGAGGTCTGAATAGGAGAGTTCTTCCGTCGGCAGACCTGTATGCCTTGAGTCCCTCGAATGCCTCCTGACCATAGTGGAGAACACCAGCAGCAGGAGAGATGGATATTTCACCATAAGGAACAATACGTGCATCGTGCCAACCTTTATCGGGTGTATAATCCATTACGAACATATGGTCAGTGAATATAGTACCGAATGGTAAAGGGTCATTCTCATTTGGTTTTTGCTTTGGAGCAGAAACTTTTGTTATGGCAATGTCTAACATCATCAAGGCCCCCTTTATATTTTTATTTACAAAATGTTTATCTTTCTAATAAAAATTATAAACATAATTACCATACATTACAATATATTTCTAATATTTGATTAAATATTCTATCAATATACAGTTAAATTATAAAATATTACGGAATATCATACCAAAAATGGATATGTTAATTTTAAATATAAGTAATATATGCATAATTATAATTACTTATATATAAATTAGGATAACATAATAAGCAAAAATGAATATTACATTTACAATTACAGAATATAAAGAAAAAATATGTATTATATAAACACAATGTACGAGTGATATAAATGAATGGAGAAGAAACCAGGCAGAAAAGAGGGATTAAGTAAAAGGAATGGGGGCAAAAATCAAGGATAAGTTGACAGTCTGGGCAAATGGAAGGAAAATTATAAGTAATAGGAGGGGATAGTATGCCATTTAATATTGTAAGAAATGATATAACTAAAATGAATGTTGATGCCATAGTAAACGCAGCCAACAGCCATCTTCAGGC
Source organism: Bacillota bacterium (assembly GCA_023415335.1). Lineage (GTDB taxonomy): Bacteria > Bacillota > Clostridia > Clostridiales > Caloramatoraceae > JAEZLD01. The sequence goes on along the minus strand of JAEZLD010000217.1, from coordinate 2,078 downwards.
TGGAGGAGGAGTATGTGGTGCCATATTCCGTGCCGCAGGGGAGAAGGAGCTTCAGAGGGAGTGTGATTCTTTAGGATATTGCCCTGTTGGAGAGGCTATTATAACTAAGGGATACAATCTTCCCTCTAAATATGTAATACATGCAGTTGGCCCTATATGGGCAGGGGGAGGACATAACGAGGAAGGGCTTCTTTATGGATGCTATACAAATTCTCTTAAGCTGGCAAAGGATAGGCAGCTAGAGTCAATTGCCTTCCCGCTTATATCCTCAGGCATATACGGCTACCCTAAAGCAGGTGCAATGAGGGTTGCATCAAGGGCTATAGTGGACTTCCTAAGTGAAAACGAAATGACGGTTTATCTGGTGCTGTTTGATATGGATGCAACGTATATTGGAGAAAGGCTTTTCTCTTCCATCACTAAATATATAGATGATAACTACATTCCTGAGCCTGTTGAAAGAAGGGCCGTTGAAAGGCAGAGGATAGAGGATAAAAGGCAGTTGCTTTATTCCCAAGCACCATTAGATGCAAAGAATAAAAGAGCAGATATGCCCATAAGCCAATGCCAGGATATGTGTGAAATACCTTATAAAAAGGAATCCCTGGAAAGACTTCTAATGAACCTTGACGAAAGCTTCTCCCAGACGCTTATGAGGCTTATTGATGCAAAAGGAAGGACCGACGTAGAGGTATATAAGAAGGCCAATATAGACAGGAAGCTTTTTTCAAAAATACGCAGCAATCCTGACTACAGGCCAAGCAAAAATACAGTGCTGGCGTTTGCCATAGCCTTAGAGCTCAGCCTGAAGGAAACCGACCAGCTGCTTGAAAAGGCTGGTTTCGCACTATCCCACTGCAGCAGGTTTGATATTATTATTGAATACTTTATTAGAAAAGGCAGCTATGACATATATGAAATAAACCAGACGCTGTTCCAGTTTGACCAGCCTATATTAGGAGCATGAGAGTGCATGCTCCTAAAAATTTGTACAAGCATTGGTAAAAAACTAATCTTAATGAAATCTTAAGCTTTTAGGTTATTTTTTCTTAAGGCTTATTTTGGCATAATGAATATGGAGGATGAAAACATGTTTAACATACTTGTTTGTGATGATGAAAAGGATATTGTTGCAGCGCTGAAGATATACCTGTCGGCTGAAGGCTATAAGGTTTATGAGGCTCATACAGGAAAGCAGGCACTGGAGGTTATAAGCAGAAATGACATACAGCTGGTGCTTATGGACATAATGATGCCTGAGATGGATGGCATAACAGCTGTATCAAAGCTGAGGGAGGAGCATAACCTGCCTGTGATACTCTTAACTGCAAAGGGTGAGGACACCGACAAGGTGCTAGGGCTTAATATAGGCGCTGATGACTATATAACCAAGCCTTTTAACCCTGTGGAGGTTTTAGCAAGAGTAAGAAGCCAGCTGAGAAGGTATACCAAGCTTGGAAGCAGGATGCCCAAGAGAGATACATTATCTGTTGGGGGACTTGAGCTGGATGATAAGGAAAAGCAGGTAACATTGGATGGGGATGGGGTAAGCCTTACTCCTACAGAGTATGAGATACTAAAGCTTCTCATGGGAAGCCCAGGGCAGGTGTTTTCTCCTAAGGATATATACAACAAGGTATGGGACGAGGAGGCCATCGGTGCAGAGGGAACCGTTGCTGTCCATATAAGGCATCTGCGGGAGAAAATAGAAATAGACCCTGGCAACCCCAGATACCTTAAGGTGGTATGGGGACAGGGGTATAAGATTGAAAGGTGTGACAGGACTTGAACAGATGGATATATAGCACTGCTGCTAAGGCAGTAGGGGTTCTGCTGCTGGTAATAAACCTGATAATGTTTATTGCAGGGGGCACCGGAATCGTTATTATGGGGGAAAACGGCTTTTTTGACCAGCCCTTAAATACAATAAGACAAAAAATATATGATAGTATTACCACAAATTATAACTACAGGGTTCACAGCGACTACTATGACGGAAATTTCAATCCTGAAGATTACCTTCAGGGAACAGGGTATTATTTTGAAATAAAGGACTCAGAGGGAAAGGTTATTCTTAC